>NZ_JBGBDC010000011.1:0-164819 GCF_041107495.1 Comamonas sediminis
AAGCGCAGCAATGCGTTAAGCTAACCAATACTAATTGCTCGTGCGGCTTGACCCTATAACTTTGATCGGCCCCTCCCTTAGATGGGGGCCCAAGCAAAGAAACACTGCAACTGCAGTTATGCCCAAAGCGCAATCAAATTTAGCTGATAAGACTCTATGAATTCGCTGCGCTGCCTAACAAACCTGGCAGCAAAGCAAAAAGTTATGCCTGATGACCATAGCAAGTTGGTACCACTCCTTCCCATCCCGAACAGGACAGTGAAACGACTTCGCGCCGATGATAGTGCGGATTCCCGTGTGAAAGTAGGTCATCGTCAGGCTTTTATACTGATCAACCCCTCTGCTCTACCGAGTAGAGGGGTTTTTCTTTTTATCTCGCTGCAGCAGCGGTCTGCAGCTCGCTTGTAGAGGTTGTGATGCAGTTGCAGGATATGTTGTATTCGCAGGGTTTTGGTGTACGCCGCGTGTGCTCCGGCTTGGTGCAGCAAGGCTGGGTGCAGTTGTGGGATGCACAGGCGAACGAATGGCTGTCCGTCACCGACTCGACCGCCGAGGTGGAGCCGGATGGCCTGCGCTTCAAGGTCCAGGGCGTGGAGTGGGAATACCATGCACTGGGCTATGTGCTGTTGAACAAGCCTGCGGGTACCGAATGCTCGCAAAAGCCGTCGGCCTACCCAAGTATCTACAGCCTGCTGCCGGTGCCATTGCGGACCAGGCCCAACAAGAATGCCATTCAGGGTCTGCAGGCGGTGGGTCGGTTGGACCAGGACACCACCGGCATGCTGCTGCTCAGCGATGATGGCCAGTTTATCCATCGCATGAGCTCCCCCAAAAAGCATGTTCCCAAGCGCTACCAGGTGACGGCCAAGCATGCGGTCACCGAGCAGCAGGTCGAGCGTCTGTTGGCAGGCGTGGTGCTGGATGACGACCCCAAGCCCGTGAAGGCTGCTGCCTGCGTGAAGACGGGCGACAATACCTTGGATCTGACCCTGACCGAAGGCAAGTACCACCAGGTCAAACGCATGTTGGCGGCGGTGGGCAACCGTGTGGAAGGGCTGCACCGGGCCCAGATTGGCGGTCTGGTTCTGACGGACGAGCTCAAGCCGGGTGAGTGGCGCTGGCTCACTGCCGAAGAGCTGGCACTGCTCAAGCCCTGACGGTTTTTGACCTTGTGTGGCTTTGGCGCAAGTTCAACGATTATTTACATCGCCAATCGCCCCCAAGCGGTGCTGCCATTTATCGCAGGCAGCTACACTCGCTGCGTTACTAGTAGGAATCGCTTGTGAAGCCCCTCGTTTTTGTCCGTTCTCTGGTCGCGGTGATGGCCCTTGCAGCCACTGCGGTGCATGCTGCCAACCCGATCCTTGTGCTCAATTCCCTCGATGCCAGCATCAGCGTCATCGATCCGGCGACCTGGAAAGAGGTCAAGCGCATTCCCACCGGCAAGGAGCCGCATCACCTGTACCTGACGCCGGACAGCAAGTCGGTGATCGTGGCCAATGCCACCGGTGATTCGCTGACCTTTGTCGATCCCAAGACAGCGGAGGTGCAGCGCGTGATCCAGGGTATTTCCGATCCCTACCACCTGCGTTTTTCGCCGGACATGAAGTGGTTCGTTACCGCCGCCAATCGTCTCAACCATATCGACATCTACCGTTGGGATGGGCAGGAACCCAAGCTGGCCAAGCGCATAGCGACAGGCAAAACCCCGAGCCACCTGTGGATTGACAGCAAGAGCACAACGATCTACTCGACGATGCAGGACAGCGACGAGCTGGTGGCGATCGACATAGCCACACAGACCCTCAAGTGGCGCACCAAGACGGGGCAGATGCCGGCCGATCTGTATGGAAGCCCGGACGATAAATTCGTGTTCATTGCGCTCACCGGCAGTGACGGCGTTCAGGTGTTCGACGTCAGTGGCGCCGAGCCCCGGCTGGTCAACACGATCAAGACCGACAAGGGTGCGCACGCCTTCCGCGCGACCGGCGATGGCCGCCATCTTTTCGTCAGCAACCGGGTGGCCAATACCATCAGCAAGCTCGACATGGTGAGCCAGAAGGTGGTCGACCGCTACCCTGGACCCAGCGGCCCCGACTGCATGGATGTGAGCCCGGACGGCCGCTACATCTACCTCAGTTCGCGCTGGGCAGGCAAGATGAGTGTGATCGACACGGTTGAGCGCAAGGTGGTCAACCAGGTCAAGGTAGGCAAATCGCCGCACGGCATCTGGGTGCTGGACCACGCACCGCGCTAGTGCATCGTTGAGTCAGCCGCAGAGGGGATAGCCACGCCATGCGCAGCACATTTTTCTGGCTTCTGGCCGCCCATTTGGGCAGCGCCGTTGCCTTTGCCCAGCCTGCTGCTTCAGCGCCTGCCGCAGCGGCCGCTGCAGGAGCGAGCTGCAGCAAGCCCGTCTATCTGACCTTGGACACTGGCCACATGGGGGTGGCCAACCAGATCGCCGAGGTTCTGCACAAGACGCAGGTCAAGGTCACCTTCTTTGCGGCCAATGAACGCACCAAGGAGGGCGATGGCAGCCTGGGTGACCACTGGGCGCCCTGGTGGCGTGCGCGCGCGGCAGAAGGCCATGCCTTTGCCTCCCACACCTGGGACCACACCTACTGGCGTGGCGATGTCAAAGTGCCGACAGGCGCTGCGCCCCGGTTCAAAGTGCAGCCTTCACAAGGCCCGCAGGCCGGGCAACGCTTTGAATGGACGGCCGCGCAGTACTGCGCGCAGATCCAGCAATCGGAAGACCGTCTGGCCAGGATCACTGGCGTCAAGCCCTTGCCGCTGTTTCGCGCGCCGGGTGGCAAGACCTCACCCAGCCTGATAGCCGCCGCGAAGGGCTGCGGCTATGCGCATGTGGGTTGGTCGCCGGCGGGCTTTCTGGGTGATGAACTGCCCAGCGACCAATACCCCAACCAGCAGCTGCTGAACCAGGCGCTCCGCGACATCCGCCCTGGCGATATCTTGCTGGCCCACCTGGGCATCTGGGACCGCAAGGACCCTTGGGCGCCGGCCGTACTGCAGCCGCTGATCGAAGGTCTGCAGGCCAAGGGATTTTGTTTTGCCACCTTGCGTGAGCATCCGCAATACAAGGATTGGATTCGTCAGCATGGTGGCTGAAAGCGCGCGCGGTAGCGCACACTGGCTGCAGCGCTGGAAGCCCGATTCGCACTAATGGTTTGCCATGGAATTTCTCAGCACGCTTTTTGATAACGCGCAGCAGTGGCTGTTCGAGCAGCTGCTGCAGCCGCTGCTGTTCAACCTGGGCCTTGCCAGCTACCTGGAAGATGGCTATACGGCAGCGGGCTGGTTCTTGGTCGGTTGCCTGCAGATCGTCATCATGGTCCTGGTCATCGCGCCGCTGCAGCGCTGGCGGCCCGTCGAGGCGGTGACCGATCGGCATGCGATCCGTGTGGACATGCTCTACACCTTTATCCATCGCCTGGGTCTGTTCCGTCTGGCCTTGTTCTTCACCATCGATCCGCTGTGGGACATGGTGGTGGGCGCACTGCGCGTGCGCGGTTTTGAGACCTGGCATCTGGATGCACTCTGGCCTGGTGTCACGGACCTGGGCTGGGTAAGCCTGCTGATCTACCTGGTGGTGTTCGACTTCGTCGCGTACTGGATTCACCGGGGCCAGCACCAGTTTGTCTGGTGGTGGCGGCTGCATGCCTTGCACCATTCCCAGCGGCAGATGACGATGTGGAGCGACAACCGCAACCACCTGCTCGATGACCTGGTGCATGACAGTATTTTGGTGTTTGTCGCCGTCTTGATCGGTGTGGCGCCCAGCCAGTTCGTCGCGATTGTCGCCATCACCCAGCTGAGCGAAAGCCTGCAGCACGCCAACCTGCGCCTGTGGTTCGGCCGCCTGGGTGAGCGCCTGTGGATCAGCCCGCGCTTTCACCGCCGCCACCATGCCATCGGCATTGGCCACGAGTCACCTACGTCTTCTGCGGCGCCCAGCCCCGCCGTCCAGGCCGGAGAGGCCGTGCCCCGTACCCGATTGGGGGGCTGTAATTTTGGTGTACTGCTGCCATGGTGGGATATGCTTTTTGGCACTGCCAACTTTGAGCTACGCTATGACCCCACCGGTATCCGTGACCAGGTGCAGCCCAACCGCCACGGGCAGTTGCGCGATTACGGGCGCGGTTTTTGGAGCCAGCAGTGGCGTGGTCTGTTGCGGTTGCTGGGCCGTGCCTGAAGCGAAGTCCATGCCTGCCATCCGCTGCCGCAGAGGGCGATTCCCTGTCCTGCGGTGCCGCTGAAACCTACAAGGAGTTCACCCATGCCCTCAGCGTCTGCCGGCTCCAGCCTGATGTTTGATGCTTTCTGGCGCGCTGCCGCCTATTGCTTCCGTCCGCGTGTGATGCTGCTATCCATCTTGCCGCTGGTGGTGATGTTGGTGGCTCTGGGGGGCTGGAGCTATTTCTTCTGGTCGGGCGCAGTCGCGACCATGCAGCACTGGGTGGAGACCATTGGCTGGCTGCGCACGGTGTTCAGCTGGTTTGGCAGCAGCGGCACCGAGGGTTTTGCAGCGGGCATCGCGCCCTTTGTGGTGCTGATCCTGATCACGCCCGTGGCAGCGGTGGTTGCGCTGCTGGTGATTGCACTGCTGATGACGCCCGCGCTGGTCAATATGGTGACCGAGCAGCGCTTCCCCCTTTTGGAGAAGAAAAAAGGCATGGGCCTGGTGACCAGTGTGCTCTGGGCCCTGAGCACCTCGGCAGTGGCCGTCGTGGCCTTTGTCGTGACGATGCCGCTGTGGCTGATCCCCCCTTTGGTGCTGATTGTGCCTCCCGTCATCTGGGGCTGGCTCACCTACCGCGTGATGAGTGTGGATGCGCTGGCCGACCATGCCAGCAAGGCCGAACGCGACACCCTCCTGCAGCGCCACCGCTGGCCGCTGCTGCTGATGGGCATCATCTCCGGCTATATCGGCATCGCGCCCAGCGTCGTCTGGGCCTCGGGCATGGTCTTCACGATTGGCTTTGTGGTGCTGATTCCGATCGCCGTATGGATCTATGCGATCACCTTTGCGTTTTCCTCGCTGTGGTTCATCCATTTCTGCCTGGCTGCGCTGCAGCAGCTGCGGATTGCCAATGGAGATCCGGGCGCACAGCTGCCGGTGACGGAGCCCGCGCTGCGCGGCAAAACCGATGGTGTGCGAGTGCCAGACTCCGGAGATGCGATGTAGGGGTCTGGGCGGGGCAGGGCGCGGAGGCCGGCAGGCGCACAGCCTCTATCTCTGCTTGAGACGCACCAATGTAGTGCGCAAATACCCATTTTGGTGCACTAACGCTTCTCACGTTAGGTCACCCCTGCTTTGCACCATTTTGGTGCCGATGCCGCATCTACTCCTTGCGCTGCACGGATCTGGGCCGCCGGCTGCAAAATCATCAGCGTCCCTCTGGGGGTAGGGCAAAAGCGCGGTACAGTCTGCCTTTGGGCACAGTACGGATGCAGGGGCATTCGCCAAGCCCGCTTTTCCCGGTCGGCATGGGCATGTCACAAAACTGGCACGTAAACTGCTTTAGTCTTGGCACAGCCCTTTTTATTCACGATTTTCTTTGGAGCATTAGATGGCCAAGAGCGTTGCAGATGTGATGAGCATGTTGGACGAGAACGAGGTCAAGTTCGTTGATCTGCGTTTCACCGACACCCGTGGCAAGGAACAGCACGTCACGGTGCCTATCTCGCACTTTGACGAAGACAAGTTCACCTCGGGCCACGCGTTTGATGGCTCCTCCATCGCTGGCTGGAAGGGGATTGAAGCCTCCGACATGCTGCTGATGCCCGATCCCAACACGGCCAACATCGATCCGTTCTTTGACGAAACCACGATGTTCCTGCAGTGCGACGTGATCGAGCCCGGTGACGGCAAGGCCTATGACCGCGATCCACGTTCGGTGGCCAAGCGCGCTGAAGCCTACCTGAAGGCATCGGGCCTGGGCGATACCGCCTATTTCGGTCCAGAGCCAGAATTCTTCATCTTCGACGGCGTGCGTTGGAGCACCGAACCCAACAACCCGTTCTTCGACATCGAAGAATACGAAGCTCCCTGGAACAGCGGCGCCAAGTTCGACAATGGCAACCGTGGTCACCGTCCACGCGTCAAGGGTGGCTACTTTCCCGTGCCTCCCGTGGACAGCACCCAGGACATGCGCGCTGAAATGTCCCTGCTGCTCGAGTCGCTGGGCATTCCCGTCGAAGTGTTCCACCACGAAGTGGCCGGCGCTGGCCAGAACGAACTGGGCACCCGCTTCTCCACGCTGGTGGAGCGTGCAGACTGGACCCAGGTGCAGAAGTACGTGATCTGGAACGTGGCGGACACCTACGGCAAGACCGCAACCTTCATGCCCAAGCCCTATTCGGGCGACAACGGCTCGGGCATGCACGTGCACCAGTCCGTGTGGAAAGACGGCAAGAACCTGTTTGCCGGTGACGGCTATGCCGGTCTGTCCGATTTCGCGCTGTACTACATCGGCGGCATCATCAAGCACGCCCGTGCACTGAACGCCATCACCAACCCTGGCACCAACAGCTACAAGCGCCTGGTTCCTGGTTTCGAGGCGCCTGTGAAGCTGGCTTACTCGGCCAAGAACCGCTCGGCATCGATCCGTATTCCTTACGTGAGCAACCCCAAGGGCCGCCGCGTGGAAGCACGTTTCCCCGATCCACTGATGAACCCCTACCTGGGTTTCGCAGCGTTGCTGATGGCCGGTCTGGATGGCGTGGAAAACAAGATCCATCCAGGCGAAGCTGCCACCAAGGACCTGTACCATCTGCCTCCGGAAGAAGACAAGCTGGTCCCCACCGTGTGCCACAGCCTGGACCAGGCCCTGGAAGCATTGGATGCCGACCGCGCCTTCCTGACCAAGGGCGGTGTGTTCAGCGACAGCATGCTGGATGCCTACATCGAGCTGAAGATGGGCGAAGTGACCCGCTTCCGCCAAGCGGTGCACCCTGTCGAATACGATATGTACTACTCGCTGTAAACCCGTTCCCGCCAGGCTTTTCGGCCTGGTCAGGCTGGACAAAGCGACCTGTCAACCTTCCAAGGTGGCAGGTCGTTTTTTATCAGGGGTCCGCCGCGCTGGCGTTGGCGGCTTGCGGCGAATCTGTAACAGCAGGAACTGTTCGGCGTGATCGACCTCCTTTGTAGCTACACTGCGGGTTGCAGAGGGGTCATCGTGCAAAGTCGCTAAAGGCTGTCACGGGTTTAAAGGCAAAGTGGAGCGAACGGGCGAAACGGGGTTATGCATACAAAGTTGTTGTTTTTGATGGTGGCAGTGGCATGTGCGCAAGGCGCGGTGGCGCAAGATCGCATTTACCGCTGTGGCAATGAATACACCAACGATGTGGCCAAGGCGCGGCAAAAAGGCTGTGCCGTGGTGGAAGGCGCCAACGTCACCGTCGTGCAAGGCACACGCCCGCACACGCCCGCTGCCAGCCCGGCACCCGCACCAAATGCCCCGGCCGCTGCGCCACGCCCCGCGCGTGCACCCGCTGCCGCCACACCCGCGCCACGCTCTACCACGGCCGATGGCCGCGCCCGCGATTCCGACGCGCGCCTCATCCTGGAGACAGAGCTGAAAAAAGCCCAGGACAAGAAGACCGCGTTGGCGCGCGAGTACAACAATGGCGAGCCTGAGAAAAACGCCTTGGAGATGCGCAACCCCGCCTTCTACACCAAGCGCGTGGAAGATTTGAAGCAGGAAATCGCGCGCAACGACAGCGATATCGCTGGCATTCAGCGCGAGCTCCAGCGCTTGCCGGCCCCATAATCAGGGCTTCTACCTTTCTGGGCACACCCCATGTCTGACCTCCGTGCCATCGATCGTGAATGGCAGGCGCTGGAACATATCGCCACCCTGGTCGCCGTGATTCGTCTCGACGGCGCCGCTGAACGGGTCAATGCAGCCCTGGAGAACGCGCTGGGCGTCTCGCGCAAAAGCATCCTGGGGCATTACTTCGGCGGTTTTTTTCAGGATGACGAACTGGTCCACAAGGCCCTGGTCGATGCGCGGGCGCAGCGCTTCTCGTCGCTGCGCTTCGAGGCGCAGTTGCGGCGCAGCCTGCAGGACTCCTTTCCGGTGCATGCCAACCTCTCATGGTGGGAAGAGGAGGAGAGCATTCTGGTGGAGCTGTGGCCGCTGGAGCAGCAGGTGCGCCAGGATCGCGAGGAGCGCGTGCGCGAGCAGGCGTTGGCCAACAAGGAGTTGATACGCAACCTTGCCCATGAGATCAAGAACCCGCTGGGTGGCATACGCGGTGCTGCCCAGCTGCTGGAGCTGGAGCTGCCCGATGCCCAGCTCAAGGAATACACCGACGTCATCATCCATGAGGCCGACCGCCTGCAGGCGCTGGTCGACCGTTTGCTTGCGCCACACCGCCATCCGCACACGGTCGGCGATGTCAATATCCACGAGGTCTGCGAGCGTGTCTGCCAGCTGGTGTTGCTGGAATACCCGCAAGGCCTGCGCATTGAGCGTGATTACGACACCTCGCTGCCCGAAATCCGGGGCGATCGCGAGCAGTTGATTCAGGCATTGCTGAACATTGTGCAGAATGCAGCACAGGTGCTGGTGCCGCAGATGGCGCAGGACAATGCACGCATCACCTTGCGTACACGCATTGCCCGGCAGTTGACCCTGGGCCGCAAGCGGCACAAGTTGGCACTGGAATTGCATGTCATTGACAACGGTCCTGGCATCGAGCCGGACATCAAGGAGCGGATCTTCTACCCCTTGGTGACCGGACGTGATGGCGGCACGGGCCTGGGTTTGCCTTTGGCGCAGACCTTTGTGCAGCGGCACGAAGGCCTTATCGAATGCGAGAGCGAGCCTGGACGCACGGATTTCCGCATCATGCTGCCGTTGACAGACTAGGGTGCAGATCGCATCCCTTGCTGCAGGACCACGGTATGTAGAACTGTAAGGGTAGGGTGATAGCGACAATGAAACCAATCTGGATAGTGGATGATGACCCGTCGATCCGATTCGTACTGGAAAAGGCACTCGCCCGCGAGCAGCTGCCCACGCGCAGCTTTGTGCATCCCAAGGAAGTACTGGAAGCCTTTGAAAGCGTGAGCGACCAGGCACTGGCCCCGTCGGTGTTGGTCAGCGACATCCGCATGCCAGGCGGCAATGGCCTGCAACTGCTGGAACAAGTGCATGAGGACCACCCGCAGCTGCCGGTCATCATCATGACCGCCTACTCGGATCTGGACAGCGCCGTCTCGGCCTTCCAGCGCGGCGCATTTGAATACCTGCCCAAGCCCTTTGACCTGCCCAAGGCGGTGGAGCTGATCAAGCGTGCCGTGCAGCAAAGCGAGAGCCAGGCGCCAGAGCTGTCGCAGTCCGCCGGCAATGGTGAGATGCTGGGCCAGGCCCCGGCGATGCAGGATGTGTTTCGTGCCATCGGCCGGCTGTCGCAAAGCAATGTCACGGTCATGGTGACCGGCGAATCGGGCTCGGGCAAGGAGCTGGTCGCACGCGCGCTGCACAAGCATTCGCCGGTGGCGGGCGGCCCGTTTGTGGCCATCAACACGGCCGCCATACCCAAGGATTTGCTCGAGAGCGAGCTGTTTGGCCATGAGCGTGGGGCCTTCACTGGCGCCCAGACCCAGCGCCGAGGCCGCTTTGAGCAGGCCGAGGGCGGCACCCTGTTCCTTGATGAAATCGGTGACATGCCGTTTGACCTGCAGACCCGCCTGCTGCGCGTGCTGTCTGATGGTCATTTCTACCGCGTGGGGGGCCATGTGCCCGTCAAGTCCCACGTGCGCGTGATTGCCGCGACCCACCAGAATCTGGAGGACCGGGTGCACAAGGGCGTGTTCCGCGAAGACTTGTTCCACCGCCTCAATGTCATCCGCTTGCGCCTGCCGCCTCTGCGTGAGCGCAAGGAGGACATTCCAATGCTGGCGCGCCACTTTCTGGCGGCCAGCGCCAAGCAACTGGGGGTAGAGCCCAAGCAGCTGTCCGAAGCTGCACTGACCCAGCTGGCCCAGTTCGCCTTTCCGGGCAATGTGCGGCAGCTGGAGAACATCTGCCACTGGATCACCGTGATGGCGCCCGCGCAGTGGGTCTCCGCACAGGATCTGCCGCCGGAAGTGCTGCAGGCCACACCGGCGGCGGCGCTGGCCCCTGCGGGCATGCCTAGCCTGGCACCTGCGGTGCAGGCCCCCGCACAGGAATACAGCTACCGGCCCGCCGCCGCTGAGCCGCCTGCCCAGCCCGCAGCCCTGTCCATGCCCGTCCATGGCAGCGCGAGCGGTGCCATCCACGGCGCAGCTGCGGCCGGTGATTGGGAGGGCGATCTGGCGCGCGAGGCCGATGCGCTGCTGCAGTCCGGCAGCACCGAGGTCTGGGATGTGCTCAGCCGCCGCTTCGAATCGCAGCTGATCAAAAGCGCGCTGGCCGCAACCCATGGCCGGCGCATGGAGGCAGCCCAGCGTCTGGGCATTGGCCGCAACACCATCACCCGCAAGATCCAGGAGCTGGGGCTGTCGGCTAGTGACGATTGAGGCAGCGCAACCTGGGATCCCCCGATAAACCGCCGCCTCCCCAGGCGGCGGTTTGGCTTACAGACACCTGCCACGGCTGCGGTTTGAACCGTGCCACAATGGGTGATTCCCTGTCTGCCCGGTGATGCTCTCCATGCAAAAGATGACTTCGGTGTTTTCGGCCCAGGCGTACCGCAATTCGCCTGAACGCATTGGCCGCCAGCGCTCGGCGCTGTTCAATACCTTGCGGCTGGCAGCGTCCACCGCCAGTGGCATGGCCCATCTGGCGGGCGATGCACTGCACGGCGCAATGGCTGGTGGCCTGCCACCCAAGGCCAAGGCCTTGTGGGGCAATCCGGCGCGGGAAGACAGCTACTGGCGCAGCCACTACCAGAGCATGGATTTTTATGTGGCGGGTCAGCCCTTCGAGGCCTACCGCCCGGCGCTGGCACTGGGCTGGTATGCAGCACAGCGCAACCCTTCAGGCTTTGACGCGTTGGTCAACCAGCTTGAAGTGCAGTGGCAGCACGTACGCGGCAGCAACCCCATGGATTGGCCCGAGGCGAGCGCCATCGCCCGCGCCGCGTATGAGCATGCGATCAGCGGTCTGGAGGGCGAGCAGTTGTCTGGCGCGGAGGTGCAGCATGCGGTACGCGTGCTGCAGCAAGGCCTGGCTGATTGTGAGGAGTGTCTGGTAGCAGGCAGCGAGCAAGCGCGAGCCATTGCGTTGCGCAGCCACTTGTATGCGCTGGCCGAGCACTTCCGTGCGATGGACTGGCAGCTGCAGGACGTGCAGTTGCAGCTGGCCGAGCCCAGCCCGCTGGTGGAGCGGCCCGGGCTCAGCGCGGCAGGCCGCATGCACCGCCGCTGGACCGAATTCAAGCAGCGGGCCAACCTCCACAGCGACCGTGACCTGATCGCCGAATGCAATCTGTGCCTGGTGCTGGTGGCCGAGCGCTACCAGCGCGTGCTGGAATCGGCCTTGCCACTGGAGGTGCGTCCCCTGCTGCAAGCGCAGGCGCAGCAGCTGCGCCGCTATACCGATGAGCTGCAGCACATGCAGGACGCCCGCGCCCGCTAGCACGGTTGTCTCTCAATAGGCTCGTACAAAGCGTCGATCCACAGTGGGGAAGGCCGGCAACGCACCCGCCTGCGGCCCGCTGAAACTTGCTGGGTAGCCGCGCAAAATTCCCGTGAATTGGGAAAAAAACTCCATGTAGGCGCCCACTTTCTCGGGTTGGGCGCGCTCAGCCGCAAAAACTTGCGGCTACAATCGGGCCCGCAGAACCTGCAATCCTGCCGTCCAAGGCAGCCTCATCGCTCTTTCCTTGTGCAGCGGATTTACCACCTTCACCCGGCAGCCAGCCTGCCCGGGCTGGTCATGGCGCACTCCCTCCAGCATGGCCCCCGTGCTGGTGTGCCGCACAAGAGGCCCGCAGCGCCCTGGACAGCACCATAAATCACACACATCAAAGGTATTGGTTATGGCTCTCACGGGCAAAAAGGGCTCTTCGTCCGCGCTGTGGATTTTGGCGGCGATGCTGGCTGGCATTGCGCTGGGCTACGCAGTCAACGCAAGCGCCGGTGATGCAGCCGCCGCCAAGGATATTGCCGGCTACATCTCCATCGTCTCCGATGTGTTCCTGCGGCTGATCAAGATGCTGATCGGGCCGCTGGTGTTCTCGACCCTGGTCGTGGGCATTGCGCACATGGGCGATGCCGCATCGGTGGGCCGGGTGTTTTTCAAGGCGATGATGTGGTTCCTCACCGCATCCTTGGTGTCGCTGCTGTTGGGCATGGTGCTGGCCAATGTGCTGCAGCCCGGCGCCAACCTCGGCCTGCCGCTGCCGGACGTGAGCGCGGCCACCAACCTCGCCACCGGCAAGTTCACGTTGCGCGAGTTCATCAACCACACGGTGCCCAAATCGTTTGCCGAAGCCATGGCAAACAACGAGATTCTGCAGATTGTCGTGTTCTCGATGTTCTTCGGCGTGGCCATGGCTGCGCTGGGCGACAAGGCCAAGACCTTGCTGGCCGCCATCGATGAGCTCTCGCATGTGATGCTCAAGATCACCGGCTATGTGATGAAGCTCGCGCCACTGGCAGTGCTGTCGGCCATGGCTTCGACCGTGGCCATCAATGGCCTGGGCATTCTGCTGAAGTTCGCCGTGTTCATGGGTGAGTTCTACCTGGGCCTGTTCATCCTGTGGTCGCTGCTGGTGCTGGCAGGTATGGCCTTCCTGGGCAAGCGCGTGTTCAAGCTGCTGACCTTGATCAAGGAAGCCTTCATGGTCTCCTTTGCCACCGCCAGCTCCGAGGCCGCCTATCCCAAGATCCTCGACGCGCTCGACCGCTTTGGCGTCAAGCGCAAGATCTCGAGCTTTGTCATGCCCATGGGCTACTCCTTCAACCTCGATGGCTCGATGATGTACTGCACCTTTGCGACCTTGTTCATCGCACAGGCCTATGGCATCGAGCTGTCCTTGGGCACGCAGATCACCATGCTGCTGGTGCTGATGCTCACCTCCAAGGGGATTGCCGGCGTGCCGCGCGCCTCGCTGGTGGTGATTGCTGCCACCTTGAGCCACTTCAACATCCCTGAGGCCGGCCTGCTGCTGATCCTGGGCATCGACACCTTCCTGGACATGGGCCGCTCTGCGACCAATGCCGTCGGCAACTCGCTGGCCTCTGCCGTGGTTGCGAAGTGGGAGGGCGAACTGCTGTCCGAAGAAGAGGCCGAAGCGCTGAGCCGCAAGCTCGATGCCGAGGCTGCGCTGGCGATGCATGCGCTGCCGGAGACCAACGGCAAGGCTTGATCTGGATGCTGCGCTCAGCGCGTAGTAGAGACAACAAAAAACGGGCTGCGGCCCGTTTTTTTGTGTGGGTTGGAGGCCAGATCAGCCCAAGGTCACCACCACCGGTGCATGGTCGCTGGGCTGCTTGTTCTTGCGCGGCGCGCGGTCAATCGTGCAGGCGCTCACCGAGCCCTTGAGCGCTTCGCTCACCAGGATATGGTCAATGCGCAGGCCCCGGTTCTTCTGGAAGCCCAGCATGCGGTAGTCCCACCAGCTATAGCTTTTCTCGGGCTGCTCAAACAGGCGGTAGGCATCGGTCAAGCCCAAGGCGAGCAGGCCCTGGAAGGCGTCACGCTCTTCCTTGGTGTGGTGGATGGTGTCGCGCAAGCCATCGGGATCATAGCTGTCGCGGTCTTCCGGTGCCACATTGAAGTCGCCCACCAGCACCAGGCGCGGGTGCAAGGCCATCTCGGCCTTCACATAGGCTTCCAGTCCCGAGAGCCAGCGCAGCTTGTAGGCAAACTTGTCCGAACCCGGTTCCTGGCCGTTGACGAAATAGCAGTTGATCACGCGGATATCGCCAGCCGGGCTGGCCACCGTGCCGGCAATGATGCGCGACTGTTCATCGGCAAACTGCGGGTTGGCGCGCACCACATCCTTGAGCTCGCCCCGGCTGAGCAGGGCCACGCCGTTGTAGGTCTTCTGGCCAAACGCCACCGCCTGGTAGCCGGCCTCCGCCAAAGCCTCATGCGGAAACTTGTCGTCGGTGAGCTTGAGCTCTTGCAGGCCCAGCACATCGACCGGGTTGGCGGCCAGCCATTCCAGCACCTGCGGCAGACGGACGGAGAGGGAATTGACGTTCCACGTGGCTATGCGCATAACAATATCTTTCTATTAATCAATGATGTGTGGAAGCGTTTGGTCGCCAGAGAATTTCTGGCTACCATCCCCGCGACTGGTCCTTCGCACCATCGGAATTCTTGCTAGGCTCCATTTTGCTGCATGCGGGCGGTCGGATGCTTCTCGATGGGGGCTGCGGTGGTTTTGCTAGCTCTTTTATCGACTTTGAGGGCGTAAAAAAGCCCTCCGAAGAGGGCTCGCGATCAGTTCGATTTGCGCCGGCGCATGAGGCCCATGGACCCAGCAACCAGCCCCGAGAGCAGCAGCAGACCAATGCCGCCCAGCGTAGGGACTGGAGTGGCTGCTGCAACCACAGGCTTGTCGTCGTCTTTGATAACCACCTGGGCAGGCGAGCCTGACACGCTGTACGCATCAACAACTGTTGGCGGAGCAATGGATAGCTCAGCTGTGACGTTTCCATCACCAGCCACCGTATTTTCGGTAGCAGTGATGGTGCAGGCGGCGGTAGTTTCGTTGGCCGCTATGGTGATGGGTGATACACAGCTAGTGCTGTAGCGTGGGCTCCCGGCTGGCAGAACAAGATTGATGCTCATGGCTTGAGTGGGCGCTGGGCTCAGTGTCACTGTACAGGTGCTGACTTGGTTGGCCGAATCGGTCAACTCCGATGGTGCGCACGCAACACTAGCTTGAGGCACAGGCGCGGCAGTGATCACGATGGTGAAGGTTTGCTCAGCTACGTGGACCGCCTTGAGAGCCAGTGTTGGTTGCACCGCGCTATCCATGGCCATGACCGAGAAGCTGTAAGTGCCAGTGGTCGTGGGCGTCCCGGAAATGATGCCGGTTGCTGTGTCGAGAGCTAGCCCAGGTGGCAGCTCGCCCGTCACGGAGAAGGTATATGGAGGCAAACCGCCTGTTACCTTCAGCGGCTGAGAATACGCTGCTGCAACGACGCCGCCAGCGAGCGTTATGTTTGGACCAGCTCCAACAAAAGTGAGGTCGAGCGGATCCACAACGAGATTCAGGGTAGTAGCGTGCTGACGAGATGCGTGATCGGTTACAACCACCGTGACGGTTGCGGTTCCCGGTGAAGTTGGCGTACCGCTAATCACTCCGCTAGCAGAATCGATAATTAGTCCGTCCGGCAGGCCAGAGGCCGACCACTCTAAGGGCATCTCACCACCGCTGGCCTCTAGAGTTGTGGTGTAAGGCTGGTTCACTACTGCTGTGGGCAGAGCAGTGCTGGTGATCATCACAGAGCCGTCGCAAGCACCTCCGAAAGGTTCGGGTGAGCTCCAGTAATTTGGAGCCATTTGAACGCCACCGGTCAGATCGCCGACACCTTGGCTTTGGTCGAAGTTATATAGAACACGATTCAGAGAATTAGCAAACCATTTCACGCCTGAAAGGCTTAGCCCTATGGTGGTGAATTTTCCCCCATCAACCTCGCTTCCAAGTACCCGTCCGAACATGCTCGTGAGCGCTCCTGTCGCATCGGTGTTCACACTGCCATCAGCGGTTGAAGGAGGCGAATCTAGCAGGTTTTGCGTAAATACTACGTTACGCGCATCATTGAACCGCCAGATTGTGCAGGTTAGATTATTGATGCTCCAAGTTTGCGATGCTGAACTGCTTGCGCCGTTATCGAAAACAAAAGTTATGGTGTAGCTCTGGTCGGCGATAATTTCAGGAAAGTCGCTCCTGGTGATTTGTCCGGTATATGTTGTAGCAAAAGGCGCGGCTGATACTGGAACGGATAGCGATGCTGCCATAAGGCCAGCGACAATGAATTGCGTGTTGGTGCGATACCAATTATTCAGCTTTTGCATTGTCACGGTGTACGGCTTTTTAGACATCGTCTTCTCCCTAGTGGATCAAATTTTGACAACTGGAAATTGTTAACAATTTGTATCAGGTCGTCAATCCTTGAAATGAGTGATAGGGGAAACACGTATGTGCCTTGAGTGCAGGCGCAAAAAAGCCCGCTTCTGCGGGCTGCTGGGGTGGGGTGGACGACATCGCATTTCACGAGGTCGCCAGCTAGGCGGGGGTGAAAAATCCCTCGGGTGAGGGATGTTGCCTGAGAGGTTGCGGGCTGGGCTTATTTTCGTCCGCCAACGTACTTACCACCCTTGCCGCTGCGGCGGGTGCCCCCTACGCGCTTGCTTCCCTTGCGTCCCGCCGCTTCAAAGGTCATGAACGCAGCTGAACCTATCCCAGAAACTGACAGTGCTGACGATCCATTAGAGGTTGGAGTAGTGCCCGCGTGTGCGGCTGAAGCAGCTGCAAAGGCCATTGCGATGAGTACTAATTTCTTGAAATGTCTCCAGTTGTTACGAGTCTCATCTTATCTTCGTATCGCATTGGCACCCCGCCTCGTTTACCAGTCTTGACATTGCCCAATAGACTTATGGCGTTGCAAATTCTGGGTGCGGTGGTTGGCGTCCCCGCCGGCATCGCAGCGGGGTAGGAATCAGCTAGTCACGGCCGAGGATCTTTGATAAGCCGGGCTGGGCTGCCATACAGAATGATCACGCGATCATTCTCTCTGTACGCGGGCTCGGAGCCTTGAGTGATTGTCAGCAAAGATCCGTTAGACGTCGAAACCACATACTCCATGCCAGACAGTTGAGAACTGTTTTGCTCGATGGCCGCGCCGACAAGAGCGCCCGCCACTGCGCCTCCAATGGCACCCAAAGCATGCGCTCTGGTGCCGCCGCCAATGGAGGAGCCAGCTACTGCTCCTGCGACGCCACCGACGCCAGCTCCGGCCCCGGTGTTGGCGTTGATCGTCACAGGTCTAGCGCTCACAATGATGCCAGACACACTACGGTTGACCTGACCTACGGAGCCAACAGAGTAGGTACTGGGATCAGTTGTGTTGGCACAACCAACCAACAATCCTACTAAGGCCAGAGATAGAAGTCGCTTGCTCATTTCTTCTCAGCTGGGAACATTGGTTTTTCAATATCAACGCTCTCAACTGCCTGCAGGAATGTTTTGATGTTGTTTTGAGCTGCCCGATTGATAGATTCGCGCACGCGTGTCACCCCCAAATAGGCATGTGTCGCAGGCACAACCCCTTCAGCGGCGATATCTTGTGTGTAGATGATGCTACCAGTCGCGCGGTCAATAACTTCGTACCGAGCAATTGACTTTGAAGTCATCTCGAAACCAAAGGCTGGAACTTCGAACGCAAGGATTTTCACCTGAATGCTGACCTTGTTTTTGGAGTCATCCTTAAAGATGGCCATCCGGTCCAGCGCCTCTTGCAGAGCCTCTTTCCACAGGGTTGTAATCCCCTCAATGCCAGCTGGTAGGTCGCCTTTTTTCTCGTCCGGGCGGGCAAGCGTCACTGTGATGGCTTTGACTTCAGCATCAATTTTCTTGGTGGACACGCCAACATCAGGCACCGAGAAATTCACTGGCGGCGGAGCAGTACATCCCGAAATCAGCGCGGATGTGAAGATGATGGAGGCCAAGAATAACTTCTTCATGTTGTACTCGTAACAAAAGACAACATTCTATAGGGGGTTGTCTTACAGAGCCTTACGGGGCAGCAGATGGCCCAGTAAGAGGGTGACGACCAACAAAGAACGCGCTGGCGTCCCTGGGCGCTGGTGTTGGCACCGGTGCGCTGGGCGCCATCGGCGGCCCGGTGGCCAACAAGCTGGGCCTGGAAACGGCAGAAACTGCTATCGTCAACGCAGGCAAGGGCCGGCTGGCGGAGGGCGCCGGCAGATCTTTGGCCGGGCGGGTTGCCGGCGGCATGGTATCCGAGTCTGTGCTGCAGGAGCCGCCCCAGTCCACCCCAGAGCAGATGTGGCAGAACCATGCCGAGGGCAAAGACATCTCGGACGGCGTGGCGCGCGCCGGCGTGGAAGGCGCCATTGCCGGTGGCGTTATGGGCGCCGGTGACAACATTCGCGGCCGCCGGACCGAAGGTTAGCATGCCGACGATTTGGACACCGGTGCGGACAACTCACTGTAGGTGCTGTTCCGCTTGAATGATTCCCTGGTGCGCATAGTTGCGAGAGACGGCCCATCGACTGAACGGCTTCGCACTGCAGCCATCTGCGAGAACTCACCCCAAGCGCAACAAAGCCGCCGAAGCCGCGCACACTAGCAAAAACGGAATGCTGATGCGATGAAACTCCCACAAACCATTGGGCAGCCGGGCCAGGCGCAGCGCGATCAGGTTGGCCAGCGAGCCCAGCACGCAGCCAAAGCCGCCGACGCTGACGCCAGCGGCCAGGGCGGGCAGGTCGCGTACGGTGCCGTCCAGCAAGATAGTGGCGGGCACATTGCTGATGACTTGTGAGGCCACAATGGCGGCCAGGTAGGCGCGCCAGCCCTCGGCAATCGGCCACTGCAGCAGCAGCGTTTGCATGGCGGGCAACTCTGCTACCTGGCGCAGCACCACAAACATCAGCGCAATGGTGGCCAGCAAGGCCCAGTCCACGCCGCGCAGCACCCGGGGCGCTGCCAGTGCAAATACGCCAAACACCAGGCCCAGGCCGGCCAGGGTCCAGTGGCGCTCCAGCGCGATGACAAAGGCCACAAACAGCAGCACCGCCATGGTCAGCAAACGGGGCTGCACAGCGGTGGGTGCTGCCGCTGGCTTGAGCGTGATCGCCGTGCGTGGCACCAGCCACCACACTGCCACAAAGACCCAGGCCAGCATGATGGCCACGGTCGGGCCCATCATCGCCATAAATCCCAGAAAGCTCTCGCCAGAGCGGTGCCAGAGGTAGAGGTTTTGCGGGTTGCCGATGGGGGTGAGGGCGGAGCCGGCATTCACCGCCAAGGCCTGCAGCACCACCAGCCGCGCCAATGGCAAATGGGCCTGGGCGGCCAGCACCGCCGTCAGCGGCACCAGCAGGAAGAGGCTGACATCGTTGGTCACCAAGGCCGAGAGCAGGGCAGCCGTTGCGGTGAGCAGCAGCGCCAGGCCGCGCAAGGTCGATACCCGTGTCAGCAGCCGCTGCGCGGTGGCTTGCAGCATGCCGCTGCGCTCGACGGCCTGGGTGATCGCCAACAGGCCCGCCAACGCGCCAATGGTCTGCCAATCGACCAGCGCCATGGTCGCCTGCGGGCTGCGCGGCTGCCAGGCGGCGAAACCTATCGCCAGGGCCAACAAAATCCAGAGCAGCATATTGCCGCTGGGGGCGTCTTGCGGCGAGTCAGAAGAGGGAGAGGAGGTCGTCATAGCGGTCGCCGAGGAAAAACACTCCGGCACGGCGGAGAAGTGGATGGATTGTGCTGCAAGTCGGTGCTGCCTGCGCGCCTCAACGCGGCTGGATGGCAAATTCAGGAGCCCATTCACTACAATGGCGGCCACTGCCATGAACAAGCCCCTGTCTCCATCTCTCATCCGAACCGCATCAGCATCACCCAACAGCGCACAGCTGCGCCGTTCGGTGCGCGGTTTTACCTCGCAGCCAGTGGCAGATGCGCTGCTGCTCGATTGCCTGCAGGAGGCGCGGCGCGCGCCCAGTGGCGCCAATTTGCAGCCTGGCTACTTCTGGCAGGTGTGCGGCGCGCGGCGCGAACAGCTCACCAGCCGTCTGCAGCAGGCCTATGAGGCGGGCGCCCAAGAGGCGGAGGATTACGGTTATTTCCCCAACCCACTGCCGCTGTCGCTGCGCAAACGCCAGGTCGCAGCCGCCCAGGCCTTGTATGGTGCGCTGGGGGTGGAGCGGGGCGATGCAGCGGGGCGCGGCGCGCAGTTCGGGCGCAACTTTCGCTTTTTTGATGCACCGGTGGCCCTCATCATCACTATCGACAGCGGCTTTGGGCCAGGCGGCTATATGGACCTGGGCATGGCCATCTACGGCCTGATGCTGGCGGCCCAGTCACGCGGCTTGGCGACTTGTGCCATTGGGGCCATGGCCTCGTACCCTGGCCTGATCCGCGATGCGCTGGCGCTGCCCGCCACGCAAACCGTGGTCTGCGGCATGGCGCTGGGCTACGAGGATACCGCTGCCGCAGTGAACCGGACCTTGACGGCCCGTGCCGAGCTCGACGCGTACTTCCAACGGCTGGACTGAGGCCGAGCGTCTGGCTAGCGCTCATGCCATTGCCAGCGCGGCAGCTCGCTCGCCGGGATATTGGCGATATGGGTCTCGCCCAGGTTCTTTTCCAAATGGATGGCCTGGTAGTCCAGCTCGGCGGCGGCGTCTTCCAGCGCGGCCAGCAGGCGGTTGGCGTGGGTGACGACGATCACCTGGGTCTGGCGCGCAGCCACCGCTATCAGGCGGCCCAGCGCTGGTAGCAGATCGGGGTGCAGGCTGGTTTCCGGCTCGTTGAGCACCAGCATCTGCGGCGGGCGCGGCGTGAGCAGCGCGGCAATCCATAGCAGATAGCGCAAGGTGCCGTCCGACAGTTCATTGGTGTGCAGGGGCCGCAGCAGACCGGGCTGGTGCATCAGCAGCGCCAGGCGGCTGCCGTCCTGGTGCACGGAGATCTTGGCGCCGGCAAAGGCATCGTCCACTGCCGCCATCAGCGCCTCGTGGTCGCCAATGGCGGTGATGGTCTCCCATGCGGCGGCCAGGTCCGCGCCATCGTTGCTGAGCACTGGCGTGTAGGTGCCCAGCTGCGGCTGGCGGGCAGGGGCATCCACATCGCTGCGGAAATGGTCGTAAAAACGCCAGGAGCGCAGTTGCTCGCGCACCGTCAGCATCTCCGGCGCGGCAACAGGGTCGACAAACTCGGTCAGCATGCTGGCCCAGCGCGGGATAGGGCGCTCCACCGGCAACCAGCTCGCTGCACTGCGGCCACCTCCGCGCAACCGCAGTTGTGCGGCCTGGCGTTCCACCAAGGTGGCGCTCGGGCGCCACAGCGGCCCAGCCCAGAGCGCTTCGTGCTTGATCTCCGGGTCATGTGCAAAGGCTTTGAGAATCGTCGATGGCGTGGGCATGCCAATATCGATCGCGTAACCGAAGCCGTCTTCATCCGACGCGAAACCCAACTGCAGCTGCACCGGTTTGCGCCGCACCGTGCCTTGCACCGGTACGTCGCCACGGCGCATGCGTGCGGTGATTTCTTCCGGCCCGGCCCACAGTGTCGACGCCAGCCCGCCCTCGCGCACCAGCGAGCGCACCACGCCGCCATGGGCGATATCGGCCAGCAGGCGCAGGGCCTTGTAGACGCTGCTTTTGCCGCTGCCATTGGGCCCGGTGATGACGGTAATCTGTCCCAGGGGCACCAGCAGTTGGCGCAAGGAGCGGTAGTTGGCAATGGCTAAGGTGCTGAGCATCCGGTCAATATAGCAGCGGCGCCTGGCGCACCAGGGCCGCGCTGCCCAGGCCACCGGCACCGGCGGTGGCAGAAAGCCCGAGGGCGGCAGATGTGCCCGCCGTTGCCTGCAAATCAGCCAATACGCGGACCAACGCGACAGCGGCCGATGCCCCAATCGGGTGGCCGCGTGCAATGCCGCCGCCATGGCGGTTCAGGAGGCTGGCATCCGCATCCTGGCCTTGCAGCAGCGCTTGCCATTGCAGTCCTTGCACCGCAAAGGCGTCATGCAACTCGATGGCAGCCAGCTGCGGCCAGGGCACTCCCTGGTGCTGCAGCAAGGCCTGCGCAGCGTCAAAAGCCAGCACCAAGGGCATCGCAGGGGAGCCGCCCTGCGACCGGTGGCCCAGCCATTGCGCGCTGGGCTGCACGCGCCAGCGGCGGCAGGCCGCTTCGCTGACCAGCAGCACCAGCGCCGCTGCGTCGGCCTTGGGGGAGATGGCGACGGTGCTGACGGCATGCGCGCGGCGCGCCTCATCGGCCATGCCGGCATCGGTCTGCGCTACCACCGGCATGCGGTCCAGCTGGCGCTGGCTCAAGGCGCGCGGAAAGGGGTCTTGCACGACACCCGCCACGGGAATGATCTCTTGCGCCATCACCGCAGCGCTGGCCAGCGCGCGTGCATGGCTGGCAGCCGCATAACTGTCTTGAACGGCGCGGCCGTACCCGGCGCTGGCGGCATAGCGGGCGGCGGCCAGCAGCAAATCCGGGTCGTCATGCGGCGGCGGGGCAAACGGCGGGCGCTCATAAGGCACGGCGCTGTCACCGGTATGCAAGGGGCGGGTCGCGCGAATGGGGGCACGGCTCCAGGCCTCAGCACCGCCGGCCACCACCACCTCGGCCTGGCCGCTGGCGACCAGGCTGGCGCCCAGCGCGATGGCGTCGAGCCCGGCGCAGCACTGTGTATCGACCGAGTAGGCGGCGCAGTGCAGCGGCAGCTGGCCCGCCAGCGCCAGCATGCGTGCCGGGTTGCCGCCAGCACCCAAGGCATTGCCCAGCACGACGGCATCCACAGCATCTGCCGTCAGCCCGGCGCGTTGCAGCAGGCCTTGCAGCACAGGCGCGGCAATCTCATGCGTGTGCAGATGCTTGAACGCGCCGCCCACTGGCACCACGGCGCTGCGCGCATGGCTGGCGATAAAGACGGGTGGGATGGGCATGGTGGCGCGCGCGATCAAGCCGTTTTGTCCGCACTGGGCAGTGCTGCTGCCAGCCATTGTGCAAGCATGGGGTGGTCCGTCTTGCCGCTGGCCGTCTGGGGCCAGGGCGCGGCGCTGAACCAGCGGCGTGGGCACTTGTGCGCTTCCAGCCGGCTGCGGCACCACTCGGCCAGCTCGCGGGCCAGCGCGGCATCGGCCAGCGGCTGCAATGGCGCCTGCGCAGGCAATGTGGGAGTATCGTCACGCAATTGCAGCGCCACCCAGACCTGCTTGCCGCGCAGCGCATCATCGACGCCATGCACCGATGCCGCAGCCACGCGCGGGTGCTCGCAGAGCACCGCCTCCACCTCTTCGGGGAACAGGTTCTTTCCCTGGGTGACGATCATGCGCTTCTCGCGCCCCACCAGGGTCAGCATGCCTTGCGCATCGAGGCTGCCCATGTCGCGTACGCTGAGCCATTCGCCATCGCGCAGTGCAGCCGTCGCATCCGCCTGCGCGCCCACATAGTCGGTAAACAGCATGGGGCTGTGCAGCCAGATGGTGCCCACCTCACCGTGGGGCAGCGGCTGCAGCTTGGCATCGCGGATCTGCAACTGCACATTGCTGAAGGGCCGGCCCACCACTTGCGGTGCGGTGTCCGCGTGGGCGTCCATCCAGGCGATAAAGCTCGCCTCGGAGGCGCCATAAAACTCCACAATCCGGGCGCTCGGGAACAGCGCCCGCAGCGCCGGCGTGTGCTGGCGCATCCAGCGCGCACCGCTGATCATCAGCAGCGCCAGCGAGGTGATCGGCGCCAGCGCGCGGCGCTCGGCCAGTTGCAGCATCACAAGCAACTGGCTGGGCACGGCGACGAGGCAGGGCGTCGCCTGCTGGCGCAACGTGGCCAGGCACTGGCTGGCAGAAAAGCGCGGTTGCAGCTGCGTGCCGCCACCCGTCCAGATGCCTTGCAGCGCACCAAACAAAAACAGCGAATGCGACAGGCTGCCTGGCGCCATCACGCAGCCGTTCGCGGCCTGGCCAAAGCTGTCCACGCAGACGCGAAAGCTCTCGCTCCAGGACTGGTGGTGGCGCCTGAAGCCCTTGGGCAGGCCCGTGCTGCCCGAGGTAAAGCCAATGTAGAACGGCTGCAGCGCGGCATCGCGATGGTCGTCACTGCGGGGCGCGGCGGCCAGCGCATCGATCCATTGCTGCGCCTGCGCTTGCTGTGCGGGTGACCAGGCCCTGTCGCCCAGCGCCGCGCAGCGGCCGCTGGCATTGGTGGCCAAAAAGTCGGTGATCAGCGCTGCCGGCGGCTGGCTGGCATCCAGCAGGCGGGTGTGGGGGGCATTCTGGGCCTCCAGGGCCTGGGCGTGTTGCTGCACGGCGGCATGCAGATCGGCAAAGCCAATGCGTTGCTGGCCGTCATCGATGGCGATGGCTCCGGGCCGCTGCTGCGCCCAGTGGGCCAGCGGGCCATGCACCAGGCGTTGCCAGCCGGCCAGCGGGGCCGATGGCGCTTGCGAGCCGCTCACAGGCGGCGCCCGCCAAAGCGCCAGTCGGGCAGGCCGCGCGCCACCGTGTGCACCATCAGTGCCACCAGCACGCACTTGACCAGATCCCCCGGCACAAACACCAGGGTGCCTACTGCCGCCTGCACAAAGCTCAGCTTGGCCAGCAGCATCAGGCCCAGCACCCCGAACACATGGACGACCACAATTCCGCCCAGCACCGAGGCCACAAAGGCACAAGTGGCCAGCCGCATGGGCGATGACGGGCCGGTGCCGGCCAAGCTGCGCATCACCAGCCCGGCAACTGCAGCGGCCAGCGGGTAGGAGAGGAGATAGCCTGCAGAAGGCAGGAAAAACACGCCCATGCCGCCCCGGCCGCCCGACAGCAGCGGCAGGCCCAGCGCGACCGCCGCGAGAAACAGCAAAAGGGCCTGGAAGCCCATCGCGGCTCCCAGCATGCAGCCGGCCAGCATCACGCCCATCGTCTGCGCGGTAATCGGCACGCCCAACGGCAGATCGATTTTGGGAATCAGGCCAAAAGCGGCCATCAGCGCGGCAAACAGCGCCACCAGGGCTATGCGCTGAGCGCGGGTTTCGGGGCGGTGCTCGGAGGTCATAGGCATGTCCGTGTCTTTCAAAAAAGGGGATGAGGGCGCAGCGCTGCTAGAGCTTGAGACGAATGGCCAGCGCATCGGCCACCTTGCGGGCGGTGATGAGCATATGAATGGTGAGAGGTGCCAGCAAACGCCAGCCGCCCGCGCGGCCGGTGCGCACGCGGTAGGCATCGGCCAGGCGCTGCCACTGCACAAAAAACTGCTCGGCAAAGCGCAGCATCAGCCCCAGTTGCAAGGCCAGGCGCTCCACCGGTACGCCCAGGCGGGCGAGCGGCGACAGCAGCCATTCGGCCACACCCAGCAGATCGCCAAAACGGGTGGTCGCCGTCAGCATCGCGCCCAGCATCGTCGTGCTGACCAGGCGCAGGCCGCTGGCCAGGCCCAGCCAGGGCTGTCCGGTCGCCGCATGCAGGCCGCCCACCAGCGCGGACGCCATAACGGCCACCACTACCAGCCGGCGCGTGGGGCGGGAGGCTGCGCCCAGGCTGGCGTACAACAAGACAATCGCCGCAAAGGCCAGCGCTTGCAGGCGCAGATCACTGAGCGCCAACAGGGCGATGCTGCTCAAGGCCAGCAGCAGGAGCTTGAGCCCGGCAGGCAGCCGGTGCATCCAGCTGGGGATGTCGCTGTAGAGCGTGCCCATCACTGCGCCCCTGGTCGGGTGTGGGCAGCGTCTGCTGTTGCCGCTGCTGCATCCAGGGGCTGGCCCATGCGTGCCTGCACGTCGGCCTCATAAGCCGCGCAAACATCGGCCCCCGGCCCATCGCCGCGCACTTGGCCATGGTCCAGCCACAGCACGCGCTCAAAGTGGCGCACATGGTCCAGCACATGGGTGGAGATGATGACCTGGGCGGGTGCAGCATCCAGCTCACGCGACAGGCGTGCCTGGCCAGGCAGATCCAGGCTGGCAAAAGGCTCGTCGAGCAGCATCACCTGCGGAGCCGCCATCAGCATGGCCAAAAAACAAACCTGCTGGCGCTGGCCCTGGCTCAGGCCACTGACGGCGCGCGGCGCCCAGTCTGCCAGGCCCCGCGCAGCCAAAAAATCCCGTGCCTGCACGATGGCTGCCTTGCGGGATACGCCCCGGTATTGCAGGCTCAGGCCCAGCTCCTCCTCCACGGTCGGGAAGATGATCTGGTCATCGGGGTTCTGGAACATCAGGCCGACAACGCCGGGCAGTTGCTCGCGCTGGCGTTGCACATCGCATCCTGCGACCTGCACGCTGCCCTGGTAGGCATGCTCCAGCCCGCACAGCAGCCGGAACAGGCTGGTCTTGCCAGCACCGTTGTCACCGATCAGCCCGATGCGCCGCTCGGTCACCTGCAGGTTGAGGCCCTGAAACACCGTCTGTGCACCGCGCTTGAGGTGCACATCGCTCAGGCGGATGTCTGCCACGGAAACGGTGTGGGCCAAGGAGGGTGTCATGTCAGCATTGCAAGGCAGGGCGCAAGCCGCTGCCGCTGGTTTCAAAAAATACACGTGCTCGCCTTCGCGATGGGCGGTAGGGGTGGCAGGTTTGGTACCCCATCGCCTGTGCCGGTGGTGGCCGCGCGGCGGGTGGGCGGGTCTGCCTGTCACGGGTAGCAAAGCCCATACGGACGCGGCTTGCGGGCGTCCTGCAGAGCGGTGCCGTATTGTCGCACCAAGCGCAGGCCCGGTGCAGGGGGGCAGAGGGGCGCAGCCGGTGACCGCTGCCGTGGTTTGGGCCCGTGTTTTGCACGTGGTTGCCAGATGTTGAGGCACAGATGTCGGCAAGTTCGCCTAACCATGCGGCAACATGCTGGCTCTGGCGACCACCACGCATGCCGACAGGCAGACGCCCGATATCAAAAAAGATAGCACCGGATGAGATGGACAAAGGGCTTGTGTAGATCTGCCTTCTGGAGCGCAGATCGACTCCCAAAAAGTGCCAAGCTGCTTGTGGGGTTATCAGCCCGTTTCCGAGGCGCCGTGTTCAAGAAATCGCTGTACAAGCACAGAACTTTTCTGACAGACACCGGGGAATCCCCATGGTGCAATAGAGACATTCCACAGTTCCCATCCCATGTCGGGGTGGCAGAGGCCTCTGTTCAGCAGTACCCGTCTCGGTGGAAAGGAGGTTCACCATGTTTCACCACCACAGCCATTGGTTAGATGCAGCCTCTTTTATTGCCTTGGTGCTGGCCGTATTGCTGGCATTCATGTTGACGATCTGGCCCGTCACCACGGCGGCGGCCGCAGACTCTCTGGCGCATATGCTGCAAGGCATGATCCAGGTCTGGGACCGCCCCTGAATTCTTAAGCGCTCCGGTCGATGCCTGATGGCACCGGCCGTTTCATGACGAGCCGCCTGTTTTCGCGACAGGCGGCTTTTTGCTGGATGCTTCTGAGACATTAGCTCTATATATGCGTTTGGAATGAGCTGATTTCGATAATTTCTGAGTGAAAGGTAGTATGCAGGTTCATACTCGCTGCTTTGCTGCGGTACCGAGAAAACGTTGAAATGTTTTGTCGGGTCAGCAGCTGTTTTCTGATTGCTCGGAGTTTCTGATGTCCGCTCGTTTTTCCTACGCCGCTGGGCGCCGTGCCGTGATGGCTGGCGCTGCCCTTGCTCTGATCGCTGCTGTGTCTCTGCCTGCCATGGCCCAGGATGCGGCCAAAAAGAGCCTGAAGATTGGCGCCACCGCCGGCTCCAACTACGACCTGCTGCAAAAAGGCATCCTGCCGCAGCTGGAGAAGAAGGGCTACCAGATCAAGCTGATCGAGTTCAACGACTATGTGCAGCCCAACCTGGCGCTGTCCGATGGCTCGCTGGACGCAAACTTCTTCCAGCACCGCGCCTACTTTGACCAGTTCACCACCGACCGCAAACTGGCGCTGACGGCCATCGTGCAAGGCCCGGTGGCACCGATGGGCGTGTACAGCAAAAAGCACAAGACCCTGGCTGATATCGAGAATGGCGCCAAGGTGGCCTTGCCCAATGACCCGAGCAACCTGGCGCGTGCACTGCTAGTGCTGCAGCAGGCAGGCCTGGTCAAGGTGAAGGAGGGTGTGAACCCGGCCCGCATCTCCGAGCTGGACCTGGCCGCGAACCCGCACAAGCTCAAGTTTTTGGCGCTGGATGCGGCCCAATTGCCGCGCGTGCTGGAAGACGCCGATTACGTGGTCGTCAACGGCAACTTTGCCGTCTCTTCGGGCCTGAAGCTGAGCGAAGCCGTGGTGCTGGAAAACACGCCCGACCAGTACCTGAACGTGGTCGCCGTCAAGACCGGCAACGAAAAGAGCGCTTGGGCCCAGGACCTGGCTGCCGCCTACCGCTCGCCCGAGTTCAAAGCCGTGGTGGACAGCCAGTTCCCCGGCTACGCCAAGCCTGCTTTCCTGAAGTGAAGCGTTGCGCCCGTTGCGCCCGGCGCGCCGGGCGCAGTCAGTGCATCCGCGCCTGCACCTCGGCTTCCAGATGCTGCAGCGCGCGCAGCTCCATCTGCTGCAGCTGCAGGCGCTGTGCCGCCGGCAGCTCGCCCAGCATCGATGCCGCCCCCAAGTCGCTCAGCACCGCATCGCCGGTGGCTGGGTTCCACAAGATATTGTGGGCATATACATCCCCATGCAACATGCCGTGGCCATGCAGATGCGCTACGGCACTGCGCACCTGTGCCAGCAGGCGCTGCGCGCCAGCCGCAGAAAACCGGGCACCATCGGCATAGACATCACGTGTGCACCTGGCCAGGCTGGGCGGGCCGGCCAGCGGCTGCAGGCCGGGCGGCAGCAATGGCAATACCATCGCCAGTTCTTGTGAGCTGGCATGCACATCCGCCTGCAAAACCGCCAGCGGTGTCAGCAAATGTGGGTGCTGTCCCGCTGCCAGACCCGCCGCCATTTCTGATTGCGGCGTGCCGTCGCTGGTCTGCCCCGCCTTGAACACTTTAAGCGCTACATCGGGCCCACCATCCACAGCGCTGGCGCGGTAGATGTGGCCGCTGGCGCCGTGGCCCAGCAGCTCCTGCCGCTGTAGATCGTCACCGCGCCAAGCCGCTGCCGCGTTGGCCTGCAGCACCTGCTGCTCACTGTGCAAGGTCATCGGGTTGCCGGCCATCGCCAGCCAGGCCAGCGCTGGCATGGCCAGCACTTCGGGCGGCAGGGCGGCAAAGCGGTTGCCGGCCAGGCGCAGCAGCTCCAGCCGGGGGCTGTGGGCCAGGCCGCTTGGCAGGCTCTGCAGCTGGTTGCAGGCCAACATCAGCTTTTGCAGGCGGGGGCGCTCGCCCAGGGTATCGGGCAACTCCGTGATCTGGTTGTCGGTCAGGATCAGCCAGCGCAACTGCGGCGGCAGGCTGTCGGCCGTCACCGTGCGGATCTGGCAGGCTTTGAAGCCCACCATCTCCAGCCGGGGCATGCGGCCCAGCACGCGCGGCAGTTCAGTGAACGGGTTGTTCGACACAAACAGCACCCGCAACTGGCTAAAACGGGTCAGGTCATCGGGCAGGCTGGAGAGCTGGTTGCCGCTGAGGTCGAGCATTTCGAGGGTGTCTGCGAGCGCAAAAAGCTCGCGTGGAAACTCACGCAGATCCGCAGCCAGCTTGATCTGGCGGGCGCCGCGCAGCGCACCGCTGTGCAGCTGCTCTTGAAGGGCTTGAAGGCTTTGCATGGCTGCACAGTGTAGGTGCTGGCAGCGCATGCCCGCCCCAGATCTGGTGTGATCTGGGGACCGCAATGATCAGTCGGCCCGCTCAATGCGGGTGATCATCAGGCTGCCGCCTTCATCCTGCACATGAAAGCGCACCTTGTCGCCCGCGTTGAACTGCGCTATTTGCGTGGCGTCCTTTAACCCGAACACCATGGTCATCGGCGGCATGTCCAGGTTCTTGATCTCTTCATGGCGAATGGTCAGCTTGCTGGCGCGCTTGTCCACGCGGGTGATCTCGCCTGCGGTCATCACCGCATCGGCGGCTGTGGCTGCCATGGGTGAGGATGCCGGTGCTGCGGCCGCAGCCGGTGCAGCCCCGCCATGGCTGGCGTGGTCGGCGTGGTTCTGGGCCAGAGCCGGGCTCAGCAGGCTGCAAGCCAGGGTCAACGCGGCCAGGGTGGTGGTGGTGTGGTTCATGTCATGCTCCAAATGTCAATGCAAAAAGATCCGCGCGCTCAGTCGCGGTAGGCGCTGAAAACGCGGGTGGTGACGTCGCTGCCCGCGCCAGTCCTGGTGACCAGCAGCACATCGAACGGGTCTTTGCGGCCGCCGTAGGCCGGGCCGTCCATGCCGGGGCTGCCGATGAGCATGCCGGGCACCGCAATGCCCAGCGCCTTGGGCTTTTGCTGCAGCAGCTTGCGCACATCGGCAGGTGGTACATGGCCTTCCACCAGGTAACCGCCTACCAGCGCGGTGTGGCAGGAGCCCAGCCGTGCAGGCAGGCCCAGCTGGGCGCGCACGGCGTTGTTGCCGCTGTCGTGGACTTTGGCGCTAAAGCCGCCTTGTTCCATCAGCGCGATCCAGTCCTTGCAGCAGCCGCAGTTCGGGTCTTTCCAGACTTCGATGGGGGTGGGTGCTGGCTGGGCCGCCAGCGCGGCTTGGCCGGTGGCTGCGGCAGTGGCCAGACCGGCTGCCAGCATCTGCAGGGTGCGGCGGCGGTTATAGGCATGGGGGTTGCGCATGGTGGGCTCCTGGCTGTGGTTCATCGTCATTCCGTTACCGTGAAGGTGCCCGTCATCCCCGCCTGGTAGTGGCCGGGGATCAGGCAGGCAAAGTCAAAACTGCCGGCGCGGTTGAAGTGCCAGACCAGGTCCTCGCTTTTTTGCGGCGCCACATGGGCCATGTAGGGCTCGGCATGCTCCATGCCGGGGTACTTCAGCATCATTTGCGCGTGCTGCGCGAGCGAGGCCTTGGTGCCCAGCACCACTTCGTGCATCACCTGGCCCTTGTTGATGACGCGCAGGCGCAGGGTTTCGCCCTTTTTGACGCTGAAGTGCGCGGGCGAGAAGCGCATGTCATCACCCATGTTCAGGTCGATGCTGCGGCTGGCCTGCCTGGCATCGCCGGCAATGCCCCAGTCCATTTGCACTGGGGGTGCGGGGCGAGATGCTGCCTCTGTGGGTGCAGTGGCGTGGCTTTCATTGCCGTGTGCAAAGGCGGTGCTGGCGCTGGCCAGCAGGGTGCATGCCAGCAGGTGGGAAATAGTTTTCATAGGGTCACTCCGGGGTTCAGTGGTTGGCATGGCCGCTGCCAGCGGCGGGCTTGTGGACGCTGGGCGCACCGGGCGCCGTGCCGGGCAGGGTCTGGCGTGGCGCCTGCGCGTCCAGCGGCGCGCCTTGCCATTCATAGGCCACGGTGCCTGGAGGCTGCGCGTACCAGCCAGGGTCGCGGTAGTCCTGCGCTGGCAGGCCTTTGCGCACCTTGAAGGTGGTGAACATGCCGCCCATCTCGATATTGCCGAACGGGCCCTTGCCGGTCATCATCGGGAAGGTGTTGTCGGGCAGCGGCATCTGCATGGCCCCCATATCGCCCATGCCGCGCTCGCCCATCAGCATGTAGTCGGGCACGATCTTCTGGATCTTGCCGACCAGGCCTTGGTGGTCCACGCCGATCATCGTTGGCACATCGTGGCCCATCGCACCCATGGTGTGGTGGCTCTTGTGGCAGTGAAAGGCCCAGTCGCCGGGCTCGTCGGCGATCAGCTCGATCTGGCGCATCTGGCCCACGGCCACATCGGTGGTCACCTCGGGCCAGCGCGCGCTGCGCGGCAGCGGGCCGCCATCGGTGCCGGTCACCTCAAACTCATGGCCATGGATATGGATCGGGTGGTTGGTCATCGTGAGGTTGCCCACGCGGATGCGCACGCGCTCGCCCAGGCCGGCCACCAGTGGCGTGATGGCGGGAAAGGCGCGGCTGTTGAAGGTCCAGATGTTGAAGTCCGTCATCTCGGCCACGCGGGGTGTCATCGCGCCGGGTTCCACCGCATAGGCGCTGAGCAGGAAGGCGTAGTCGCGCGCCACATCGGCAATCTGCGGGTGGCGGCCCTTGGGGTGGGTGATCCACAGGCCCATCATGCCCATGGCCATCTGCACCATCTCGTCCGAATGCGGGTGGTACATGAAGGTGCCGGGGCGGCGCGCATCGAACTCATAGACAAAGGTCTTGCCAGGCGGGATGTGGGGCTGGTTGAGCCCGCCCACGCCGTCCATGCCATTGGGCAGGCGCTGGCCATGCCAGTGCACGGTCGTGGCTTCGGGCAGGCGGTTGGTGACGAAGATGCGCACCCGGTCACCTTCGACCACCTCGATCGTGGGGCCGGGTGACTGGCCGTTGTAGCCCCACATGTTGACAAAAAAGCCCGGTGCCACCTCGCGCACCACGGCCTCGGCCACCAGGTGGAACTCCTTGACACCAGCGTTCATGCGCCAGGGCAGCGTCCAGCCGTTGAGGGTGACCACCGGCTGATAAGGCCGGCCATTGGGCGGCGCCAGCGGCGCGGCGGTATCAGCGCTGGTCTGGATGACGGGCTCGGGCAGGGCAGCCATGGCTACCGGGCTGACGGCGGCAGCCGCCACGGCCGAGGCGGCGCCGGAGAAGAATTGACGGCGTTGCATATCAGTGGCCTTGGGGTTCGGTTGCGGGAGCGGCAGGTGCTGCAGTGTTGCGGGCAGCGCGCGCATTGGCGCCTGCCGCTTGCGGCGATGTGCCGCTGAGCGCCAGTTGCAGATCGGTCTCGGCGAGCCAGAAGTCGCGCTGCGCCTCGGTCGCCGTCAGTACCGCCTGCGTGGTGCTGCGGGCCTGGGCCAGCAGCTGCCAGACGCTGACAAACATGCCGTTGTAGCGGTAGATGGTTTCTTCCTGCACCAGTTGGGCCAGGGGCAGCACTTCGGTCTGCTGCTGGTGGGCCAGATCCCAGGCAGTACGGTAGGCGCGCCAGCTGCTGCGGGCCTCGCTGCGCGCCCGGATGGCGCTTTCACGCAGCTGCGCCGCATTGGCCTGCACCTGGTGGCGCGCCATGCTGCTGGCGGCAGACCCCCAGTCGAACAGCGGCAACGGCACATCCAGCTCCCAGCCCCGCGTGCGGTCCTGATGGCCGCTGTCCCGCTCGGTGCTGGTGGTGCGGCTGTAGGTGGCGCCAATATCGCCAAACACCGCGCCGAGGGTGGCCCAACCCTGGCGGTCGGCGCTGACCTCCAGGTTGCGGCGCAGCGCGCCCAGGTCCAGGCGCTCGCGCAGCGCCGTGGCCTCGGCATCGTCACCGCTGCGCAGCTCGCTGGCCGCTTTGGGCAATGGTGGCAGCGCCTGGGGCAGCACAAAATCCAGCTGCGGGCCCCACAGGCCCATGCGCTGGGCCAGTTGCTCACGCGCCTGTTGCGCGGCCAGCGCGGCCCGCGCCAGTTGCGCAGCGGCTTGCTGCTGCTGGGCCAGCTCGCGTGCCTGGTCCAGTTTGCTGAAATTGCCCACCGCCGCCATGCGCCGGGCCAGCTCGCCGCCCAGTGCGGCTGCCTCATGCATGCGGGTATGGGCAGCCAGAGCCTGCTCGGCGGCCACGGCGTTGAGCCAGGCGCGGCGCGTGTCGGCCGCAAGCAGCAAGGTTTGCTGCGCCGCTTCCAACGTGGCCTGCTCCATCTGCCAGCCTTGCCAGCGGCTGCGCCAGGGCAGGGTCAGCAGATCGACCAGGCCAAAGCCCAGCTTGCGTTCAAGCTCCCGCTCATGGCCATTGCGAAACCAGCCCAAGGTCAGACTGGGGTTGGGCAGGGTGATGGCCTGCACGCGCTGGGCATCGGCAATGCCCAGTTGCGCCAGCTGTGCCTGCAGACCGGGATTGTTCAGCAGCGCGATGCGCACGGCGGTGTCCGCATCGACCGGTTGCTGCAGCCAGGCGTCGATCTGCATCTGCGCCGATTGCTGGCCCTGTGCATCGGGGGCGGGCAGTTGGGCATGGTCGGGCAGGCGCCCTTGCAGCCGCTGGGCAACATCGCTGCGCAGCCCATCGGGCGAGACGCTGGCGCAGCCGGCCAGCAGCAGCGCGGCGGCGAGGGTGGAAAGGCGAAGGCTCAGACGCTTCATCGCGGGCCTCCTTCGCCGTGCTGGCCATGGGCGCTGTGTTCGCCATGCGCGCCATGGCCGGGCAGCGCCGTTGAGCCGGCCGGTATGGCCTGGGCGGCGCCCGGGGTGGCCTGGGATTTTTCCCAGGCGACAACATCGGCATGGCCGCGTGCAAACGCGCCTACGGCCGCATTGGCCTGGCGCCAATCACTGGGCGCATTGACGATGCTGCCGCCGCTGGCGAGCGGCCGGTGCTCGAGCGCCGATGTGGGCGCGTTGGGGTCGGCGGGGGCCGGAGCCACCGTTTGGGCAGATAGCCAGCTGGTGACAGCCAGCCCGCCCGCGCCGGCAAGCCAGCGCAAGACATGCGCAGTGCGCATAGGGTTCTCCTGAAAGCGTGGTCAAAGCAGACGCCTGCACGGCAGCTGCCATGCGGACGCACCTCGGGTGTCAGCGATCAGGAAATGGGTGGTTTGGAGACTTGGGCGAGCAGCGCGCTGGCAAAGGGCGCGCTGCCGCTGGCGCGGGCCAGCAAAGAGGCGGGAAGGGCAGCAAAGCCCGCTTCGTTGAACAGGTCCACCGCCGAGTGGCAGATGCCACAGGCCGAGCAGCTGGCGCCGTGTTGGGCCGGGTCATGCTCGCTGTGTTGGCCATGGCTGTTGTGGTCACCATGGCCCGTGGCATCGATCCCGGTAGCGCAGTGGCGGGGGGTTTGGAGGGCATCTGCTGCGCCATGCTCGGCATGGTCCAGCATGCAGCTGGCGTGGTGTTCGGCCAGCGCCACAGGCATGACCGGTGCGACGATGCCCATGGCCATGGCGTCGCCCATGAGGCCGCGCAAGGCCAGCATCAGCATCAGCAACAGGGACAAACAGGCACGCATGGTGGGGTCAGACAGCGCAGGGTTCGGAAAGTTCCACAGCGGCTGAGTGTAGCGCAAGCTGCACGCCAGCGGTGGCAGCGGTGGCAGCGGTGCCAGCGGTGCCAGCGGTGCCAGCGGTGCCAGCGGTGCCAGCGGTGCGGGCAAAGCGTGGCCGGACGGCGGTGCCACTGCTCGGCCGCTCCAGCAGGCAGTCCTCAGGCCCGTACACGCAAGGCCTCGTCGAGCGCCGAGGTCAGCAGATCGGCATGCTCGGTCTCAAAGGGCAGTGGCGGGCGGATCTTGAGGGTATCGCCCAGCGGGCCGCTGGTGCTGATCAGCACGCCCGCCTGGCGCAGGTGGTTGACGACAGCGCTGGCCAGGCTGCCGCTTTGCAGCTGCACGCCCCAGTACAGGCCTTCGCCACGTATCTGCGTAATGCTGGCGTGCTGCGCCGCCAGCGACTGCAGTGCCTGCTGCAGATGGCCGCCCACGCGGCGCACATGGGCGGGTGCATCCATGCGCTCCAGCTCGTCGAGCACGGCCATCGCTACTGCGGCCGATACCGTGTTGCCGCCAAAGGTGTTGAAGTAGCGGCAGCGCTTGCCAAATACCTCCATCAGCGGTGTCTTCAATACCAGTGCGGCGATCGGGTGGCCATTGCCCATCGGTTTGCCCATGGTCACCATATCGGGCACCACCGATTCGCGGCCAAAGGCCCACCAGCGGCCTGTGCGGGCAAAGCCGCCTTGCACCTCATCGGCAATGAAAAGACCCCCACGTTTGCGCACCGCCTGGGCAGCGGCTTGCAGGATGGGCGCGGCATCGATGTGCACGCCATCGCTGGCAAACACGGTATCGAGCAGCAAGGCGCTGACCGGCGTGCCCCGCGCCTGCAGCGCGTCGGCGGCAGCATCCACGCGCTGGGCAAAGGCAGCGGCGGCGGCCTGCGCATCCATGCCCTGGAAGGCGGGCGGGTCGATGACTTGCACATGCGCTGCCGGCGGGCACAGGGACGGCGAGCACTGCGCCAGCGCCATGGTCACGCCGTGGTAGGCATGGCGGGTGATCACCAGGCCCTGGCGGCCGGTATATTCCTGCGCCACGCGCAAGGCCAGGTCATTGGCTTCGCTGCCGGTGCAGGTGAAGACGCTGGTGTCCAGCGCGGCCGGAAACAGCGCCCGCAGGCGCTCGGCCAGCTGCACCACGTTGTCATGCAGGTAGCGGGTATGCGTGTTGAGCAGCTGGCTTTGGGCGATGAGCGCCGCGTTGACCGCTGCGTTGGCATGGCCGACCACCGGCACATTGTTGTAGGCATCCAGGTAGCGGCGGCCCCCGGCATCGAACAGCCAGACGCCTTCGCCGCGCACCGGGTGCAGGGGCTCATCGTAGAACAGGCGGTAAGAGGGGCCGAGCGCGCTTTGGCGGCGCGCCAGCAGGCGCTGGTCGTCTGCGGAAAGGGTTGGCATGGCGTGGTGCTCCAAAAGTCGGGTCAGGCAGTGGCCGGAGTCGTTGCGCTGCTGGCTGCGCGCTCAGCGGCAGGGGCGGCATGGCGCTGCAGCCAGTCGCCAATCATGCGGCTGAACAAGGCCGTGGCGGTGGCCTGGCTGCGCAGGATATAGACGCGGTTGTCCGGGTAAAGGCGGGCGCGCCAGGCGGTGATCACCATGCGCTGTGTAAGCCGCGCCAGGATCAGATCGGGCAGCAGCGCTTGCTCGGCAGCCGTCAGCGGCAGCAGGCTTTCATAACCGGTCCGCATCGCCGCCAGCGCAGCTTCGGGCCTGTCCGTCAGCGGCATTTGGTACGAGGCGGCAATGGCCAGATCGGCCACGCGCGGGGCCAGCAGCATGTCGCCAAAATCCAGCACGCCGGCAATGCCCAGGCCATCGTCGCTGCTCAGCAGGTTGCTGGGGGAGAGGTCGTTGTGGATGGTCTGCATGGGCAACTGCGGGCGCAACTGTGCCAGCCGCTGCTCAAAGGCCGTCCAAAAAGCGGCAATCTGCGTGCGCAGTTGGGCGTCTTCTACCACCTCCAGCCAGGGGCGCAGCAGCGGCGCGCGGCGTGCATCCCATAAAAAAGGCCGCTCGGTGGCGGGGTGGTCAAAGTCTGCCATGGCCCCGTGCAACTGGGCAATCGCCCGGCCGCAGGCCTGCCAGGCGCTGGCATGGCGCTGCAGCTCGCTGCCCGCCTTGCCATCGAGATAGCTATAGCAGCGTACCCGCAACAGTTCACCGGTGGGGCTGCACCAGTCCAGCCAATCAGTGCTGGCGATGCTGCTGGCAGTGGCAGTGCGTCGCAGCGGGTAGTGCAATGGCACAGGCACGGCGCAGCGGCCTGCCAGGTGCTTGAGCACGGCGATCTGCATCTCCGTCTCCGCCAGTGATTCGGCCGTGCTGATGAATTTGAGGGTGACGGCGCAGCCATTGTCCGAGCGGATCACAAAGTTGCGGTCCCGCTCACCGGACAGGGCTTGTGCTTTGCCTTGAATGCCATAGGCCTCACAAGCGAGGGCCGCCGCCTGTTCTGCGCTGACTTGGGGCACCGCCGTCAGAAAGGCTTGGCTGGCTTGTGCTAATGCATCGGGTTCATCAGGCGGGGCGGAATTAGTAGCTGGCGGGGGGCGTTTCATGGCGGCGGCAGGTGGTGCGAGGCGGGAGGCTTTGGCAAAGAGGGTGCGGATGGCTTGCGGCCAGGTCAAAGCGGCAAGGTATTAATTTGATGTTTGATGCATCATAAATGGGATGGGTTGATTGGAACAGCAACCATGAAGGTAGGCATCCGGGTAAACCTGAGTGCGCGCATTTTTGCTTATGATGCATCTTGCAGTGTGGGTCGGCGCAAGGTGTGCATCGTTTTTGCCGACTGCAGTGCCTACAAGAACACCAGCGGGAGCAATGGCAGATGGCAGAGCGATTTGAGAGTGTCAACACCGAGAGCAAGGGCGAGCAGATCTACGCCCAGCTGGCGCAGGCGCTGGTCAAAGGGCAGCTGCTGCCGGGCGAGCGCCTGAAGATACGCGAGCTGGCCGCGCAGATGGGCACCAGCGTGACGCCCGTGCGCGATGCCATCCTGCGGCTGGTGCAGCATGGGGTATTGGTGATGCTCAGCCCCCGCGACATACGGGTGCGGCGCCTGACCTTGGACGAGTACCTGGAGATCCGCAATATCCGTGTCGAGCTCGAAGGCATGGCCGCCAGCCAGGCGGCCCTGCGCGCCACCGCCGACGAAGTGCAGCGCCTGGCCGAACAGGTGCAGCACAACGAAGAGGCCGTGCGGCGCGGCGACATCGCCCAGGCCATTGCGCTGAACCAGGATTTTCACTTTACGCTGTGTCAGCTGGCGCGCATGCCCTTGCTGTCCGAAATCCTCTACGGCCTGTGGCTCAAGATGGGGCCGCTGATTGCCCAGAGTTACAGCGAAGGCGGCCGCAGCATGATCGACCACCATTACCCTGTCGTCGAGGCCCTGCGCCGCAACGATCCGCATGCTGCGCGGGTGGCGATTCAGACGGATTTGCTGTCTGGTGGGCAGTCGATTTACGAGCGGTTTGGACACGCGGAGGCGGGCAGGTAAGCCCTGCGGGCCATAACACCGAGCTGTTGAGCTGGCTTACTGCGCGGGCAGCAGCGGGGCCGCAAATGCCCGCGCCACCTCGCGGTTGCGCGCCGCCAGCTCGCGCATCGCCTCTGAGATAGGCGCCGCCAGCTGGGCATGGCTGGCAGCCTGCCAAAACGCATCGGCGGCGCGGGCCGCCAGACTCCAGACCTGGGGCACGGCGCCGATGGTGCTGACCTGGGGCTCGATCGGCACCAGCGCCGGATCCAGTCCTCCGCCAATGGGCGCGTAGCGCATCGGCAGAATGTCATAGGCCGGTGCGATGCCCAGGTATTCACCATCGTCGCCGATCAGCAGCGAGATGTTTTCAAAATGGCGGTCGGTGTTGCCGATCAGCTCGCTGAAGGCAGCCATCACGGCCACACGCTGGGCGTGCTGTGCGCTGAAGTAGTCCGCGTGCACGCAGCGTGCAGCGAACTCCGGCCACGTATCGCGCGCACCAAAGAACTCGTCATCCACGGCGCCTGCCGAGAGCATGCCCAAGCGTCCTTGTTGGCCCACGCGGTCAAAGCGCTGCACTTCCAGAAAGACATATTCGTCTGCCACGAGAATCTGGGTCTTGGCGGCGGGCACCCCGACATCGGCCAGTGCCGACAGTGCCAAATGCTCCAGCGGCAGCAACTCGGCCATGCGGCTGCCGAGCTTTGCGAATTTGACGATGACCGAGCCCGAATCCTCGGCTATCCAGAGGAACTTGGGCTGCTCGCCGCCGGCGCTCGACCCATAGGATTCATGCTTGAGTTGCTGTGCGAGCCCCACATAGATGCCGAGCTTGTCCTGCGGTTGCTGGCGTGGCTGGCGCAGCAGATCCAGCTCGCGTTGCAGAGGCTGGTCGCCAAAGATCAGGTTGCCCGGCAGGTTCAGCCCCTGGGTAAACAAAAAGGCGATGCGGTGGTCGTCGCTCCAGTCGTTGAGGCTGGCCGGAAAAGGCTGGTTGCGCGCAGCGGTCTGGGCCAGTTGGCGGCCCAGAAAACCCGAGGGAGCCGCGAACATCATATAGGGCGGCAGGCCTTCGTAGAGGCGAATGGCGCCTGCCTCCTGGCGCTCCAGGGTCCCTCCGCCGGCGAGAAATTCCAGATCTGCGTACGGAACGATGTGGCCGGTCGACAGAAAGCGATAGACACGCTGGCGCGGGTTGAGCCCCAGCGGCAGCTTGCGCAACCACGCGTATTGGGGTGTGCGCTGTCCCGGTTCCCGAAACATGCTGACCGCAGCGGATAGTTCGCGAATAGTTCGAGACAGTGTCGGCTGGCTGATGCCCAGCGACTCCAGCAACTGCTGGCCCGAGCGCGGTCCACTGGCCAGTGCGCGTTGAATGGCCTGGTGAAGATCGGTCATCGGAGATCGAAGGGGGGCAGACATGAGGGGAGTGCTGAATAGATCAAGAATTTTATATGAATATGAAATCTGGTGTGTTATGGCGGTGGCGATGGCCTTTAGCCAGCTGCTGTCCCAAGTCCCTGGCGCAAGGTATTCACCAGCAGCTTGTACAAACCATCGACCGCTTTGGAGCGCCGCGATTCCTTGCTGCGGTATACGGCCACCTCCATCGGCGCCAAAGGACCCAGGCCGTGCTTGCTGCCCAGCACCTGCAAATGCGGCGGGGCACTGCACTGGGTCAATGCCGCCACCGCCAGACCGCTCTCAACGGCGGCAATCTGGCCTGCCAGGCTGGAGCTGTTGTAGACCACGCGGTGCTGGCGCCCTTGCTGGGCCAGCGCATGCAGCGCGCCGCGCCGGGCCAGGCTGGCCTCTTCGTACACGGCAATCGGCAGCGGATCGCGCCGCCAGAGTTCAAAATGCTCCGAGCCCACCCAGACCATCGGCTCGTGGAACAGCAGGCTGCCGCGCCGGGCGTGGTCGCGCGAGATAAGGGCCAGATCCAGCTCGCCTGCCGCTACGCGCGGAATCAGTGCGGTTGATTGCTCGCAGCTGAGGATGATCTCCACACCGCTATGGCGAGGCGCAAAGCGCCTGAGAACGGGGGTGAGGTACTTGGCGGCATAGTCATCGGGGACGCCCAGGCGCACATTGCCTTTGAGTTCTTCCCCGTGCAGCGCCCACTGCGCTTCACTGTGCAGATCCAGAATGCGCCGGGCGTAGCCTAGCAGGCGCTGGCCCTCTGGCGTGATTTGCTGGCTGCGGCTGTCGCGCTCCAGCAGGCGGTGGCCGACTGCCGCCTCAAGCTTTTTGAGCTGCATGCTGACGGCGGATTGGGAGCGGTGCACCTCGCCCGCCGCGCCCGACAGCGATCCGGTGTCGACCACTGCGACAAAGCACTTGAGCCAATCCATCTGAAGGTCTTGCGAGGTGGCAGGCATGGGTTTTCGAAAATCGAATAGCTGATGCGAGAATTATGCGCTTTTCGGTGGGTGCCCCACGCAGCACACTGGCATCCATGACCAGATACCCAGACCCAGCGCAAATGGCCGCTGCAAGCATTGACCACCCCTCACAAGCGGCATCCCGTAGCCCGGGCGATGCCTTTGGCGGCGTGCTGCCCTTTGTGCTGGGCAGTGCGCTGCTGGGCAGCATTGGCATTTTTGTGCACATGGCGCAGGCCGGTGCGCTGACGGCAACCTGGTTCCGCTGCGCATTCGGGCTGCTGGGCTTGACGGCCTGGCTGCTATGGCGCCGGCAGCTGCGCTTTCTTCGGTTGGATCGCAGCACAGCGGTTTGGGTGTTGCTGGCCAGTGTCTTGATGGTCCTGGGCTGGGTGCTGTTCTTTGCCGCCATGGAATGCATCTCTGCCGGGGTGGCCGTGGTGCTGTTCCATATGCAGCCCATGTGGGTGCTGGTGCTCGGTGCCTTCTGCCTGGGGGAGCGGCCAGGGCGCCAACGGGTAGTTGCCGTGGCGGTGGCCATGCTCGGGCTGGTGCTGGCCACCGGTGTCTTGCAGCAAGCCGCATCGCCGCATGCCGCACAGCCGCAGTACTGGTGGGGCGTGGGCATGTGCTTGCTGGGCGCGTTCTTGACCGCGGCTGTCACCGTCATGGCACGTCGCCTGCGCGCACTGCCGGCCGGCGTGCTGGCATGGTGGCAATGCGCCATCGGCACCGCCGTGCTGTGGATGGCACCCGCCACGCAGGGCTGGCCGGCCTGGGGTGCCAGCTGGGCCTGGCTGGCTGCGTTGGGCCTCGTGCATACCGCCACCGCCTATGCGTTGATCTACACCGGCATGGCCAGGCTGCCCACAGGGCGCATTGCGGTATTGCAGTTTGTCTACCCAGCCGTCGCCATTCTTGTGGATTGGCAGTACTTTGGGCACCGGCTGGGGGAGTGGCAGATGGTCGGGGTGGTGGTGATGGGGGTGGCTATTGGGTATGCGGAACGCAGTGGCCTTGGTATGAAGCCCCCGCCGTGGACAAGGCGTTGGCCGATCCTCAATCCACCGCAAACATCCGCGCACAAAGATAGTCCACCAGTGCCCTGACTTTGGGCGCTGCATGCCGGCCTGCAGGCCACAGAATGTGGAACACCCCGGTGCGCTCCGCCAGCCCCGGCATGACCTGCACCAGCCTGCCATCGGCCAGCGCATCGCGGATCGCAAAGTCGGGCAGGCAGGCGATGCCGCGTCCCCGCAGCGCAAAGCAGGCGCGGGTTTCGATGTTGTTGCAGACCATCGAGACGGGCAGGTTGACGGGCTCGCCGCTGTCGGGCGGCGGTAGCGGCCAGGCCTCCAGCTTGCCGCTGTGGGGCCAGCGGAAATGCATGCATTGGTGGGCTTGCAGGTCTTGCACCTGACGGGGCATGCCATGGGCGGCGATGTAGTCCGGCGACGCCACCAGCAGCATCTTGAAATGGCCGAGCTTGCGGGCCACCAGGCGCGAATCGGCCGGCTCGCCGGTGCGCACCACAGCGTCAAAGCCTTCTTCCACCACATCCACCAGGCGGTCGGAAAAATCCAGGTCCAGCTGGATGTCCGGGTAGTCGCGCATGAAATCGGCCAACACCGGCAGCACCAGGGTACTGACCAAGGGCAGGCTCACCCGCAGCCGCCCCCGGGGTGCCGACGAGGCTTGTGACAGCTCCGTCTGTGCCGCCTCGATCTCTGCCAGGATGCGCCTGCTGCGCTCCAGCAGCAGCAGGCCTTCGGCCGTCGGGGTGATGCTGCGGGTGCTGCGGTGGAACAGGCGCACACCGAGCTTTTCCTCCAGCCGCGCCACGCTCTTGCCCACGGCGGATGCAGATATACCCAGCAGCCGGCCAGCCGCTGTAAAGCTGCGGGTTTCGGCCACCTGCACAAACACCGTAAATGCGTTGAGGCTATCCATGCGTTTTCACCTGCGTTTCTGGACCGGTGTCACGGCCCATGATTGCGGACATTGCAGTCCTGAAAGTGCGGAACTCTATCCTAGTTTTTCTGGGATCGCTGGCTGCCTAAGCTGATGCCTGTGTTCCAACCAAGGTAGCGATGCGATGGATTTTTCAGTTTCAGACATGCACGACAGCCGTGTACAGCCGGGTGTTTCTAGCGGGGCGGCGCAGTGGGCACCGGTCGCCCAGGTGTTGAATACGGCCCTGGCCGAGCAGCGCCTGGTGGGGGCCGTGGTGCTTGTCTACCAGCATGGGCTGGCGCTATGCCGCATCGCAGCTGGCTGGGCGGACCGGGAGGCCCGCATCGCAATGGCCGAGGATACGGTGTTTCGCTGGGCCTCCGTCAGCAAGCCTGTTGTCAGTGCGGCGGTCATGCGGCTGGTAGCCGATGGGCGAGTGGACCTGGACGAGCCCATCACCTCCTGGCTGCCGACCTTTCGCCCGCGCTTGCCGGACGGGCGCGAAGCGCGCATCTCCGTGCGCCAGTTGCTGAGCCATACAGCCGGGCTGGGCTACCGCTTTTTTGAGGCAGACGACCAAGGGCCTTATGCCCAAGCGGGGGTATCCGACGGCATGGATGCCAGCGGCATCGACCTGCAGGAGAACCTGCGCCGCATCGCCAAGGTGCCGCTGCTTTACGCGCCGGGCACCAGTTGGGGTTACTCGTTGGCGGTGGATGTGCTCGGTGCGCTGATCGAGGCGGTATGCAATAACCGCTTGCCGCAGGCGGTAGAAGCGTTGGTGACGCGCCCCTTGGGCATGGCCGATGCCGGCTTTGTCTGCCGGGATGCGGCGCGCCTGGCAACGCCCTATGTCAATGGCGGCCCGGTGCCCCATCGCCTGCAGGAGGGCGAGGTGGTGGCCCCGTTCGACGGCACGGTGGGCATTATCTACAGCCCATCCCGTGCCTTGGATGCGGGCGCCTTTCCCTCTGGCGGCGCAGGCATGGCCGGTACGGCCGATGATGTGCTGCGGCTGCTGGAGGCACTACGCACTGGCCATGATGGCTGGATGCCCGGGCATCTGGTCGCCGAGATGGCAAGTGACCAGACCCACGGGCAGGCGCTGGCTGCCGGCCCGGGTCTGGGGTTTGGCCTGGGCTTCTCGGTGCTGCGCGATCCCGCGCTGGCAGATTCTCCTGAATCACCAGGCACCTGGCGCTGGGGCGGCGCTTACGGCCACGCGTGGTGGGTGGACCGGCCCCGAGGCCTCACGGTAGTGGCGCTGACGAATACCTTGTACGAGGGGATGTCGGGTCGGTTTGTGGTAGAGCTGCGGGATGCCGTGTATCAGGGTCTCGGGGGGTGACCGGCACACAGGCTCCCCACTGCCAGGCTGCCAAAAATCCATCGCATCAGGGTTGACCGTCGTGTGTCTCGCTCACCCCTGCAAGGGCCACCCAGGGCCGGCGCCGTTTCGTCCAGATCTCCCGCTGTGGGGTTCCCAGCGCATCGCGTTGCTGGAGGACGCCAGTGCGCAGCGAGTAGGCCTGCGGATTCTCCACGGCGCAGGCATACAGCGGGCTGCCACAGGTCTCGCAGAACGCCAGATTGCGCTTGGTACCGCTGGCAGTCGTCTTGACGAAGGTGCGCGGCACGCCCTTGGTCAGTTTGAAACCGGCCGCCGGGGCAGAGATATTGGCTCGGAAGGCTGAGCCCGAGTGCGTTTGGCAATCGAGGCAATGGCAGACCGTCATGCTGCCTGGTTGCACCTCTGCCTCAAATTCAATGGCGCCGCATAGGCATCGGCCTTCTACTTTCATGCGCATCCTTTTTTAGAAACGCCGTCGCAGTGGCGTTGATACGTCGGTCAGGGCTAGGAATGACCCAGGCTCTGCAGTCGAGCCCATCACCCCAGGTTCGGCAGGTCAGAGGTCCACAATCACCAGAATGCCCTGGCTGCCGGATAGAACAGCATGAGGAACGCCAGCCTCGGCCATGTACATCTGACCCGCTTCCACACACAGGGCCTGGCCGGCCACTTCCAGCATCATCTGGCCACTGACGACCAGCAACGCCTCGTTGTAGTCGTGCACCTCTTCGCCATAGGGCATCTGGTCCATGCGCAGCAACTTGATGTTGGACGCGCCCACTTTGCCCAACACGGTGGAACGCCACGCAGCGGGCAGACCATCGGCGATGGCATGGAGGTCAAATAAGGACATGCTTGTCTACTTTCCAGTCTCGATCAATCAGCAGCCACCATCCGTGCGCGTCGCAAGCACCGCAGATGCGCTGAAAGAACCAACTTTACCCGAAGGGCGCATCGGTTTCGTGCGTGCATTTATTTTGATGATGTGCCTATCACCTGTGTCACTTTTAGGCGGGTCAGCAGTTGCCCGGTGCCGGCGTGATAAAGCGCCTCACTGGCACGATCCAGGGTAAACACGAGGGTGGAAACAAAGGGGTAGAGCTACATTTCGATAACTAATCCACATTTGCGAACGAGGCAGCCATGCGCATCCATCTGAGCCGGATCCATTCTCGCGGGGTTCCGCTGCTGGCGGCATCGCTGGTGGCCCTTGCAGGCGCCATGGCGGCGCCGTCCGCCTTTGCCCAGGCCACGCGAACCTGGGTGTCCGGGGTCGGGGACGATGCCAATCCCTGTAGCAGAACGGCACCCTGCAAGACTTTTGCCGGAGCCATCTCCAAAACTGCCACCGGGGGTCTGATCAACAGCCTCGATCCCGGTGGGTTTGGTGCAGTCACCATTACCAAACCTATCTCCCTGGATGGAGCAGCGTCTGGCACCGCAGGCGTGCTGGCCGCTGGAACGAACGCCATCATCATCAATATCGACCCGGCAGTCCACGCCAATGGCAATGTGGTTCTGAGAAATTTGAATGTCGAAGGCGCGGGCACGGGCCAGTCCGGGATTCAGGTCCGCCGCGCGTCCAAGGTGGTCATTGAGCACACCCAGATTCAAGGCTTTCAAACGGGCGTTGAAGTGCAGAGCGGTGCCAATGCGCAGTTGCTGGTGCAACGCGCTGACATCGTGAACAACAGCACCGCAGGCATTTCATTGAGCGATGCCAACAGCAAACTCTATCTCTCCGACTCCTCGTTGTTTGGCAACGCCACCGCGTTCAGCATCAGCGCAGGCAATGTGACGACCTATAACAACAATCGTCTGGAGGGCAATACCAGCCCCAGCACGCCCACCGCAACGCTGTACGAGCGCTGAGCAGCAGGGGAACGTTATGGCATGTCCTCGACACTACCGGCTTGGCAGCGGCACGGCGCTGGTCTTGCTGGCCGGCATCCTCACCCCTGCTGCGCACGCTGCAGAGCTGGTGGTCAATGGCGGCTTTGAGCAAAACGCCGGCGCAGGTTCCATGGGCTTTAGCGGCTGGCAGGCGATGTCACAGCCAGGATCGCAGGGCGGCTTCTATGCCCAGCAGGGCAGCCAAAGTGCGCTGACGCCTGTCGCCGTCGCCGCGCCGCCCCAAGGGGTGTTTGCGGCGATGTCCGATCAGCCCGGCCCTGGCGCGCATGCGCTGTACCAGGACATCGCCATTCCGTCAGGCAAGAGCGCAACGCTGAGCGTGCAGGTCTATCTGCAAAATGCCGCTGCTCCTTCGGTAGCACCCGCGACCCTCGACTTTCTGACGGTGCCCAACCAGCAGGCACGTATCGACATCATGGATCCGGCAGCGGCCTGGAACGATGTGGGAGCAGGTGTCCTGGCCAATGTCTTTCAATGGTCTGGCGGCGCAACCGCTGGCGGTTACCAGAGCATTCAGCGCGATGTGACCGCCTATGCAGGGCGCACAATTCGTCTGCGGCTCGCCGAGGTGGACAATCGCCAGAGCCTGTTCTTCGGGGTGGACGCGGTCAGTGTCATCTCCTCCGATGTCACGCCTCCGGCGAGTGTTGGCGCAGACAGGCAAGGCAATACCGTCACCCTGACTTTCCCTCCCGTCGCATCCACCCCCACCGAGACCGTCACGGGCTACCAGGCGCAGTGCGTGCCCGCGGGCGGAGGTGACACTATCACGGCCACCGGCACGCAGTCACCCATCGCGGTGTCGGGCTTGGTGCCAGGCGTGGCGTACACCTGTACGGTGGCAGCGCAGACCAGCGTCGGCAGCGGGCCAAGCAGCCCACCGGTCACGGTGCCCGGTTCGCCTGCCGCAGCAGCGGCTCCCATACCCGCCTGGAGCCTGCTCAGCACGCTGCTGGCGTCGTTGCTGGTGCTTGGCGGCGTGGGCTTGGGTGCCCGGCGCAGGGCCGTGCGTGTTCTGCGGCGCTGACAGGTCTTTGCATACCGCTTGCCCAACCGGGTGACGATGAACTGTCCATGGGCGCGTTCCGCATCAGGGCGCCATTCTGCAAAGGGCGCCAACGACGCTGCCTCACAGCGTTAAAAGCCTTTGCAGCATCCACAGATTCAGCGACACGACGAGGGCTGCACCGCTCCACAACAGTATCGACATGGGCCGGCCAAAGGTCAGCGCGCCCAGTGCATTGCGGCGGGTCGTGAACATCAGCAGCGGCACGATCGCAAACGGCAGCTGCATGCTGAGGACCACCTGGCTGAACACCAGCAGCGCGCTGGCGCCCTCGTTGCCGTACCAGGCGGTGGCGATGACGGCGGGCACGATGGCGATAAGCCGGGTCAGCAGCGCCCGCATCGCCGGCGATAGCCGAATTTGCAGAAAGCCTTCCATCACGATCTGGCCCGCCAAGGTGCCCGTTACCGAAGCGCTGAGGCCCGAGGCGAGCAGGGCGGTGCCAAACACTGCGCTGGCGATGCCGACTCCCAGGATAGGCGACAGCAAATGGTAGGCGTCTGACAGCTCGGTGACGGGGGGTGTTCCCGGGCGGTTAAAAGCACCCGCTGCCACGACCAGGATCGCGGCATTGACGAACAGCGCCAAACCCAGCGCCACGGTGGAGTCGATCGTAGCGAAGCGGATCGCCTGGCGTGTGCCCTCCAGGGTCCGGCTGTGTTCACGTGTCTGCACGATGGCCGAATGCAGATACAGGTTGTGTGGCATGACCGTCGCGCCAACGATGCCGACGGCCAGGTAGAGCATCTCCGGGTTGGTCACGATCTCCGAGCGCGGAATGAAGCCGGACAGCACCGTGGCGAGCGGCGGGTGCAGCCACAGCAGCTGGGCGCCAAAGCAAATGCCGATCAAGGCCACCAGCCCGATGACAACCGATTCCAGCGCACGAAACCCTCTACTTTGCAGCGCAAGAATCAGCATCACATCGACCACCGTGATGCATACGCCCACGATCAGTGGCAGGCCAAACAGCAGGTTCAGGCCGATGGCCATGCCCAGCACCTCGGCCAGGTTGCAGGCCACGATGGCAATCTCGCAAAAGAACCAGAGCACCAGGTTGATGCGCGGCGGAAACTGTTCGCGGCAGGCCTGGGCCAGGTCGCGCCCGCTGGCCAGCCCCAGCCGCACTGCAGCTGCCTGGAACAGCATCGCCATCAGGTTGGACGCAAAAATCACCGCCAGCAACGAATAGCCAAACTGAGATCCGCCCGCAATCGAGGTGGCCCAGTTGCCGGGGTCCATGTACCCGACCGCCACCAGATAACCGGGCCCGGCAAAGGCCAGCATGCGCCTTGCGTTGGCCGAGCGGCTGGTGCCGCCCGGCACCGCAATGCTGCGGTGAACCTGGGGCAGGCTGGGGATGCCTGACTTCACGCTGTCTGGATCCGCTTTGCCTGAGGCCTCTGGCTGTGGCATGCCCCCTTCGTTGTGGAGGGGGCTGCAGGTGGTGAAGGCAGGTGGCGGCATGGTCGCTCCTTATCTGGAGGCCGGTGCCAGGTGCAGCGCAGCGGAGGGGGGTGTTGCAACTGGCCCCGCAGTGATGGCACCGTTTAAAAGTGCCAGCACGTCCGAGGTGACGATGGCAAGCCCTGCCAGGACGATCAAGCTCCCTACACAACGGCGCAGCAACGTGGCGGGTTTCAGCCGCCGCGTCTTGCTGGGGGCTGTTGCTTGCGAGGATGGAGACAATATGGACTTCATCGCAACTCCTAGGCAGAGAAACACCGGTATCGGGTCCGTCTTGCGGCATTCCTGCCCCGGAAAGGGGCAGGTTGAACTAACGCGTCAAGCGTAGGCGGTGCTCATCACCAGCGCACCATTGACGCCTGCCGGGAAGAAGCCGCCCTTGGTGGCAGAGTCCTTGGTCAGGTAGACGATGTTGAGCACGTCGCCGGGTGAGCGGCTGTAGGCAATGCCGTCGGCATCCAGCGGCACGATGTTGGAGGTGCTGTCGTCCCCGGTGATGCCCTGGTCCACATCGGAGGAGCCATCGAGGCTGTCACGCGCATCCGAGATGGCGCCGGCTGCCGAGCGCAGCGCAGGCGTGGCGAGGCCCTTGGCGTAGAGTACCGTGCGCACCAGACCTGCGTGGTAGGCCTCGGCAGACAGAATGCCTGCAGCAGCTTCCAGGTAGGTCTTGTTGGTGATCAGCGGCGAGGCGCCCTTGTAGGCGGTCACCCCCACGTCCTCGAAGATAAACGCGCCGAGCAGGAAGTTCTCGTCACTGGCATAGGGATCGAAGGCCACGCCCGCACCTACCAGACCGGCTGCGCGTGCGGCCACCGAGAAGGCCCCGTTCGGGTCGGTGCCGCCGATATCGATCTGTGGCTGCGCGACCGCTGCAGAGCCCAGCGCCTTGCGCAAAAAGGCCACATGGGCCACCTCATCCTGGGCAATCTCCTTGGCGTACTGCGCGACCAGCGGGTCCTTGAAAGCCACCGCCCGCCCGCCGGTGATACCGCCCTGCGTGCCTGTGCCCGATTGCATATTGGCGGGCAGCCCGGTTCCAAACACCGCGTAATGGTAGAACTGCGACTCCAGGTATTCCAGGTTCAGCGCAAAGTTCAGGATCTCCACATCGGTCGGGCCGTTGTTCTGCGCATTGGCATCACTGCCACCACCCCCGCAGGCCGTCAGGATGGCACCGCCTGCCATACCCGCTGCCACGCCACCGGTCTTACGGAAGAATTGACGCCGGTCTTCCAATTTCCTGGCCCGCTGTTGCAATACACCTATCAACACTGATTCGTCAGACATGTGATTTCCTTTCGAGTTGCGCTATACGCGCCTACCTACACAGGAATGCGCCTTCACGCGGAGGGCACACGGTGCAGCAAGAAGCAGCTCAGCACCAAATCCTTGTCAATGGAGACGGAGGATGTCGACTCTTGCTACTTGCGGTGTACGCAGCAGGTGGCAAGGTGGATTCACCAATGTTGGCGTCTTTACAATTCGCCGCTTCTTTCCAACTCGTCGGGAGGAATGGGGGATTACCAATTTTTGGATTGCTGGGTCTAGAAGGCTGTGACACCAACAATGGCCTGGACGGCATCCAGGAGCCATCGGCTGCGCTTGCCTGTGCTGGAACTGACCAATGCCGGGCTGAACGACAAGTGCACACTGTTGCAGTTCTTGACGGGGTACCCAACGAGCCGATGGTGGACCGCTGTTAGGAGTTTCCTAAACCATCTTTGTACCTTTGTCTGCCTCAATGCTTGCCGAGATCGACCGTCTGGACCAGAAAATCAAGAAAAGCGCGCACGCGCAGCGGCAGATAGCCGCCTTGGCCGACATAAACGGCGTGTACCTCTTCGATATCGCCCGGATTGCAGTCTTCAAGAACCGGTAGCAGGCGGCCTGCGGCCACGTCCTCGCGTACCTGGAAAGCGGCCAGACGCGCCAGGCCCAGCCCCGCCAGCGCCAACTGGCGCAAGGCTTCGCCGTCACTGGCCTGCGCATTGCCAATGATGGGAAGGACGGTATCTTCACCAGCGTGCCGCAGCGGCCAGCCCGGTTGCGCCCGGGCATAGTTTGCGCCCAGGCGGTTGTGGTGCTGCAGTTCCTGCGGCGTGGTGGGCATGCCATGGCGGGCCAGATAGCTGGGCGCCCCCACAATCTGCATGCGTGTACCGCCCAACTTTCGCGCCACCAGGTTGGAATCCTTCATCGGCCCGGCACGCACGGCCACATCGGTACGCTGCTCCAGGATGTCGATCACCGCATCGGTCAATACGATATCCAAGGTCACGTCGGGATGGGACGCCAGAAAGGCAGGCGCGAGCGGCAGCAAAAAATGGTGGCCGAAGGGGACGTTGGCATTGACGCGCAGCCGGCCGCGCGGCGCAGTGTGTGTACTGGCGCAATGCTCTGCCTCTTCAAGATCGGCCAGGATACGCACCCCGCGCTCGTAGAAAACGCAGCCTTCGGGCGTGAGCTGGAGCTGCCGGGTCGACCGGTTCACCAGCCTGGTGCCCAGCCGCTGTTCCAGGCGGGCTACCAACTTGCTGACCGCAGAAGGCGTCATGCCAAACGCGCGCGCAGCGGCGGAGAAGCCCCCCGATTCGATCACGCGCACAAATACCTCCAGTTCGCCGGACCGATTGACTTCCAGACGCGCCATGCGGGCCTCCTTGTTGAGATCAATTCACAAATGATGTTCTTGCGGCCAGTCTATGCCAATCTGGTCTTTGAATTCATCATCCGTTCTTCCAAAGACTTTGAATTCACTGATATGACAAGACTGACTGTGCCGCTCGCAAGCGCCGAAGCCGCCGCGATGCTGGCGTTGACCCTCACGCTGGGCGCCGTGCCCGTCGTGCCCGCACGGGCAGCGGATGCTGCTCCCGGCACTCGCTGGGTAGCCACCTGGCAGGCCAGCCCGCAGCCCGTGTGGGGCACGGATTTTCTGTTTCCGACCCACCTCCCGGCCGCGTTGCATGCGCAAACCGTGCGCCAGGTGGCGCGCATCAGCCTGGGGGGCGAGCGCTTGCGCATCGTGCTGTCCAACGCCTACGGCAAGCAACCGCTCTTCGTGGGCAAGACGACGGTGGCCCGTTTTCGGGAGGCCAGCGCCGCTGGCGCGGTCACCGATGGTAGCCTGCGGGCCGTCAGTTTTGGCGGTCGGGAAGGCGTGACGATCCCGCCGGGGGCCTCCTGGGTCAGCGATCCGGTGGCGCTCCCGGTGCCGGCGCTGTCTCAGGTGGCGGTGAGCCTGTACCTGCCCCAGGCCACACCGATCAGCACGTTCCACTGGGATGGCCGCCAGACGAGCTGGATCGTGCCCGGCGATCAAACCCAGGCGCCGAGCCTGCAGATCACCGATCCCGACAGGCAAAGCACCACGGCCCGCCCATTGCTGACCGGGATTGCGGTGGAGACCGGGCCGGCCGCGCGCGCCGTGGCGGTGATGGGTGACTCCATCACCGATGGCGCCACAGCCACCCTGGACAAGGACAGCCGCTGGCCGGACTTTCTGGCTGCCCGGCTGGCGCCGCATGGCGTGGCGGTGGTCAATGCGGGGATCTCAGGGGCAAGGTTGTTGTCCGATGGCATGGGCGCCAATGCGCTGGCGCGGCTGGAGCGTGATGTGCTGGCGCAACCCGGGGTGCGAAGCGTCATCGTGCTGCTGGGTATCAACCACATAGCCTGGCCCGGGACCGCATTTGCAAAGCACGCAGAGCCGCCCACCCTGGCATCCCTGACCGCGGGCTACCGCCAATTGATTGCGCAAGCGCACAGCCGGGGCATTCGCGTTCTCGGTGCCACCCTGACGCCATTCGAGGGCGCATTGCCCGGCACGCCACTGGCCGACTACTACCAACCCGGCAAGGACGCGCTGCGCGCACAGGTGAACGACTGGATCCGCCACAGCGGAGCCTTCGATGCCGTCATCGATTTTGACGCGGCGTTGCGCGATCCAGCCAATCCGGCACGCATCGCCGCGCGATTCGACTCGGGAGACCATTTGCACCCCGGCGATGCAGGCCATAGAGCCATGGCCGAGGCCGTTGCGCTCGATGCCCTGCTACCGGGCCTGGAGTCAAAGGCCGCTGGTGCGTTGCCGCAGGCGCGCTAGCCATCGCTATGCGGTGTTGTCCGTTGCGGCTCTCACTCCTGCTGCTGCGCCTGGCCCTGCATGCACTGCGGGCAGTCAGAGCAACAGCCGCACCAACAGGCCGGCAAAGCCCGCAGCCACAATCACATACACCACATTGACCCGGTAGCGGAGCAAGGCAATGGCCGCCGCCAGCCCGATGGCCATCGATGCCCCATCCAGGCTTCCCGCGAAGCCCTGGGGCCACAGCACATGGTAGGCAAAGAAGACAGCCAGATTCACGATGACACCGACAACGGCTGCGGTGATGCCCACCAATGGCGCGGTGAACTTCAGGTTGCCGTGGGTGGACTCGATGAACGGGCCGCCCAGCAATATGAAAAGGAACGAAGGCAGAAAGGTGAAGAACGTGACCACCACGGCCGACACGATGCCCGCCAGCAGCAGCGAATCCGCGCCGAAGACGGCCTTGGTCCAACCCCCGACAAAAGCCACGAAGGACACCACCATGATGAGCGGGCCAGGGGTGGTCTCACCCAAGGCCAACCCGTCCATCATTTGGGGGGCGGTCAACCACTGGAAGTTCTCCACGGCCCCTTGGTAGACGTAAGGCAGTACCGCATAGGCGCCTCCAAAGGTCATCAGCGCTGCCTTGGTGAAGAACCAGCCCATTTGCACCAACACGGAATCCAGCCCAAACAGCGCCGCAAGCAGGGCCATGGCGCCGGCCCACAGTGCCAGGCACACCAGCGCCACGGACCAGAATCTCCGCCAGGAAAACCGGGCATGTGGCGGCGTGGGGGTGTCGTCGTCTATCAGTGCATGTTCCCCCTGCCGCACTGCGGTGCCTGGGCCATGGCTGGCGCCACCAAAGGCGTCTGGCTGCAGCTTGCCGCCGAGGTAACCGACCGCAGCAGCCACCACCACAATGAGCGGAAACGGAACATTCAGCGCAAAGATGGCCATGAACGCAGCGGCCGCAATGCCCCAATGCCAGCGGTTCTTGAGCGACCGGGACCCCACGCGGTAGGCGGCCTGTGCTACCAGCGCGGTGACAGCCGGCTTTATGCCATAGAAGAAACCTGCAATGACGGGCATGTCACCATGGGCCATATACAGCCACGCCAGCGCAATGATGAGAAAGAGGGACGGCAGAACAAAAAGAACGCCGGCCAGCACACCGCCCCAGGTCCGGTGCAGCAGCCAGCCCAGATAGGTGGCCAGCTGCTGCGCTTCCGGCCCGGGCAGCAGCATGCAATAGTTGAGGGCGTGCAGAAAGCGCTTTTCGGAGATCCACCGGCGGCGGTCAACCAGCTCCTCATGCATGAGGGCGATTTGACCGGCAGGGCCGCCAAAGCTGATGAACCCCAGCTTCAGCCAGAAGCGTAAAGCGTCAGACAGCGACAGAGACGTAGGTGCAACGGGGTCCGTTGATCTGGGCAAACCGGTGTCCATAAAAAACTCCATAGAGAATACCCAGCACTTGGACGGGACACCGTCTACCCTTGCGGGCCGGGAGGCTGCTATCCCGGTCGCAGAATTCTAGCCTACCTGTAGCCTGCTCCCGTTTCGAACCCCCGCAACGCACTCTCCAGGTTCAAGCCCAAATCCTCACTCAGATACCCGCCTTCTTGCACGATCACCGTGGGCAGCCCCAGCTGCGCGATTTTTTCGGTGATGCGGGCGAAGCCGGGGGTGTCGATGGCGAGCGCCTGGTAGGGATCGTGCTCGTGGGCGTCCAGGCCCAGCGCCAGCACCAGGGCGCCGGGCGCGTACTGGCGGATGGTGGTGAGGGCGGTTTCCAGCGCGCGCAGGTACTGGTCGGTGGTGGTGCCCTTGGGCTGGGGCAGGTTCAGGTTGTAGCCCAGGCCTTCGCCTTCGCCGCGCTCATGCGCATGGCCGGTGAAGAAGGGGGTGCAGAAATGCGGATCGGCATGGATCGATACGGTCAGCACATCGTTGCGGCGCCAGAAGATGCCCTGGGTGCCGTTGCCGTGGTGCACGTCAATGTCGAGCACGGCCACGCGGGCATGCTTGCTGCGCAGGTGCTGGGCGGCAATGGCGGCGTTGTTCAGGTAGCAAAAGCCATTGGCGCGGTCCACATAGGCATGGTGGCCCGGTGGTCGGCACAGCGCGTAGGCGGCTTGTTCGCCTTGCAGCACCAGTTCGGCGGCATGGGTGGCGCAGTGGGCGGAGTGGATCGCCGCGTGCCAGGTGTGCTCGCCAATGCTGCAGGCGCAGTCACCCATGTGGTAGCCGGCCTGGCCGACCAGGTGATCCGGGTAGGTAAAGGGCTGGCCGGGGAAGGGGAAGACATTGGGCAGCACTTCGAGCGAGGCATCGGGCAGCGCCTGCCAGCGTTGCCAGGCGGTTTGCAGAAAGTGCAGGTACTCGGGGGTGTGGACGGCTGCGCGCGGGCCGGGGCCAAAATCTTCGGCCAGCATCGGCTGGTGGCCCGCCTTTTGCGCGGAGCGCAGCAGGATCTCGGCGCGTTCGGGTTGCTCATTGCTGCGCTTGAGTTGGCCGCGCACCATGAATTGCTGCGGGTCGTGGCTGCGGTGCGCGTGGCTGTAGATGAATTTCATGGTCTGGGCGGTTTTCGTCGGGAGGAAGAAACGGAAGAGGCGGTGGCGCCGGCCTTGGGCTTGGCCTGGGTGGCGGGTACCGGTGCGGATGTGGGCATGGCGCTGGGGCGGGCGTCTGGGGTCTGGTCGCCGTGCAGTACCTGGGCATGGGCCTTGTCCTGCGCGTCCACCAAGTGCACGCGCAGCGCTTTTTCTGCGGCATCGGCATCGCGGCGCAGGATGGCATCGACCACCGGGAAGTGCGATTGCGCGATGAACACCGGGTCGCGGTACTGGCGCTCGATAAAGCCCTGGCAGATGCGGATCTCGGCCTGCATATTGGCAAAGATGCGCTGCAGATACTCGTTGCCCGACAGGCGCGAGATGGCGGTGTGCATGCCCAGGTCCATCGTGACGCGCTCGATATTGCTCAGGGTCGGTGCGCGCTCCAGCATGTCATCGGCATAGGCCTTGAGGGATGCCAGCTGCGCATCGGTGGCCACCTCGCAGGCCAGGCGTGCGGCCATCACTTCCAGGCCCAGGCGCACCTGGAACAGGTCCTGGATCTCCTTGGGGCTGAAGGTGCGCACGGTAAAGCCTTTGCGCGGCGTCGAGACGATGACGCCCTGGCTCTCGAGCCGCCGGGCCGCTTCGCGCAGCGGGGCGCGGCTCACGCCCATCTGGCGCGACAGCTCGGCCTCGACAATGCGCGAGCCCGGTGGCAGCCGGCCTTCAAAAATGGCCTGCAGCAGCTGGCGCTCCACCAGCTCCACCAGATCGGGCACGCGGATCGATGAAAAGCCGGGGTTGTCTGTCTCCTCGCCGTGCAAGGCGATGTTTTTGCTAAGGGTCTCAGATGTCATGTCAGGATGCCTGGTGAGCGGTGTGCTTTTGCCGCCGGGGCCATGCAAGGTAGACGCCGGCAGCGCTGATCATCAGCATGCCATAAAGGGCCAGGCTGTCTGGCGGTCGTTGGAACCAGAAGGTGCTGATCAGCACCGCCAGCAACAGTTGTACATAGTTCATCGGCGCCAGCGTCGAGGCCGAGGCGCGCTGGAAGGCCTGCAGCAGCAGCAACTGCGCGCCACCGCTGACAAAACCACCGGCCAGCAGCAAGGCCAGCTGCGGCGCATCGGGCCATTCGGTGATCGGGTGGAAGAGGGCCGGCAGGTTGGTGATGACCAGGCAAAACAGCGCCATATAGGCAAACTGCACCGCCGTCGGCACCACCCCCGAGAGCTTGCGCGTGAGCACCTGGAACAGCGCATAGCAGACCGCCGAGATGGCCATCAGCACGGTGCCGGCCAGCGGCAGGGCATTGCCCGGGCGCACGATGAGCAGCATGCCGGCAAAGCCCAGCAGCACCGCCACCCATTGCACGCGGCCTACCCGCTCGCCCAGCAGCCAGGGCGAGAGCGCCACCATGATGAGCGGCGCGGTGAAATAGATGGCGGTGGCCTCGGCCAGCGGCATGGTCGCCAGTGCCGTCATGAAGCAGGTGGCCACAATCGCCAGCATCAGGCTGCGCAGCAGCAGTAACTTGCCGCTGCGCAGACGCCCCCAGCGCAGCGCCGACCAGTCGCCATGCCGGTGCATGACCCACAAGGCCAGCATGCCGACGGCTGTGTAGCGCGAGAGGTTCATCACCGTGGCCGGGTAGCGGGCCAGCATGTGCTTGGCAAAGGCGTCATAACAGGCAAAGCACAGCAGCGCTGCCAGAAACAGGCCCAGCCCCTGGCGCAGCCGGCGCGCGGCATCGGCCTCGTGCTGCGCTGGCAAGGGCGCTGGGCTGCCTATCTGGCTGTGGTGCTGCGCAGCCCGCTCAGCCATGGAGGCCCTCCAAAAAGGCCTGCAGGCCCGGGCCGATGGCTTCCACCAGGTAGCCGCCTTCCTGCAGCACCACCAGGGGCAGGCCAAGTGCGCGCAGCTTTTGGCCGACGGCGCGGTAGGCCTCAAAGTCCACCTTCAGCACGCTGATCGGGTCGTCCTTGAAGGTGTCAAAGCCCAGGGCCAGCACGACGGCCTGCGGGGCAAAGGCACGCACTGCTTCCAGGCCGGTGTCCACCGCAGCCAAAAACTCCGCATTGCCGCTGCCATGGGCGAGGGGCAGGTTCAGGTTGTAGCCTTCGCCCGCGCCGGCGCCGCGCTCATCGGCGTAGCCGGTATAGAACGGAAAGTAGCTGCTCGTCTCCGCATGGGTGGAGACCGTCAGCACATCGTCCCGGGCGTAGAAGATGCTCTGCGTGCCATCGCCATGGTGGGCGTCGACATCGAGCACGGCCACCCGCCCAAAATGCCCGGCCAGGCGCGCGGCGGCGCAGGCGTTGTTGTTGACATAGCAAAAGCCGCTGGCCCGGTCCCAGTGCGCATGGTGGCCCGAGGGACGGCACAGCGCATAGGCCATGCGGTCGCCGGCAATCACCGCATCGGCAGCGGCCACGGCACTGTGGGCCGAGCGCAGGATGGACTTCCAGCTGTCCGGCCCCAGCGGGCAGGACAGATCGCCCAGGTAGTAACCGGTTTGCGGTACCAGCGCTGGCGATGGGCAGCGCGGGCGGCGCTGGCCGGCCGGCACGCCGGCGTAGGGCGCGAGGTTGGCCATCACCTCGGGGCCGGCATTGGCGCCGCTGGCCAGCATCGCTTGCCAGCGCGGCCAGGCGGTTTTCAGATAGTCCAGGTAGTGCGGGGCGTGCACGGCCTCCAGCGGCGCGCGGCCCAGGTCGGGCGGGGTGCTGACGGCCAGGCCCGCTTGCTGCAAGACATCGGCCAGGGTTTCGGCGCGGCTGGGCAGATCGGGCGCGGGCACCAGCTTGCCCAGGCGCATGAACTGGCTGGGGTGGTGCAGCGCTTGGTCAGGGCTGTAGAAGGCTTGCATGGCGGCGCTCATGGCAGGGTGGCCTGCAGCTTGTCCAGCGCGCGGTCCAGGCGCGCAAACATCTCGGCCATCTCGGCTTCGGTGATGATCAGCGGCGGGCACAGTGCCACCGCGTCGCCCATGGCGCGCACGATCAGGCCTTCTTCCTGTGCGTACTGGGCCAGGCGGTAGCCCAGCTTCAGCGCCGGGTCAAAAGGCTGGCGCGTGGCCTTGTCGGCTACCAGCTCGATGGCACCGATCATGCCCACGCCCCGCGCCTCGCCGACATGGGCGCGCTCCAGGTAGCCGCGCAGGCGGCCTTGGAAGATGGGGCTGAGCCGGTTGACATGGGCGAGGATCTGCTCGTCCTCGTAGACCTTGAGCGTCTCCAGCGCCACCGCCGCCGCCACCGGGTGGCCAGAATACGTATAGCCATGGCCAAAGGTGCCGATCTTGCCGCTGTTGGCGGCCATGGCCTCGTAGATCCTGGGCGAGACCATGACGGCCGATATCGGCACATAGCCCGAGGACAGCGCCTTGGCGCAGGTCAGGATGTCGGGCTGGATGCCGAAGGTCTGCGAGCCAAACATCTGGCCGGTGCGGCCAAAGCCGCAGATGACCTCGTCGGCCACCATCAGCACCTCGTACTTGCGCAGCACGGCCTGGATTTTTTCAAAATAGGTCTCGGGCGGCACGATGACGCCGCCAGCGCCCATCACCGGCTCGGCAATGAAGGCGGCGACGGTATCGGGCCCCTCCTGCAGAATGCGCTGCTCCAGTGCATCGGCCAGGCGGGCCGCAAAGTCGGCCTCGCTTTCGCCGGGCTGGGCAAAGCGGTAGTGGTGCGGGCATTCCACATGGCCGATGCGCGCAATCGGCAGGTCAAAATCCTGGTGGTTGGCGGGCAGGCCGGTCAGGCTGGCGGCCGCCACCGTCACGCCGTGGTAGCCCCGCTGGCGCGCCAGGATCTTTTTCTTGGCAGGTTTGCCAATGGCGTTGTGGTAGTACCAGATGATCTTGATGGCTGTGTCATTGGCTTCCGAGCCCGAGTTGGCAAAGAAGACCTTGGCCATCGGTGCCGGGGCCAGCTGGATCAGCCGGTCCGCCAGCTGGGCAATCGCCGGGTTGGAGCGGTGGTTGAAGGTGTGGTAGTAGGGCAGCGTCTTGAGCGCATCGATGCCGGCCTGCACCAGGCGCGGGTGGCTAAAGCCCAGCGAGCTGCACCACAGCGCCGACATGCCCTCGATGTACTTGCGGCCTTGTTCGTCGATCACATGGATGCCATCGCCCCGCGTGATCATCAGCGGGCCCACGTCCTCATGCGCTGCCAGGTTGGTGTAGGGGTGCAGGTGGGCGCCAATGTCCTGTGCGTCCAGCGCGCTGCGTTTTGGGGTGTTGTCTGCTGCGTTCATGTCCAAATCTCCTGGGGGCTGGGTGGTGCTTACTCTCTAACGGGCTTGCGGGGCGTCAGTAGCCGCGTCCCAGGTCCACGGCCACCTCGGCGGCCTGGCCTGCACGGATGCGGCGGAAGTTGTGGGCGGTCTGCCGGGCGATGACGCGCGGATCGGTGCGGGTGGCGATATGCGGGGTCACCAGAATGCGCGGGTCCTGCCAGAACGGGTGGTCGGCTGGCAGCGGCTCGGTGCTGAAGGTGTCCAGGGTAGCGGCGCCAATCTGGCCTTCGGCCAGCGCGGTCAGCAGATCGGCCTCGACCAGGTGGGCGCCCCGGCCCACATTGACCAGGTGCGCGCCGCGCGGCAGCTGGCGCATCAAGGCCAGATCGAGAAAGCCCTGGGTCTCGTCGGTCAGCGGCAGCAGGCACACGAGGGTGTCGCATCCGCTCAAAAACTCTGCCTTCTGCGCCTGGCCGTGGAAGCTCTGCAAACCCTCCAGTCCAGCGGGCAGACCCTGCTTGGCCGACCGGCTCCAACCGCGCACCTGGTAGCCCATGGCCAGCAGCGCTTTCGCGCAGCCCTGGCCCAGGGTGCCCAGGCCGGCAATGCCCACCCGGTGCTGGCTGGGCGCAACGATGGGCTCCTCGCGCCACTGGCGCTGCGCTGCATGGGCCACATAGCGGTCCATATGGCGCTGGCGGTGGATGACGGCCCAGCTGACAAAGGCCGTCATGCCATAGCCCATGGTGCTGTCCACAATGCGGCACACGGGCGTACTCGCAGGCAGCGCCTGGGTGTCGATATGGTCAATGCCGGCGGCAATCGATTGCACCAACTGCAGGCCAGCGTCCCGGGTCAGCTGCGCGAGTTGCGCAGCGGGCGGGTGCCAGCATACTGCCACCTCGATATCGCTGTGCTGGCCGGCATCGAGCAGCGCCTGCAGCTCGGCGCCCAGCAACAGCCGGCTGCCGGGGAACTGCGCCTGGTAGGCAGGCAGCAAAAAGTCCATCGCAATGCTTTTGCTCAAAAAAGCAATGCTGCGGGGCACGGCGGACAGGGCATCGGTGGGGGGCATCGCGGTCATGCGCGGCTCCGCGCTTGCGCGTTGTCCGCTTCAGCCTCGTCGCTGCGGTGCTCCAGCGAGGGGATGGCGTCGATCAAGGTTTGCGTATAGGGGTGCTGCGGGTTGCCCAACACCTGGGCGGTGGGGCCGTATTCCACAATGCGGCCCCGCTGCATGACAGCCAGGTGGTCGCACATCTGGCCGGCCACGCGCAGGTCATGGGTGATGAAGACCATGCTGAGCTGAAAGCGCTCGCGCACCTCGGCAAACAGCTTGAGCACCTGGGCCTGCACGGATACATCGAGGGCGGAGACGGGTTCGTCAGCCACCAGCAACGAAGGCTCCATCGCCAGCGCGCGGGCAATGCCAATGCGTTGGCGCTGGCCGCCAGAGAACTCATGCGGGTAGCGCTCGGCCGCCTCTGGGCCCAGGCCGACCAGCTCCAGCAGCTCCATCGTGCGGCGCAGGGCCTCGGCCTTGGGGACACCCTGGGCAATGGGGCCGCTGGCAATGGCCGCGCCAATCTTGTGGCGCGGGTTGAGCGATGCGTAGGGGTCCTGGAAGACCATCTGGATCTTGCCCTTGGCCTGGCGGCGCAGCGCGGCGCCCGAGCTCAGGCGCTGGCCGTTGAAGAGGATGTCGCCGCTGTCAAACGGTGCCAGGCCCACAATGCAGCGGCCGAGCGATGACTTGCCCGAGCCCGATTCGCCCACCACGCCCAGGGTCTGGGCGCGCCCCAGGTCAAAGCTGATGCGCTCGGCGGCCACCACCTCACGGGCGGGCCGCAAAAAGCCGCCGCCAGTGCGGTAGACCTTGCACAGGTCCTTGACCTGCAGCACCGGCTGCGCCGTGCTGGCCTGGGTCTCGCGCACATTGCCATGCGGAATGGCGGCCAGCAGCTTCTTCGTATAGGCATGCTGGGGATTGCGCAGCACCTGGCGGGCCGGGCCGGCTTCGACCACGACGCCGGTCTGCATCACCACCACATGGTCGGCAATCTCGGCCACCACGCCAAAGTCATGAGTGATAAACAGCATGGCCATGCCGCGCTTTTTCTGCAACGCACGCATCAGCTGCAGGATCTGCGCCTGCGTCGTCACATCCAGCGCGGTGGTGGGCTCGTCGGCAATCAGCAGGCTGGGCTCCAGCAGCATCGCGATGGCGATCATCACGCGCTGGCGCTGGCCGCCTGAGAGACGAAACGGGTAGGCATCGATGAGGCGCTCGGGCTCGGGCAGGCCCACGTCGGTCAGCGCGGCGATGATCCGGCGGCGCTTGTCGGCAGCGGGCAGCTGCAGGTGGGCATCCAGCGCCTCGGCCATTTGGTCGCCAATGCGCATTACCGGGTTCAGCGCCGTCATCGGCTCCTGGAACACCATGGCCATGCGGCTGCCCCGCAGCTCGCGCAGCTGGTCTTCGCTCAGGCGCAGCAGGTCTTTGCCGTCAAACAGGATCTCGCCGGCCACCGGCTCCACCTTGGGGCGGGGCAGCAGGCCCATGATGGCGTTGGCGATCATCGACTTGCCCGAGCCCGATTCGCCGACCACACAGAGGGTCTGGCCGGGCAGGATCTGCAGGTTGGCCTGGGTGACAGCCAACGCGCGGTCGGCGCCCAGCGGCAGGCGGATGTCCAGACCGCGTACGGTCAGCACCGGCTCCGGGGTAGTGGGCTCGGCAGGCATGTGTGCAAGCATATGCAGGGCTTCGTGTGAGTAGGCGTTCATTTCGTCTTCCCGTCCTGGCGCGCATTGAGTCCGTCGTTCACCCCTTCGCCAACCAGGTTGAAGGCCAGCACGGTGAGCAGGATGGCGACGCCGGGGAACACGGCCATCCACCAGGCCTGGCGCAGCACGGTGCGGGCCGAACCAATCATGTAGCCCCAGCTCATCAGGTTGGGGTCACCCAGGCCCATGAAGCTCAGGCTCGATTCCAGCAGGATCGCGGTGGCCACCATCAGCGAGGCCATCACCACGATGGACGAGGCCGCATTGGGCAGGATCTGCGCCAGGATGATGCGCGGCGTGCTTTGGCCGGCCAGCTGGGCGGCGGCCACAAAATCTCGCTGGCGCAGGGTCAAAAATTCGCCGCGCACCAGACGCGCCACCGGCGGCCAGGAGACCAGTGCAATGGCCACGATGATGGAGTTGACCGAGGGCTCAAAAATGGCCACCAGCACCAGGGCCAGTGCAAAGCTGGGCACCGACTGGAACATTTCGGTAAAGCGCATCAGGCTGGCATCGACCCAGCCGCCAAAGTAGCCCGAGATGGCACCGATGCCCACACCGATCAGCAGCGACACCAAGGTGGAGATCACCGCAATCAGCAGCGAGATGCGGGCGCCCAGCACCAGGCCCGAGAGAATATCGCGGCCCATGGTGTCGGTGCCCATCGCAAAGCCTTCGCGCTCCATCGGCGGCAAAAACGGTTGCTCGACCATGTCCCAGGGGTTGTGCGCGGCCAGCAGCGGGCCAAAGCAGACCAGCAGCGCCACCAGCAGCAAGATGGCCAGGCCCAGCAGCGCGCCCCGGTTGCGGCAAAAGCGGCGCCAGAAGGTGGAACGGTGCTTGTTCTTGGCGGGGGGCGTGTCGGCCGCCAGGGCCGGTTCAGAGAGGGCAGTCATCGCAAGGCTCCGTTTCAGCCCAGTTCGATCCGGGGATCGACCAGGGTGTAGACAAAATCAGTGATCAGGTTGAACAGCACCGCCACGGCGGCTGCGACCAGGAAGCAGCCCAGCAGCAGGTTGTAGTCGCGCTGCAGCAGGGCATCGAACATCAGGCGGCCAATGCCGGGCCAGGCAAACACGGTCTCGGTCAGCACCGCGCCGCCAATGAGGCCGCCGGCCTGGATGCCCGCCAGGGTGACGATGGGCAGCAAGGCATTGCGCAGAATGTGCTGGCGCTGGATGCGGCCCATGCGCACGCCCTTGGCACGGGCGGTTTTGACAAAGTCCATCTGCGCGACTTCGAGCATCGAGGCCCGGGTCATGCGGGCATAGACCGCCATATAGAAAAGCGCCAGGGTGAGCGAGGGCAGCACCAGATGCTGGGCAATGTCCCAGGCACGGGCCAGGCCGGTGGCATCGCTGCCGACGGTGAAGTAGCCAAAACCGGGCAGCCAGCTCAGCTGCACCGAAAACACCAGCACCGCCATCATCGCCAGCCAGTACAGCGGTGTGGCATAGAACACCAGCGCCACAAAGGTGATGGCGCTGTCCACCCATTTGCCGGCATGGCGGCTGGCTGTGGCGCCCAAGGCCACGCCAAAGATCAGCGACATCACAAAGGCACTGCCGGTGAGCAGCAAGGTGGCGGGCAGGCGCTCGGCAATCAGCTCCAGCACCGGGCGCTGCTGCCGGTAGGAAAAGCCCAGGTCCAGCTGCGTGATGTGGCCCAGGTAGTTGGCCAGCTGGGTGGTGACGGGCTTGTCCAGGCCAAACTGCTCGCGCAGCTGGGCGACGAACTGCGGGTCCGAGGCGCCGGCTTCACCGGCGATCACCGCGACCGGGTCGCCGGGCGCGGCTCGTATCAGCATGAAGTTGACGGTGGCTATGCACATGAGTACCAGCAGACCCTGGAGCACCCGGACGGACATGTAGCGGAGGCGGTTCATAGCGGGGAGACCTTGGAGCGAGACAAAAGCGTAGCCATCCCGCACGCGCCAGTGGCGCTGGCAGCGTGCAGAGTTCAGCAAGAAGAGATGCACTGTGGCCGGAGGCCACAACCGGTGCTTAGCCTATCGAGGCTCGGCTCAGGCTGTCATTCAGCCCCACGCCGGAGCTGATCGGGTTCTTGATCTTGGTGCGGTAGAGCGTGGGGAAGTTGATCTCATGCAACCAAGCCACCGGCACTTCGTCGGTCAGGATCTTCTGCACCTCGGCATATGCCTTGGCGCGGTCGGCATCGGTCAGCGCCTTGGCGCCGGCGTCAAAAAGCGCATCCACCTTGGGGTTGACATAGCCTTCGATGTTGTTGAACGGCGAGCCCTTGGCGATCGTGTGGCTGGTGTAGGTACGGGCCACGCCCAGCGCCGGATCGGGGTACTGGTAGACATAGATGATGGCCATGTCGAAATCCCATTCGGCGGTGCGCTGGTTCCAGCCGGCCACATCGGTGCCGGTGGTCTCTACCTTGATGCCGGCCTGGATCAGGTTCTGGCGGATCATCTCAGCCAGGCGCTGCCAGGATTCGCCATAGGGCAGCGGCAGCAGGCGCACCGTCTCGCCCTTGTAGCCGGCCTCCTTGAGCAAGGCCTTGGCCTTGTTCAGGTCACGCGGGTACTTGGTGACATCGTCGGAGGCGAACTTCACATGCTGGTTGAAGGGGCCGGCCGCCGTCTTGGCAAAGCCCTGCCAGGCGACCTTGACCATGGCCTCGCGGTCCATCGCATACATGACGGCCTGGCGGAACTTGGGGTTGTCAAAGGGCGCCTTGCGGTTGTTGAGCACCAGCCAGGAATGGGGCGAGTAGAACTCCCAGCCCTTGGTGGTGACGGCAGCTCCAGGCAGCTTGGCCAGGCGCGCCACATCAAAGAACTCGACCGCGCCCCCTGGCACCACATCGACCTTGCCCGATTCAAACGCCGCAGCGCGCGAGGCTGCATCGGGAATGATGTGGAAGTAGAGGTTCTCCACCATCGGCTCGCCCTTGGTGTGGTAGAGCTCATTGGCCACCAGCTGGATGTAGGAGCCGCGCACCCATTCCTTGTACTTGAAGGGGCCCGTGCCGATGGGCTTGGCATTGGCCGGGTTGGTGGCGTAGTCGGTGTTGTCGTAGATGTGCTTGGGGATCATCGGCATCGAGCCGGTGTCGAACAGGCTGATGAAGGGGCCAAACGGGTACTTGAGCTTGAACTCCACCGTCTGCGCATCGATGGCGCGCACACTCTCGAGCGGCTCCAGCGATGCGCGCAGGCGGGCATGGGTCTTGCGCAGAAACTTGTCGACGGAAAACACCACGTCATCGGCCGAGAAGGGCTTGCCGTCGTGCCACTTGACGCCGGACTTGAGCTTGAAGGTGTAGGTCAGGCCGTCGTCGGAGCGGCTCCAGGCCGTCGCCAGCAAGCCATGGGGCTCCAGCTTGTCGTCGTAGCGCAGCAGGCCCTCGTAGATATAGCCGGATACCAGCTGGGTCGGGCCGTTTTGCACGATGCCCAGCATCAGGCCCGAGGGCTCGGGCTGCACCATCACGTTGATCGTTCCCTTGGTCTGCTGTGCCAGGGCCGCCATGGGCACGCCCGCGATGCTGAGGCCGGCTCCTGCCAGGCTGTAGGAGATGAGTTCACGCCGATTGATCATGGTTGCTTCCTGTCTTGGTATCGAGGGGTGCCTGGCCCGGTGGGGTTGCGGCGGAGGGGCCGCAAAGGCGGCGGCATGCAAGGGTCGGGGGCGTCAGTCGCAGGTCCGTCGCGCTGGTCAGTCGCGGTAGTGGCTGCGGCCGGGCGGCTGCAAAAAGCCCAGCAGGCCCTGCCATTCGCGCTCATGCGGGTCGGCGCGCTTGGGCTGGCCGGGCATCACATCGGTATCGCCGCTTTCGTACTGGCGCGCGGTCAGCTCGCAGACCTCGGGCGGCACGGGGTTGATGGCCTGGCCGCTGGACTGGATGGCCAGCTGCACACGGCAGGCGCGGTCCAGGTTCAGCATCAGGATGAAGGCCTCGGCGACGCTGTTGCCCAAGGTGAGCAGGCCGTGGTTGCGCAGCACCATCGCCTTGGCCGTGCTGCCCAGGTCGGCGACCAGGCGCTCGCGCTCATGCAGATCCAGCGCGATGCCTTCGAAGGTGTGGTAGACGACGCGGTTGTAGAACTGCAGTGCCCATTGGTTGCTGGGCTGCAGGCCGCATTGCAGCGAGGAGACGGCCACGCCCGCTTCGGTGTGCGAGTGCACGACGCAGGCGGCATCGTGCCGCGCGGCATGCACGGCGCTGTGGATCACAAAGCCGGCCGGGTTCACCTGGTAGGGCGTGTCTTCCACGATGCGGCCCTCGGCGTCGATCTTGACCAGCGAGCTGGCCGTGATGTCCTTGAACAGGGTGCCAAAGGGGTTGATGAGGAACTGGTCAGTACGGCCCGGCACCCGCGCCGAGATGTGCGTGTAGATGCTGTCGTCCATCCCGAAATGGGCCATCAGGCGGTAGGCGGCGGCCAGGTCTTCGCGAACCCGCTGTTCGCTCTCGGTATGCGATTTGTCGTAGCCGGATTGGACGTCGGCATCAGCCATTGCAAGCATTGTTGTCCTCGTTGAATTTATGTCGTCTAGCGACAGTCGTCTGTCGACAGGACATAAGTTAACAGACTGAATCGCAGAAGAAAAGGGTGCCGGACTAGGTGATTTCCAGCATGGGCGCTTTGATCTGCCGCAGAAAATTTGCAAGGCACCACAATGGGTTACGTGGATACCGCGCCGCCTGGATATGGTGCAGGAATCGGCAGGAAATGCCTTGGCCTGGTGCATGTGCGACTGGTGGAAGGACGCGCATGCACCATCGCGGTGGCCCTGGTGTTTTCCCTGATTTGGGGTTGGCGGAGGTCGTGGGATTGACCGTGGCGCAGACCCTGGCTTGAAGCCTGCTCGGCCTCGTGCCGGTGGTGCTCGGTTAAGATGGCGCCTGCTCCGGGGTGCACGCCAGTGCTGAGATCTACACCCGAGAACTTGAACCGGGTCATTCCGGCGGAAGAAGAGCCAGTTCCCTGCCATGGGCCGCGTTGCGCGCATGGGGGGAGCCTTCGGAGCATGACGTCACCGCTCTTGAAGGAATTCCATGGACAAGGCCGATACGCTGGTCGCAGACCTGCTTGCATTCATCGCAATGGATGGCTGCACCGATGACCAGTTTGACCAGCTCGCGCTGCGTATTTTTGCCTACCAATACGCATCGAATACGCCGTTCCGCAGCTTTTGCCAGCGCCGTGGCGCCAGCCCGCGCACGGTCAAGACCTGGAGCGATATCCCGGCCGTGCCCATCGATGCTTTCAAGGCGCTGGAGCTGCGCAGCGAGCCGCCGTCGCAGGCCGAGCGTGTCTTCATGACCAGCGGCACCACCGGCCGCGCCGCACGGGGCCGGCATTTTCATCCGGGCTTGCAGGTGTATGACCTGTCGATGCAGCGGCACTTTGCCACCCGCTTCATGCAGGGCACGGCGCGCATGCCGATGGGCATCCTGTTCCCCGATGAAGTGGCCATGCCCAACTCCTCGCTGGCGCATTACCTGGCGCTGGCCAAGTCGAGCTTTGGCACCTCGGAGAGCCGCTATTTTCTGGGGCCGGAGGGCCTGGATATGGACGGGCTCTGCGCGGTGCTGGAAGCGGCCGAGCGCGCCGGCCAGCCCTATGCGCTGCTGGGCGCGAGCTTCAGCCTCGTGCATGTGATGGATGCGCTGCGCGCCCAGGGCCGCCGCTTTCAGCTGCCGGCGGGCAGCCGCATTTTGGACACCGGCGGCTACAAGGGCCAGTCGCGCGATCTGCCGTTGGCCGATTTTTATGCCGGCCTGACCGAGCTGCTGGGCGTGCCGCCCGCGCTGTGCATCAACATGTATGGCATGACCGAGCTGAGCACCCAGTTCTACGACAACGGCAATGCCCGCTTGCCCTCGGTCAAATCCGGGCCGCACTGGATTCGCTCACGCCTGGTCGAGCCCGTCAGCGGCCGCAGTGTGGCGCCGGGTGAGCGCGGCATTCTGGTGCACTGCGACCTGGCCAACTACAACGCGGTCAGCACCATCCTGACCGAGGATGTGGGCCAGTGGGCCGAGGGCGGCTTTTTGCTGCTGGGCCGGGCCGAAGGGGCTGCCGCCAAGGGCTGCTCGCTGGCCGTTGATGAGTTTGTGCAAGCGGCGCGCGCATGAGGGCGCCGCAAGCGCCTGAACGCGGGGCCGAGCGCCTACGGGCCGGCTACCTGCCCGGCCTGGATGACAACCAGCTGCGCTGGCAGGTGCTGGTGTTCGAGCGCGCGGGCGCCCACCTGGAGGTCGAGGTGCCGGTGCTCAGCGGCGCACAGATGCAGGCGCTGACCGCGCGGGTGCGTGCGGCCGCGCAGCGCCAGCTGCAGCCGATGCCGCTGGCCGAGATCGTCGCCGCCATTGACCGCGCGATGGCCCGCCTGCTGGACCCGGCCGACCCCTATCGCCGCCAGATCGATGCCTGCCTGCCGCTGGTCTGCGGATATGACGCGGCAATGGTGCGTCTGGGGCTCAACGGCCTGTTCAAGACCTTTCGGGCGCCCCAGCTGTGGCGCTTTGCTGGCGAGGATTTTGCCAACCCTGCTGTGCTCGATGGCTTTGTGCCCGCCGTCAAAGGCGGGGCGGTGCGCGCCTATGGCCCGGGCCTGCTGCTGCACAGCTGGGCCGGCAATGTGCCGGCGCTGTCGCTGTGGAGCCTGGTCTGCGGCCTGCTCGTCAAAGCGCCCAGCATCGGCAAGCTGGCCAGCGCCGAGCCGCTGTTTGCCGGCTGGTTTGCGCGCTTGCTGGCGGAGGTGCATCCCCCACTGGCCGGCTGCCTGGCGGTGGTCTGGTGGCCCGGCGGCACGCAGACGGGCGACAGCGCCGACGGTGCGCAAGTGCTATACGCCCAGGCCGATACCGTGATGGCCTATGGCAGCAACCAGACCCTGGCCGCGCTGCGCCAGCAGTTGCCGGTGACGACGCGATTTTTGCCCCATGGCCACAAGCTGGGTTTTGGCATGGTGGGTAAGGCGGCACTGGATGCCGTCAAAGCGCCGGCCCATGCGCGGCTGGCAGCTTGGGATGTGATGCGCTACGACCAGCAGGGCTGCTACTCACCCCATGTGTTCTATGTAGAGCGGGGCGCTACGGTAGCACCCCGCGCCTTTGCCGATTACCTGGCGGCCGAGCTCGCCAATCTGCAGCAGCGCTTTGCACGCCGGCCGCTGGATTTGGAAGAGGGCGCTGGCCTGGCCCGCTGGCAGCAGTCGCTGGAATGGCGCGCGCCCGCTGATGACGGCGCCACCCCGCAGCTGATTGGCCCCGCCGATGCGCCCTGGAGCGTGGCCTATAGCGACAGCCTGGAGCCACTGGCGCCCACCGCGCTGTACCGCAGCATTGTCGTGGTGGGGGTGGACAACCTGGACGACGTTGTGCCCTTGGTAGCAGCCCAGCGCGACTACCTGCAGACCGCAGGCCTGGCTGTGGGCCCCGAAGATTTGTACCGCCTCGCCAGCCTTCTGGGCGCTGCCGGCGTCACCCGCATCAGCGCCTTGGGCGCCATGGGCGTGCCCGAGGCCGGTTGGCACCACGATGGGCGCTTCAGCCTGCTCGACCTGGTGCGCATGACCGAGATTGACGCCGCTGCCGAGGGTGCTGCCCAGCCGCTGGCGCGCTACGCAGACTGAGGGCGGCGCAATGGCATGGATTGATATCGAACGCCTCAGCTTTGCCTACCCGGGCCAGGCCCCGGTTGTGGATGGCGTGAGCTGGCAGATGGCGCAAGGCGCCTTCCACTGCCTGCTGGGCCGCAGCGGCTGCGGCAAGACCAGCTTGCTGCAGCTGGTTGCTGGCCTGCTGCAGCCCCAGGCGGGCCGCATTGTGCGCGCCGGCGGCAGCCTGGCAGCACCCGGCCCGCAGTTGGGCGTAATGTTCCAGTCGCCCACGTTGCTGGACTGGTTGACGGTGCTGGACAATGTGCTGCTGCCGCTGTCGCTGCAGCGCAAGCCCACGGCGCAGGACCGTCACGCGGCCGAGCAGCTGCTGGCCCAACTGGGCCTGGCAGCGCTGGCCCGGCAGCAACCCGGCCAGCTGTCCGGCGGGCAGCAAAGCCGGGTGGCGCTGGCGCGGGCCTTGATGCGTGAGCCCGCCTTGCTGCTGCTCGACGAGCCCTTTGCCGCCCTCGACGCCATCACCCGCGCCGAGCTGCAGGATGAGCTGCTGCGCAGCTGCCGCGCGCGGGGCACCACGGTGCTCTTTGTCACGCATGACATCAACGAGGCCGTGTACCTGGGGGACCGGGTGGCGTTGATGCACGGCGGGCGCCTCGTCGCCGATATCGCCATTGATCTGCCGGCGCCGCGCACCCAGGCCATGCGCCATGGCCCGGCCTTCAACGCCTATGCGGCCCAGGTGCGCGCGGCGATGGACGGGGCCAGCGCATGAACCCCCTGTTGAAAGCCCGGCTGTGGGCCGCTGCGCTGCTGGTGCTGCTGCTGGCAGTATGGGAGGGCGCAGGGCGCCTGGGAGGTATCTCGGCGCTGGTGCTGCCGGTGCCGTCGGCGGTGCTGCAGGCCTTGTGGACGGGGCTCGCGTCGGGCTACTTCTGGCCGCACATGGCCGCCACCGTGCAGGCGGTGCTGCTGGGCCTGGCGGCGGGCGCGTCTTTTGGCTTGCTGGCCGGCATGGCCTTGGCCGAGTCGGTGTTGCTGGAGCGCGTGCTCCGGCCCTATGTGGTGGTCAGCCAGGTGGTGCCCAAGCTGGCGCTGGCGCCGCTGTTTGTGCTGTGGTTTGGTTTTGGCATGCTGCCGACGGTGCTGATCACGGCGCTGGTCTGCTTTTTCCCGCTGATGGAGAACACCTTGACGGGCCTGCGCCAGGTCGATGTGCAGCGCCTGCAGCTGTTTCGCATGCTGGGGGCCAGCCGGCTGCAGACGTTATTGCGGCTCAAGCTGCCGACGGGCTTGCCGGCCATTCTGGCGGGCCTGCGTGTGGCTGTGGTGCTGGCGCTCGTGGGTGCGGTAGTCGCAGAGTTCATGGGCGCCAGCCAAGGGCTGGGCGCGGTGGTGATTGCCGCCCAGGGAATGATGGACACCACGTTGATGTTTGCCGCACTGCTGCTGATCGCAGCACTGGGCCTGCTGCTGTACCAGGCCTGCCTGCTGCTGGAGCGCAGATTGCTGCGTGGCCATGCGGTCGCTGGCCCAGGCCGTTGATTTTTGATTTTTGCCCGATTGCTTCTGGATGGACCGCTTATGTCTGCACCTTTTCTGACCTCCTCCCTCTCGCGCCGCCGCTGGCTGGGCGCCTCTGCTGGCCTCTTGGGCCTGGGCCTGGCGGGCACAGGCATCACAGCGGGCGCTGCAACCCGGGTCAGCGGCAAGATCCGCCTGGCCGGCTGGAGCAAGCCGATCAGCGAAATCACCAACATCCTGGCCGAACCGGACAAGGGCTTCTTCAAGGCCCAGGGGGTGGACCTGACCTACCTGCCGGGTGCGGGTGGTGGTGACGCGATCCGCAATATCCTGAGCGGACAGGGCGATGTGGCCTTTACCGATCCGGGCTCGTTCTTCATGGCGCTGGACAAGGGCGAGAAGCTGGTCGCCATCTACGACATCTACCCGCAAAACGTGTTCAATGTCGTGTCGCTGCGCTCCAGCGGCATCCGTACACCGGCGGATTTGAAGGGCAAGACCATTGGCGTTTACAGCCTGGCCAGCGGCACGCGCCAGAACCTGCTGGTGATGCTGCACCAGGCGGGGCTCAAGGAATCGGACGTGCGCATTGTGGTCACCGGCCTTTTGAACTTTGCGCCGCTGATGCAAGGCCAGGTCGATGCGACGGCCGCCACCGACACCGGCCTGGCCGTGGGCCTGCGCAAGGGCATGGGCGAGGTGCATGTGATGCCCGTGCGCGACTACCTCAACATGTCGAGCGACATGTTTGTGGTGCGCCGGCAGACGCTGGAGCAGCAGCCGGCGTTGCTGCAGGCTTTCTTGCGCGGCTACCGCGACAGCGCGGCCTGGATGATCGCCAACCCCGAAGAGGCCGCCACCCTGGCCACCAAACGCGCGATCGATGGCACCCAGCGCGACATCAACCTCGATGTGATCGGGCTGCGCAATGCATCGGCCCAGCCCACTCTGCGGGTGCAAGGCAAGGCCGCGCCGCTGGGCAGCTTTGACCTGAACGCGCTGCAAAAGGGTGCCGATGCCTACCACGCGCTGGGTATGGTGCAACAGCCCATCCAGGTGGCCGATGTGGTGGACAGCCGTTGGCTGCCGGGGGCCTGAGATGCTGGACAGCAGTGCGTTGAACCTGCGCGGCAAGGTCGTGCTGGTAACAGGTGCCAGCCGGGGCATTGGCGCGGCCATTGCCCAGGCCTTTGCGCGCGAAGGCGCCACCGTGGCGGTGAACTACCTGGCCAATGAGGCTGCAGCGGCCCAGACCGTGGCCGCCTGCCAGGCCGCCGGCGGCGACGCCTGGGCCGTGCAGGCCGATGTGGGCAACCCGGCCGCGGTGGACGCGATGGCCCAGGCCATTGCGCAGGAGGCCGGGCCCATCGATGTCGTCGTGAACAATGCCTTGCGCCCCTATGCCTTTGACCCGGAGCGCCGCCGGCCGCTCGATGCCCTGGCCTGGAGCGACTACCAGGCGCAGTTCGATGCCGCCGTGGGCGGCGCCTTCCATGTCTGCCGCGCGGTGCTGCCGCAAATGCGCCAGCGCGCCCGGGGCAGCATCGTCAATATCACCAGCAATCTGGTGGAGCACCCTGTTGTCGCTTACCATGACTACAGCACGGCCAAGGCCTCGCTGGTGGGCTTCAGCCGCAACCTCGCCAGCGAGCTGGGGCCCTTTGGGATACGCGTCAATTGTGTCGCCCCGGGCCTCGTCTACCCCACCCAGGGCAGCGCGCAAACCCGCGAATCCTTCCGCGAATCGCTGATGGCCGCCACGCCGCTGCGCCGCCTGGCCAGCCCCGAGGATGTGGCCGGGCCGGTGCTGTTCCTGGCATCGGACCTGAGCCGGTTCATGACGGGGCAGGTGTTGCTGGTGGATGGGGGCTTGGTGATGCGCTGATGGCGCAACCGGGTCACCCTGGTGGAACGCGACTTTCTCTGGCATGCCACGCCATGGCGGCGAGGCACAATGTCGCACCCGTGTTGCTGGATGATGGCCTGCAATCTGCTCCCAGGCTCCGACACCCCAAAAAACCGCTAGACAAGGAAACCGATCACCATGGCCAGCCGCGCCCTGGTATGGATGCGCCGCGATTTGCGCTGCGACGACCATGCCGCTCTCTACCATGCCTTGCGCCGCTTCGAGCAGGTGTATTGCGTCTTCGTCTTTGACACCGACATCCTGGACCTGATGCCGACGCGTGAGGACAGGCGGGTGGACTTCATCCATGCCAGCGTGCAGGCGCTGGATGAGGACCTGCGCCAGCTGGCAGCGGGCAGCGGTACGCCCGGCGCGGGCTTGCTGGTGCGGCATGGCTCGGCTGCGCAAGAGGTGGTGCAGCTGGCACAGGCACTGGCCGTGCAAGAGGTGCTGACCAACCGCGACTACGAACCCGAGGCCATCGCCCGCGATGCGCGCGTGGCCGGTGATCTGCAGGCCGCCGGCATTGCGTTCAGCGATTACAAGGACCAGGTGCTGCTGGACCGCGATGAGGTGCTGACCCAGCAGGGCCATCCCTACAGCGTGTTCACCCCCTACAAGCGCGCCTGGCTGCAAAAGCTCGATGCCTTCCAGTGCCAGGCCTACCCGGTGGCGCGCTATGCCGGGCATCTGGCGGCATTGCCCCAGGGCGAAGCGATACCGTCGCTCGCCGATCTGGGTTTTGCGCCCAGCAATCTGGCATCGCTCAAGATACCTACCGGCAGCCGGGGCGCGCAGCAGCTGCTGCAGGATTTTTTGCCGCGCATGGCGGCCTACCAGGAGGCGCGGGATTTTCCGGCGGTCAAGGGCGTGTCGTACCTGTCGGTGCATCTGCGCTTTGGCACCGTGTCGATCCGCCAATTGGCCGCGCTGGCCGTGGCGCAGGCGCGCACCGGCTGCGAGGGCGCACAGACCTGGCTGTCGGAGCTGGCCTGGCGCGACTTCTACGCGATGATTCTCTGGCACCATCCGCAGGTGGTGACCCAGTCGTTCCGCCCCATCTACGACAAGGTGCAGTGGGACGATGCGCCCGAGCTGTGGCAGGCCTGGTGCGAGGCGCGCACCGGCTACCCGCTGGTGGACGCCGCGATGCGCCAGCTGCTGCAGACCGGCTACATGCACAACCGCCTGCGCATGGTGGTGGCCAGCTTTCTGACCAAGGACCTGGGCATTGACTGGCGCGCGGGCGAGCGCTTTTTTGCCCAGCACCTCAATGACTATGACCTGTCATCGAACAACGGCGGCTGGCAGTGGGCGGCCTCGACCGGCTGCGATGCCCAGCCCTGGTTCCGCATCTTCAACCCCATCACCCAGTCGGAGCGCTTCGACCCGGACGGCAAGTTCATCCGCCGCTACCTGCCCGAGCTGGCCAAGGTGCCGGACCGGTACATCCACTTCCCTGCGGCGATGAAGCCGCTGGAGCAGCAGGCCTGCGGTCTGCAACTGGGGCGCGACTACCCGCAACCGGTGGTGGACCACGGCCGGGCACGCGAGCGGACCTTGATGCGGTTTCACTTCATGAAGAATCCGGATTGACGGAGCAGCCTGGCTGCAACTGCGCTAACGCGCAGGGCCGCGCCGTCTCTTGATCAGCGCGGCGCAGTGACCCTGGCTACCGGAAGCCGCATCGCGATGCGCCGCTCCGGCGGCAGCCCATGCAAGGCCTCCGCGTCCAGGGTGTCTTGCAGGCGTGGCCCCGGCTGCGGCAGCTGCTCAAAGCCCCGTTTGGCATAGGCAGGCGCACACCACGCGAGGTCTGAGAAGGTCGTCAACGTCAGCGCGCTCAAACCCTGCGTGATCGCATGCCGGTAAGCACTGTCGATGAGCAGGGTGGCAATGCCTCTGCGCTGCCAGTCCGCGTGGACGGATAGCTCCCAGAGGTGAAGCTCGGTGCCGAAGATCTCGGTGCTGATGAAGCCGGTCAGAATGCCGTTATCGGCCTCGGCCACCCATACCGATTGCTGGAGGATGCGGCTTTCATGCTCAGCCTGCGCGATCAGGGGGCCATCTGCCAGCCAGGCCAGGTCAGCCGCACTGCCATACAGCTGTGCGGCAGACTTTTCAATGGCTGGCAAATCTGCAGCGTCTCTGAGGCGGGCAGGGCGGATCAACATACAGGGGCTCCAGATGCACACCGTGCTCTCTGGGGGAGAGGTCGGACGGCCTGGCATTGTAGTTCTGTCCTGAAGCGCTGTGGACCCAGAATGCGGAGCTGCCGAGCCGCATCCTGCGCGCCGCTCAGCATTTGCATGGGGTCATCACGACTGGCTCCGTGCAAGACCCCTCAAAAATCAATCAATCTTCAAACCAATCGCGCTGAACATCGCGCCATAGCGGTCCAGCTCGTCCTTGCTGCGCACGCCTAGCGTGGACAGGCGCCCGCCGGGCATCGGCATCGTTGAGCGCTTCTTGCAGAGCCCGATTCAGTTGGGCGAGGACCCCGGGGCTGGTTTTGGCGGGCGCTCGACGCTGGCCATGGCCAGGGGGCGTACTTAGGCTGATGTGATCAGCGGCGTGGCGCTGGTCTTCAGCAACCATCCGTTAGTCACTGTCGTGCTGGTTGCTCCCTAGGGACCCTCTGCAAAACTCCCTGCCGTGGTCTGAACGCGGCCTCGGGCGATCCGCGCTACTTCCTGGCGTTCTGCAACGCGATCAGCCTGCGGTATTTATCGAAGGTCTTGCTGACGTCGGTGGATGCTGCAGGCACATAGCGTTTGGGTTTGGCGCCTCCCAGTGCGATCAGGGGGCGCGTGGGCATCGTCAGCATCGGTGGGGTAGTGGGGGATGGCATGGTTGTCTCCGTCGATGGCCTTGATGTTGCGTGGCCCGCAGCGCAAAAAATGTCGGCGGTTGCCGCGAGTGACTGTCCCCAGCCGCGCCAGGTGAAACAAGCGGCCCTAGCTATGTTATGTTTCCACTAGTTTCAGGATGACTGCAAACGGCCGGATGGATGGCCGGAGGCACAGACCTGATTGTCATGGCGATGCGCCCGAAGAGGAGGCTCTATGAGATCCCGTGCAAAGTCTTTGTCGGAACTGCAGATCACCGTCGTCACACCTGACCAGAGCAAGCTGTTCAGGATGGCGTATCTGGCGGGCATCACCGATGCTGCGGCCATCTTCAACGTAGACAGTGCGCTGGCAGCCAGCGACGAGGCGGCAGCCCGGATCACGCAGGCGCTCGATGACGCGGTCGCCGCATTCGAAGAAGACTGCCTCTCGGTCGGGCCCGGCCATCTGGCGCAGGAATCCGATACCTGACTGACCTCCCGTGCCCTGCCAGCCCCGCACCACATGCGGGGCTTTTTTATTGCCTTCGCAGCTACCCTGTACCGCAACGGCCCTACATCTTCATCAGGCATCGTGGAGAGTACCTGTTGATAAACATACAATGAAACGGTCGTCACAAATTTCAATGCGCAATGGATTCCATCAAATGGTTGCTGCTGACTTATAAAGTCCCGGCCGAACCCACCGCCAAGCGGATGGCGCTATGGCGGCGCCTCAAGGCGCTCGGCGCGGTATACCTGCAAAACGGCGTATGTCTGTTGCCCAAGACCGACGACCATGTGCGCCGGCTCAAGGTGCTGGAGAATGACATCGCGGCCATGGATGGGGACTGTGTGCTGCTGGAAACGGTGGCGCTGGACCGCTTGCAGGAGGACAAGGTCATCACCCGCTTCAAGGCCGACCGGGATGACCAGTACCGCGAGCTGCTGGGCCGTTGCCAGGATTTCGAGGCCGAGATCGCCAAGGAAATCGCGATCGAGAAGTTCACCTATGCCGAGCTGGACGAAGAAGAGACCGATCTGAAAAAACTGCAGGCCTGGTACGAGAAGATCCGCAAGCTGGATTTCTACGATGCACCGTTGGCCGTGACAGCGGCCGAGCGGCTGCAGCACTGTGAAGCCTTGCTGGAGGCCTACGCCCAACGGGTGTATGACGCGCATGACGAAAACCGTTGAAACCCCCAAGCCCGCAGACGGCAGCGCATTGCCGCGCGGGGCGCGAGCGGTGCCGCGCAGCGTCTGGGCGCTGGGCTTTGTCTCGATGCTGATGGATATCTCGTCGGAAATGGTCCACGCGCTGCTGCCCATCTACATGGTGGCCGTGCTGGGCACCTCGGTGCTGGCGGTGGGGCTGATTGAAGGCATCGCCGAGGCGACGGCCTCGATCGTCAAGGTGTTCTCCGGCGCCATCAGTGACCGCTTTGGCAAGCGCAAGCTGCTGGCCGTGCTGGGCTATGGCCTGGGCGCGCTGACCAAGCCGGTGTTTCCGCTGGCCGGCGGCCTGGAATGGCTGGTGGGCGCGCGTTTTGTGGATCGCGTGGGCAAAGGCATACGCGGCGCGCCACGCGATGCGCTGGTGGCCGATGTGACGCCGCCGCATCTGCGTGGCACCGCATACGGTCTGCGCCAGACCCTGGACACCATCGGCGCCTTCACCGGTCCCTTGCTGGCCATTGGCCTGATGTGGTGGACGGCTGACAACTACCAGCAGGTGTTCTGGCTGGCGGTGTTACCCGCATTTGCGGCGGTGGCCGTGCTGGTATTTTTTGTGAAGGAGCCTGCCGCGCCGGTCGCCCCCAGACCCCGCCAGTGGCCACTGTGCAAGCGCGAACTGCTGCGCCTGCCCAGCGCCTATTGGGTGGTGGTGGGACTGGGTCTGGTGTTCACGCTGGCACGCTTCAGCGAGGCGTTTCTGATCTTGCGTGCACAGTCGGCCGGTCTGCCGCCGATGTGGGCGCCTGCGGTGCTCGTCGTGATGGGCATCGCCTATGCGCTGTCCGCGTATCCAGCGGGGGTGTTGTCGGACCGCCGCCCCCGGCAGGATGTGCTGCTCGCGGGCCTGGGGCTGTTGATGGCTGCCGATCTGGTGCTGGCTTTTGTACCGGGACTGTTAGGTCTGGGGCTGGGCGTGGCGCTATGGGGCCTGCATATGGGGTTCAGCCAGGGCTTGCTCAACGCGATGGTGGCCGACAGCGCGCCCGCTGAACTGCGGGGCACCGCCTTTGGCATTTTCCATTTGCTCACCGGTGTGGCGCTGCTGCTGGCCAGCGTGATTGCCGGCGTGCTCTGGGATACCCTCGGCTACCGGGGCACCTTTGTCTGTGGTGCAGGTTTTGCACTGCTGGCAGCGCTGGGCTTGCTGCTGCAACGCCGGCGCGCTGGGGCGTGATGAGGTATGAAGCCAGTGCGCACAGGGCGCAGGCCTAGCTGGTAGAACCAGGTTGCACGTCGGCTTCTGTACCTAAACATGCGTGGCCCTCATGACCACCGCAGACAGCTTTGGTCTGCTGGCTCCTGTGATGGTCTGATTTTCCACGCAGCAACGCCGCGCCAGGCATGCCTGACGCGGCGTATGCATCAGCGCGTAGCGCTTCAGCCCTGGTTGGTCTGCTTGTAAGACCGGTTGGCACGCTCCCACGCTGCCTTCACGGCAGGCTCTGCCTGGGTCCAACCCAGGCGGCTCTCAGCGCGCTCGGCTTCCCAACGGCGTTCCCAATCGCTGCGTGCATCGTTCCAATCGACAATGCCGTCGCGCACCGATTGGTAGCCCGCCCGGTAGGCGGGGGCATAGTCATCGTAGGTATAGCCCTGCGCAAAATAGGGCTCGCGCTGGTAGGCATCGGCCCAGTAGGCGTCTTCTGCCGTAGGGTTCACCGCTTCTGCAGCACCCTTGCCCGCCAAGCCGCCAATCACGGCGCCGACCACACCGCCGACGGCGGTGCCAATTGGCCCGGCGACCGAGCCGGCTGCTGCGCCGGTAACGGCGCCACCAGCGGCACCGATGCCCGTGCCAATCGGATGCGCACCTGGCTCATCGGTGATCGGATCGGGGTTCAGGTTGTTGTTGGGGTCCTGGGGATGGGTCATGTCGTGCTCCTGAGTGGGTATACCGATTGATTGGGCGGATCCCGCATCGGGGCTGGTATCCGTCCTCGCCACTCCATAGTGCAGCGCAGCCCGGGCGCACACCGTAGGACAAGCGCAGCAGCACCAGTACGACGGACCTGCGCAGCCCTGTCAACGCTGCCTTGCAGGCTGTCGCCTGGGACCACAGCAGCGCAGGGCGTTTGCCTGACAGACGGAAATGGCGGCGCTGCGCACACTGGAGCTGGCGCAGCGGCGTGCACTTTGCATGCGCACCGGCATGCACGCACTGCCACAAATCTTCCTCAACGATGACCCAGAAACCGATGCCATGATCCGATTGCAGTTCTCTTTGGAGCTTGCCTACACGGTACTGACTCCGAGCGCCGACTTCTTCTTCAACTTTCATCCCGCCTTCACCGCGCACCAGACCGTGGCGCATGAACGGCTGACCGTCAACCAAAGCGGTGCCACCTGGGCGCTGCAGCAGGACGCAGCCGGCCAGCGCAGCATGCGGCTGCAGGCCCAGACCGGTCCGCTTCAAGTCAACTACGAAGCAACGGTGGAGATGCGCCACTACAGCGATGACCCTGCGCAGATTGCCGAGGTTCCTGTCTACCAGTTGCCGCTGGAGGTGTTGCACTACATCTACCCCAGCCGCTACTGCCAGTCTGACCGCCTTGCAGGCTTTGCCTACGACCTGTTCGGAAATCTGGCTCCCGGCTATGCGCGCGCCCAAGCCGTGTGTGACTGGGTGCAGCGGCATGTGAAGTTCCGCTCCAACAGCTCATGTGGCACGACCTCGGCGATGGACACCCTGGTCGATTGTGTGGGCGTCTGCCGCGATTTTGCGCACCTGATGATCGCGCTGTGCCGTGCCATCAACCTGCCAGCCCGTTTTGTGACCGGTACCGACTATGGCGCCGATCCGAAGCTGGGGCCTCCGGACTTTCATGCCTATGTCGAGGTCTACCTGGGTGGCCGTTGGTACCTGTTTGACCCCTCGGGCACGGCCATCCCGATGGGCATGATGCGGCTGGCCACCGGGCGCGACGCAGCCGACGCTGCGTTTGCAACGATCTTCGGCGGCGTCACCAGCGAGCCGCCGCGCATCGAGGTGGTAGCCGAGCAGGACGGCGCGCAATGGCAGATGCCGGTGCATACCAGCCAGGGGCTGTCGACTGCGCAGGTGTGATGCCTTGCAGACACGCGCCACTCAGTGGGTGCTCAAGCCCACTGAGGGCCCACGCTTGTTGGCATGTAAGCCGACGCTCATTGACAGCGGCTACTTCACGCAGTAGGGCCTTAGCGCCAGTCAGCATCAAAAAGGGGGCGAATTTCAACACTGGGCGTCCAGGTTCTACGCGCTCACAAGCTTTTTTGCTTCGGATGGCGCGAGTCTGGTCACCCATTTGTATGAATTAAACAACTCCCATCTACATGGGAGACACATTTTAGGTATCCAAGGGTAAACGAATTGTTAATTCTGTGACAATTCTTGCGCAAATCTTACCCTTTGGAAATCCATGAACTTGTTTGAAGAGTTGTTTAAGCGATGGGCTGCTGCCAAACGCGCTGTTGCAGTAGCCATGTTCGCACTGATTGCGGCGTTACCGGGCATCGCATTGGCTCAAGAGGTGCTCTACCTCACACCGGATAAAGCCACTCCGGATAACTTCAACATCCTGACCTTTACCGCTGGAGGTTTGACCAACCGCTTCGGCAAGGCTGGCGAAGGTTGGGTAGATGGCCGGGGTTGGCTGTCACAGGAGGCCCCGTTGAATCCCACTATCTTTGACGGCAAGAAGCTGGTAGTGGTAACGACGGTATTTGAGCCGCTGAACGTCAACCAGATTGAAGTGCTGAAAACGGCGATGACAACACGCCCCGAAACCGCGTTTGTCATCTTCTCCGATGGCTGCTGCGCGGTCAGTGGCAATCTGACGCCGATCGTGAAAATTCTCAACGATGCCACCCAATGGGGTATCAGCCTCCCTGCGACACAGGTGGGCGGCAAGGTCGCGGCACCCCTCAATACTGCCTCTCCGTACCAGGGCAGCTTCAGCAGCCTGAACCCCTTGCAGGGCGCGGCGTATCTGACCATCAGCAATGTGCCGACCCCTAACGCGCTGTACCTGCCGCAAGGCACTGCCGTTCCGGTGGTTGCAGCGCGTACCTCCGCCTATGGTTTCTTTGTGCCGAAATCGGCGATGAACGGGGGGAGCTGCACCTTCCTGACTGCAGATGCCTCGCCTTTTGGTACCGATAGCGACACCACCCAGGCCCGCTCCAACGAGATCATCAGTGCGTTCGCCAAGGCGGCATTGGATGAAGATGGTGCTTGCAATCAGGCGGTGCCCGATGTGGATCTGGCTGTCAGCTTCACCGGCCCTGCTGCGCTGGCCGCCACGCCCCAAACCTATACCTTGCAAGTAAAGAACTTGGGCAACACCGCCAGCACCGCGCAGGCGATGGCCACCGTGACGCTACCCGTGGGCTACACCGCCCAGCCATTGCCAAACGGCTGCACCAGCCTGGCGGCGCCGCAAAATGGGTTTGCATGCACGGTCCCGCCACTGGCCGCATTGACAGGGCAGATCAGCTACAGCATCGATGTGGTACGTGCCACCGGTGCTGCGCCGGCCACGGGCACGGCGTTTGTCAACCCTGTCGTGAACGGCGAGACGGTGACGGCGAACAACACGTCCACGTTGCTGTTCACCACCGCTGCCGATGTGCGCATCGACCTGGCTGGCCTGCCTGCTTCCGGCAAGCAGGGTGATGCCTACAGCGGCAGCTTCCAATGCACAAACAGCGGCACAGCAGCGATGGCCAATGCCGTCTGCACCGTTACCGGCCTGCCTGCGGGTGTGCAGATCGCCGCATGTTCGAGCAACGGCGCCGCCTGGACGTCTCCCGCTACGATTCCTGAAGGTCAGACTGTTGTCTGCCAGGTCAGCGGTACCGCTATGCAGGAGAGCGTTTTCCCGGTCCAGGGCACTGGTGGCAGCAGCACGGCGGCTACCGATGTGACCATCGCCGCGCCAACGCCAGACCCTGTTCCGACACCTGTACCTGAGCCAACGCCGCAACCGGTTCCTGAGCCTGAACCCGTCCCAGAACCTGGCGCCGCCATCCCTGTGCCATCGCTGTCGCAGTGGGGCCAATGGCTGCTGAGCGGTCTGCTGGTAGCGCTGGGCTTGGTGGTGGTGCGCCGCAAGCATGGTCAGCGCTGATGGGTGAGTGATAGCTGCGGTGCGGGCCTGGGTTGCACGGTGGCAGGGCGTTGTGGGCTGGTTCCCATGCCCCAAGCCTCGGTGTTCAGTCCCTGCGCTGAGTGCTGCCAGCAGTTACGAGTCGCGTCTCCAGGGACGACTGCTTGCTTGATAGGGCGCAGAGCTTTGTGATTTACGCAGCGTCTGCGCTCAACCAAAAAAATGCCGCCCCTGTGGGGGCGGCTTTGCATTCAAGAAGAAAGCCGATCCTGAAAATCAGGGTGTTCATGCAAGTCAAGAGAGGGAGGGAGGGTACGCATGAACTCGGCGAAACCGATGCTCAAATTCTAGGGCGGCCACCGGTATTTGCCTGTTAAACGCGATGCGCAATAGTCAGCAATTGACAAAAAAAGAGCCCGCATGGTGCGGGCTCCAAGGTTGTTTTCCTTTTCTTGTACTTCTACCTCCCTCCAGAGGAATCGAGATCATATGCCGAAACTATGACAGCTTTTTTGTCATAAATTCAACAAATGTCAGCTTTTCGAAAGCTTATGGATTTCTAGAAGAAATCCCATGGCATTATGCAAAATGCTATCAACATATACATAACGCGAGTATTTCAATATCCCGTGAGGTACCTTGTTTAATGCACCCATTGCCGCTGTGCACATCAAGAAGGCAGCCCTGCTATTTGTGTCAATAGTTACTGGGTGTGGAGATTGCTAGCACGCACACTGCGCAACTGATTGTTGGCAGTGCAATATTATGTACTAATTTTGACGGTGCTCACGGGCACACGGCCGGGCGTGTAAGTGATTCAGGGTAAGCGATAGTGCTTGGGGATTCGGCCATGACAAGCGCGAGGCTTGGGATAAGGCCAGACCTGTGTACCAGGGCTGGCGGTCAAGACGGGGCGCTGGGCCGGTTTTGTGCTTTTAGGCCTCCGCACAACTCCCTGCGCTGGCCTGAAGGTGGTCTTGGGCGATCCGCCGGGTGATCCATCCCGGCAATACGGCGTCTCATCCCAATCCGCGCCGAACCCAACGGGCCTGGATGCTGCAGAGGATGTTCAGGCGACCGGTTTGCGGCCTACCGTGCGCATGAGCTCGGCCACGCGCTGCAGATACTGGTCGAAGACCTGGTTCGCAGCGGCTTGGCTGTCGATGGGCTGCGCGACCGTGCGGCCTTCGGCCTCCAGCCGGGCGCGGATGTCCGGGCTGAGCAGCGCGGCACCAATGGCGTTGCGCAGGATGCTGACCCGCTCGGCGGGGCAGCCTTGCTTGACAAAGTAGCCACCGCTGATCGTGTATGCAAAGTCTGGCACCAGCTGGCTTTGGCTGATCAGTGGAACAGGGGCCAGCGGGGCGGGCAGCTCTTTGGAAAAGCTGGTCACGATCTTGAGCCGGCCCTGCGCCTGCATCGCATCAAAGCTGGTCTGGTAGGGCAGGATGGCCAGGTCCACCTCGCCACCGGCTACGCCCTGCAGCGCCGGGGCACCGCCCTTATAGGGCACATGCAGCAAGCTTGCACCCACGCGTGCGGCCAGCGCCTCGCCCATCAGGTGGTAGATGGAATCTATGCCGACGGTGGCATAGGTGAGTGGCTTGGCGCTGCTTTGCTTGGCCAGTGCAATCACCTTGTCCAGCGAATCGGCCTGCAGGCCGTTGCGGGCCAGCAGCACGATATGCGCTTCGCTGATCGGCGCGACCAGGCTGAAATCCTTGGGCGTATAGCGGGCCGAGGGGTTGAGCATCGGCGCCAGAAACACCTCGTTGATCGAGCCATGGAAGAAGGTATAGCCATCGGCCTGCGCGCTCAGCACCTTGTTGGCACCGATCAGGCCCGTGCCGCCGCCGTAGTTCTCGACGACGACCTGCTGCTTGAGGCTTTTGCCAATCGATTCACCAAAGATGCGGGCGGCGGTATCGCTGGCGCCGCCAGCGGGGTAGGGCACGACCAGCGACAGCGGCTTCGTCGGGTAGGCATCGGCGGCCCAGGCCTGTGGCGTGGCAAGCCAGGGGGCGCCCGTCAGCAGGCTGGCGTATTGGAGAAACTGGCGGCGATGGGTGGCGGTCATGGTGCTCTCGCTCGGTGGGTTTATTGCAGATAGCTCTGTGCCAGGCTGGCCCAGAATGCCGCGCCGATGGGCAGGGCCTTGTCGTTGAAGTCATACAGCGGGTTGTGCACCATGCAGCCGCCGTCCTGCCCCAGGCCATTGCCCAGCCGCACATAGGCCCCGGGGCGGTGCTCCAGCATGTAGGCAAAGTCTTCGCTGCCCATCACCGGGCCCCGGGTCACCACGTTGTCGGCGCCCAGCAGTTTGGCGGCCACTTCGCGGGCACGCTCGGTTTGCGCGGCATGGTTGACCAGCACCGGGTACTTGCGCTCGTACAGCAGATCGGCCTGGAGCTGGTAGCTCTGGGCCTGGGCGCCGACAAAGTCGCGCAGCCGGGTTTCGATCTGGTTGCGCACCTCGGGGTTGAGCGCGCGGATACCGATCTTGATCGTCGCGCTCTCGGGCACGATGTTGTAGGTGGCACCGGCCTGGATGGAGCCGACGGTGATGACGGCCGACTTGAGCGCATCGACCTCGCGGCTGACCAGCGACTGCAGGCCCAGCACGATGCTGGCGGCGGCCTGCATCACATCGATGCCATGGTGGGGCATGGCGCCATGGGCGGAGCGGCCGGTCAAGGTGACGGTGGCACGGTCGAACGAGGCCATCGCGGGCCCGGTGATCATGCCGATCTGGCCCACCGGCAGGCCCGGTGTGTTGTGCAGCGCATAGATTTCATCGCAGGGAAACTGCTCGAACAGGCCGTCATCGACCATGCGCAAGGCGCCGCCTTCGTTCTCTTCGGCTGGCTGAAAAATCAGGTTCAAGGTGCCGTTGTAGTCCACCGATTCGGCCAGGTAGCGCGCCGCGCACAGCAGGATGGCGGTGTGGCCATCGTGGCCGCAGGCGTGCATCTTGCCGCTCAGGGTGCTGGCATAGGGCAGGCCGGTTTTCTCCTGGATCGGCAGCGCATCCATGTCGGCGCGAATGCCGATGCTGCGGCTGCCCTGGCCTTTTTTGAGGCGGCCCACGACGCCGGTGCTGCCCAGGCCCCGGTGCACTTCATAGCCCCAGGACTGCAGGCGCTCGGCCACCAGATCGCTGGTGCGCAGCTCTTCAAAAGCCAGCTCCGGGAAAGCATGGATCTGGTGGCGGATGCCGACAAACTCAGGCGCAAGGGCCTGTACGGCAGATAGCAAGGCAGGGTTGAGAGGTGCGTTCATGGTGGGGCCGTCAAAAAAAAGTCAAACCATTATCGAAAGCGCTATCCGTCGCGTCCATGACAACGCAAGCAATCAAACGTTGCAAGAATCGCAACAATGGGTGGAGGCGAGCAATGTTGAACCTGGGTATGGACGATGTGCTGGACCGCAAGCGGGCGCTGTGCCTGCTGCAGATCATGGAAACCGGCTCGGTGCGCGGCGCCGCTGATGTGCTGGCGGTGGACCCGTCGATGGTCAGCCGCACGGTGGCCCGGCTGGAGCAGGACACCGGCCTGGTGCTGCTCGAGCGCCGTGGCCGGGGCGTGGTGGTGACCGATGCCGGCCGCATGCTGGCCCTGTTTGCCCGCCGCCAGCAGGACCTGCACGACACCTTTGTTGCCGAGGTCAACAGCCTCAAGAACGCGCAATCAGGCCATCTGGACCTGGTGCTGGGCGAGGGCACCCTGGACATGGTGATGGCGCCGGTGCTGCAGGATTTTGTCAAAGCCCATGGCGATGTGCGCTACCACGTCAAGGTCGCCGGCACCGAAGAGGCCGTGCAGTGCATTCTGGAGGACCGGGCACATATCGGCATCGTGTTCCAGCCGCCGGCCGATGCGCGCCTGCGCTCCCACCATGCCCGGCTGGCGCCCGTGCGGGTGCATGTGCGCAAGGGCCATCCGCTGGCCAGCCACAGCGGGCCGTTGAGCCTGGCCGATCTGGCGCCTTACCCGGGGGCGGCGCTCGAGGAATCCTTTGGCGTGCGCAAGCACATCCAGGCCGCCGAGCTGGAGGAGAACGTCCGGCTGCAACCCATGCTGACCACCAACTCCTTCAAGGTGCTGTGGGATTTTGCGGTGATGGGCCTGGGCTACATCATGACGCCGCGCTCCATCCCGCTGCAGGGTGTGGCGCTGGACACCTTGGTGTCGCTGCCGCTGGCCAGCCCGGTGCTCAACCACAGCCAGCTGCATGTGGTCACCCGCAGCGGCCGGCCGCTGTCGCCGGTGGCGTCGCAACTGCTGCGGCATATGGTGGGGGTGTTTTCAGCGGCTTAAGGGGCCTGGGTCTTGGTGCTGCGTCCTGTCCCCAACCTGGCGCCTTCGCTTACCCCGGCCGCCGGGCCAGCAGTGCCCACACCCCTGCTGCCGACAGCAAACTGCCACCGGCAATATGGAACCGGCGCAAAGCTGTTGGCGAGGACAGGAGCTTGCGCGCAGACGACGCAAAGACGGCATACAGCGTGGCATTCAGGGTGGCCATCGCGACAAAGGTGAGGGCCAGAATCCAGAGCTGCTGGTGGGCGGGCGCGCCTGCGCTGATGAACTGCGGCAGGAAGGCCACAAAAAAGACGATGCCCTTGGGGTTGAGTGCGGTGACCAGGTAGGTATTGGCAAACAGCTTCCAGCGCGCGCTGGAGACGGGTGCGGCAGCCAGCTTGGACGGCGAGATGCCTGCGCGCAGCATCTTGATGCCGAGGTAGATGAGGTATAGGCCGCCTGCCCATTTGACGACGGTGAACCAGAAGGCCGAAGCCGCCAGCAGCGCACCCAGCCCCAGCAGCGACACCACCAGCGCCGTCGAATCACCCAGCGCCACCGCCGCAACCAGCGGCACATTGGCGCGGCGCCCTTGCGCCAAGGAATAGCTGATCACCGTGAGAATCGTTGGCCCCGGGATGATGAGCAGCACGGCGGATGCGGCGACAAAGGTTAACCAGAGTTCGATGGGCATGGGGGCTCCTGTGGGCGGGGGATCCGAGGCGATGGCGCTGACTAGCTGGCACGGCCACGGTGCATGGTAAGGCGGATCGCAGCTGGCCGCTGTCGGTCACGCGTCTCAGCGGACCGGACCCGCCATCCGCTACCAGCTATCGAGTGCCGGCGTGCCCTGGTGGTAGCGCAGCTGCCAACGGCCATCCGTCAGCAACCAGATCGACGAGCGCAAGGTGTGCTTGCTGCGAGCGCCTTGCACATCGCGCAGGGCGCTGCGGTAGGTCAGCAGCGCCACGCCGGGCGCCAGCGCGGTGGCGGCATAGCCGTCCGCCACGATCGCGTCAGCGGCCGATTCGGCGCGCAGCGCTTCCACCACCGTTTCTCGCGTGTAGCGCTGGCCGGATCGGCCCGTCTCCTCAAAGGCCGGGTGCAGCAGTTGCAACACGCGCTCGGGCTGGTGGCGGATATCAGCAAGGTGGAGCTGGGCTTCCAGTTGGGAAAGCTGCTGCGTCAGGGTGGGGTCCATGCTGGGGTGTGCTGGGTGAAGGCTTAGATCCTAGCAGGCGCGCAATGCAAAGCCTCTAGCCAAACGTAAACGCATATCCCTGCGCCCCCGCATCCAGAAACTCGATCTCCAGCGTGCGCTGCTTCACCGGGCCCTGCTGGCGTACCAGCTGGTACAGCCGCGTGGCATCGACCTGGCCGTAGCCCTGGGCATCGACATCGCTGCCGTGGTGGATGCCTGGGGGCTGGCCGTCGATGGTCAGGCGAAAGCGCAGCGGGCCGGCACCGGCGGCGCCCAGCACCAGGTTGGCATCGCGGGCTTCGAAGCGCAGGGCCAGGCGGCCGCCGGCGCTATTGGCTTGTACCCACTCGGGCTTCAAGGTCCAGTTGCCCTGCAAGGTCCAGGTGTTGAGGCGCAGTGACGCTGGCTGGTAGTCGGCTGCCTTGTCGGGGGCGGGGCGGCCTGCCAAGCGCAGGCTGCCGCCCTTGTCGTAGCCCAGGTACAGCTCAGGGCTGCGCAGGCTGGCGGTGTCGGCGGCCATGCCCAGGCCTCCGGTGTCGGGGACCGTGTTCGCAGTAGACGCAGGTGCCGTTGCTGCCGATGGCGCCTGGGCTTCGCGCAGCAGCTCGTTCAGCGCGCGCTCGGTCGCTGCATAGCCGCCTTCGCCAAACTGGTGGTGGCGCACCCGCCCTTGCGCGTCGACCAGGTAGAGGGCCGGCCAGTACTGGTTGTTGAAGGCGCGCCAGATGCGGAACCCGTTGTCCTGCACGACGGGGTAGCTGATCTTGAGCTGCTGCAAGGCCTTCTCGACATTGCTGCGGTCCTTCTCGAAGGCGAACTCAGGCGCATGCACCCCCACCACCACCAGGCCGCGATCGGCATACTTTTGCGCCCAGGCATTGACATAGGGCAGGGTGCGCAGGCAGTTGACGCAGGAGTAGGTCCAGAAATTGACCAGCACCACCTTGCCGCGCAGCGCGGGGATGGACTGAGGCGCAGCATTCAGCCATTGGGTGCCGCCGTCCAGGCTGGGGCGGGTCGATTCGACCGGAAGGGGGCTGGTGTAAGGGGCGCCGTTGCCCAACTGTGCTGCGGTATTGCCCGCCAACTCGGCCGCTTGGGCCGAGGGCAGGGCCGCTTGCAGCAGGCTGCTTTCCAGCCCATTGCTGCCCAAACCGCTCAATGCGCCCGATTGTGCGAGCAGGCGGCTGTCCAGTCCGGTGGCCACGGCCAGCACGGCGGCCAGCATCGCGGCGCCTGCGGCACGCCGGCCGCGCTCGCCCGGCAGCCAATGGGACCGCAGGCGTGCCATGGTGCCGGCGCTGATGCGCAGTGCCGCCCACAAGGCCAGGCCGGCACCGGCCGCATAGCTCAGCAGCAGCAAACTGGTGGCGGTGCCGGGCCCCGCCAATGCGGCACCCGACAGCAGCAGGCCCAGCACCGGGCCGGCGCAGGGCGACCAGATCAGACCGGTGGCCACGCCCAGCAGCACGGAATGCAGCCAGCGCTGCTGAGGGTGCTGGGCGGCCAGCTTTTCTCCGATCTGCACCAGTGGCCGGCTCCACCAGGCGGCCAGGCCCGGCAACAGCAGCGATGCTGCAAAAACGCCCAGGCCCAGCAGCGCCAGGCCCCGGCCCCACTGGCTCAACTGCACCGCCCAGGCACTGGCGGCAGCGGCCAGCGATGCGGCGGCCGCAAAGGCCAGCGCCATGCCGATCAGCAGCGGCAGGCTGCCGTGGCGGCTGGGCTGGCCCTGGCGTGCAAAGACAAAGGGCAGAACGGGCAGGATGCAGGGGCTCAGCACGCTGAGCACCCCGGCGGCAAAGGCAACTAGGTACAGGGCCATGGCAGCTCCTTGGATGGCTGGTTAAGGACGGGCTTACAAGCGGGTGACGTCGATGACGGCCTGGGCAAAGGCGGCAGGCGCCTCTTGGGGCAGGTTGTGGCCAATGCCGCCCTCCAGGTTGCGGTGCTGGTAGGGGCCGCTGAACTTGGCGGCATAGGCAGCAGGCGCGGGGTGCGGCGCGCCGTTGGCATCCCCCTCCATCGTGATGCTGGGCACGGCAATGCGCGGCGCGCTGGCCAGCCGGGCCTCCAGCGCATCAAAGCGCGATTCGCCCTGTGCCAGCGCAATGCGCCAGCGGTAGTTGTGCACCACGATGGCAGCATGGTCGGGGTTGTCAAAGGCCTGGGCGCTGCGCTGGTAGGTGGCATCGTCAAACTGCCATTGGGGTGAGGCCTGCTGCCAGATAAAGTGGTTGAACGCTGCGGGGTTGGCGGCATAGCCGTCGCGGCCCCGGTCGGTGGCCAGGTAGGACTGGTACCACCAGGCGTATTCGGCAGCAGGCGCCTGGGGCTTGGCATTGGCTTGGGGGTTGCCGATCAGGTAGCCGCTCACGGACACCAGGCCGCTGACCCGCTCGGGCCAGATTGCCGCCATGATGCAGGCGGTGCGCGCGCCCCAGTCAAAGGCGCCCAGCACCGCCTGGCGCACGCCCAGCGCATCCATCAGCGCAATGATGTCCTGCGCAACTGCGCCTTGCTGGCCATTGCGTGCTGTGCTGGCCGACAGAAAACGCGTGCCGCCGTAGCCGCGCAAGTAGGGCACGATGACGCGGTAGCCCGCTGCCGCCAGGCGCGGCGCCACATCGACAAAGGCATGGATGTCATAAGGCCAGCCGTGCAGCAGGATGGCGACGGGGCCGTTGGCGGGGCCCGCTTCGGCGTATTCCACCCGCAGGTCGCCGGCATCGATCTGCTTGAGCGGGCCAAAGCTGGTGGTGGCACCTGCCGGGCTGGCGGCGCGTGCGCTGCTGGCCAGCAAGCTGCCCATGGGCGCCAAGGCCAGGCCCAGGGCGGCATTGCCCAAAAAGCTGCGGCGGGAGGAGGTGGTGATCGGGTTCATGGAGGGCCTTTGCTGGGTGAAGGGGGGTGGGGTGCTCGGTGCCGAAACTCGTTTGTCTTGGCTGTTAGCTAGTAGACCGCCGCCATGTATGTGGCATGTGTCATGCGCACCCCCCAAATGCATGGCCGTGTAGCACGCGGCGCGGGCAGATACACAGCTATACAAAGCCGTGATTGCGGAGCCCGGAAACGGCACCGCCACCTGAAAGGTGGCGGTGTCGGGTGTGATGGGTGTTGCTGCTGCTTGGCAGCGTTAAGCGCGGGGCACGCGTTTGCGTAGCGGCGTACTGCTGCTGGCCAAGGGGCAGGGCCGGCCTGCGGGCGAGGCGATCTCAGCAGCCGCACAGCCCAGCAAGAACATGCAGGCATATAGCCATTTGCGAACACTAAACATCCTGGGCCTCCACCTGGCTGGCAAACACATAGCCCTCGCTGCGCACCGTCTTGATATAGCGCGGCTCGCGGGCATCGTCGTTCAGGCATTTGCGCAGGCGGCTGATCATCAGGTCGATCGAGCGCTCAAACAGCTCGGCCTCGCGCCCCTGGGTGATGGACAGGATCTGGTCGCGGCTGAGCACTTTTTGCGGGTGGTCCACCAGCACGCGCAGCAGCCGGTATTCGGCGCCGCTCAGCGACACCATCACGCCATCGTGGTCCAGCAGCACGCGCTCTACGGTATCGAGCCGCCATTCGCCAAAGGCCAGAAACCGCGCCTCCTCGCTGCTGCGCATATTGGGCGGCAGCATGCGCGTGCGCCGCAGTACCGATTTGATGCGCGCCAGCAGCTCGCGCGCGGCAAAGGGCTTGGGCATATAGTCATCGGCGCCCATCTCCAGGCCCAGCACCCGGTCGGTCTCATCGCCGCGTGCCGTCAGCATAATGATGGGCGTGGTCTTGAACTTGCCGGCGCGCAGGTCACGGCACAGGGTGAGCCCGTCTTCGCCGGGCAGCATCAGGTCCAGGATGACCAGGTCAAACGGGCCGGCGATCTCCAGCAGCTGCCGCATATGCCGGCCCGTCGGTGCGGTGGTCACACGCAGGCCATTTTTTTGCAGGTAGGCGCTGACCAGGTCGCGGATATCCCGGTCGTCATCCACCAAAAGGATGTGGTCGCTGGCAGGGGAGGTGCTTGTCATGGCAGAAGGTGTCGGTGGGTCAGTGGGTGTCAGCGGGTGGCCGGCAACTGCAGGCTGGCGCGCAGGCCGCCTTCGGGGCGGTTGTGCAGGCTCAAGGTGCCGCCCAGCGACAGGCTCAGCTGGTGGGCTATGGCCAGGCCCAGGCCGGAGCCGCCGGTGTCGCGGTTGCGGGAGGCCTCGACCCGGTAAAAGGGCTGCAGCACGGCTGCGAGCTGCTCCTCGGGGATGCCCGGGCCGGCATCGCAGACATCGATGCACAAATGGCCCGCTTGCAGGCGCAGATGCACTTCGGCGCGCTGGCCGTATTTCAAGGCGTTGTCGATCAGATTGCCCAGAACGCGGCGCAGCGCATGGGGGCGGGTGCGGATGGGCTGGCCTGCAGCGCCCTCCATCGTCACCGGGCTGCCGGTGTCGGCATAGTCGTTGACGATGCTGCGCAGCAGCGCATCCATGTCCAGGCGCCGCACTTTTTCGTCGGAGCCTTGCAGGGTCTTGGCATAGTTCAGCCCTTCCTGCACCAGGCTGCGCATGGCTTCGAGGTCCTGGCGAAACTTGTCGGCATCGGGCATATCGTCCACCAGGTCCACCCGCAGCCGCATGCGCGTGATGGGGGTCTGCAGATCGTGCGAGATGGCCGCGAGGATTTGCATGCGCTCGTTCAGGTAGCCGGCAATGCGCCGCTGCATCGCGTTGAAGGCGCGCGCGGCGCGCACCACCTCGGCGGGGCCGGCCTCGGCCACCACAGTGGGCTGCAGGTCCGGTCCCAACTGGTCGGCCGCCGTTGCCAGCCTCTCCAAAGGCCGGGTGACCAGGCGCACCGCCAGCCAGGCCAGGCCTGCCAGTACCAGCAGCTGGCCCAGCAGCAACCAGGTGACCCAGCCCGAGACGGGCATCGGCACGCGGCGCGCCACGATGTACAGCGGTGCGCCGTCGCTTAGCCGCAGCTGCATGCGCACGGCATCGGCGCGGTCGCCCAGCTGGCCCATCGCCAGCACCGGAAAGGGCTGCAAGGCATCGGCCACCACCTGCGCAAAGCGGGCCAGGGCCGGGTCGGTGGGCGCAGCATTGCTGACCGCGCCCTCCAGAGAAAAACTGTAATTGGGCCGCTCGAGCTTGGGGAACCAGTCCTGGCGCTCGCGGGCCGGCAGCCGGTCGATCAGCGCGACCGAGCTGGCGATATCGCGCTCGACCCCGCTGATCATCAGCCGCATCAGCGCCTGCTCACGTTCATGGCGAATGGCCATATAGGTCAGCAGCTGCGCCACCCCCATGCCCAGCACCACCAGTAAGGCGACGCGCGCCAGCAGGGTGGAAGGGACAAGCCGTTGAAGAATGCTGCGCATGGAGGTCAAGCCGGGTGGGGAGCCAAGGGGCCGATCAGGCCACGGAAAGATCGACCTGGATATTGCCGCGTGTCGCCTTGGAGTACGGGCAGATCTGGTGCGCCGCCTGCACCACGGCCAGCGCCTGGTCATGCGCCACGCCCGGCACCCTGACGTTCAGCCGCGCCGCCAGCGCAAAGCCCTCGGCGTTTTGCACCAGGTCCACCTCGGCATCGACCGCCAGGTCAGCCGGCAGCTTCACGCCCAGCGGCTGCGCCGCGCGTGCCATCGCCCCCATAAAGCAGGCCGACCAGCCGGCCGCAAACAGCTGCTCGGGGTTGGTGCCCGTGCCTGCCGCGCCAAATTGGGTCAGGCGAATATCCAAATGCCCGTCATCGCTGCGCGATGCGCCGGAGCGGCCGCCAGTGGTGGTTGTGCGGCCGGTGTAGAGAACCTTGTCTTGTGCTGCGCTCATGGTCAAATCCTTTTGGAGGTGTTGTTTTGTCAAACTGACGGAGCGATTGTTCAAGCCCACGGCGCTTTGGCAAAGGGGTTTTCTGACCGAATGTAGCGCTGGGAGAGGCAGTGTACAAAACTATACAAAAGTCTTTGTTCAAGCGCATCGCGTCATGCCTTGTGAGCGATGGCATGGTGTCTGGAGTGTGTGCTGCCGCTAATGAAAAAACTGGCGTTGGTGTGAACGAACGATTACAATCCTGAAATGTTCACCGTCAAGCGCACTGTTGAATTCGATGCCTGGCTCCTTGGCCTGCGTGACACGATGACGCGTATTCGCCTGGCCAAGCGTTTGGACAAGGTCACACGTGGTTTGATGGGCGACTGTAAATCCGTTGGCGCAGGCGTTTATGAAATGCGCGAAGACTTTGGCCCAGGCTGGCGTATGTACTACGTGCAGCGTGGCGATGTGGTGGTAGTCATGCTGGGCGGCGGTGACAAGTCCAGCCAACAAGCGGATATCGCTGCTGCCCAGGCGCTGGCTGCCACTTTGGAGCCGGAAGAGGGTGAGAAGGAGTAGATGATGGTCAAGATTGCAGACCTGCCCAACTTTGACATGGCAGAGCATTTGAAAACGGATGAAGAGGTGGCCGCCTATTTGACCCTGGTGATGGAGGAAGAAGATCCCTCCGAACTTGCGCATGCCCTGGGTGTGATTGCGCGCGCGCGTGGCATGGGCGACATAGCAAGTGCCAGCGGCCTGACCCGAGAGGCGCTGTACAAGGCGCTGCGCCCGGGCAGCCATCCGCGCTTTGACACCATTTGGCGCGTGTGTGCAGCGCTCGGCGTTCGCCTGGTTGCGCAGCCGATCAATCCCTAGGATTTGCTTAACCATTTGGGAGCGGCCGGAAGGCCCGCTACCTCACGAATCTTAAGTGTCTTACAGCGCATGACGCAACTGATCGATCTATGAAGGCGAAAAACTTTGCCGGGCGAGTGCTTAAGGTGAACCATGCAGCGGAGCATGGCGCTGTCAACATCTATGCTGCTCAGATCCTGGTCGCGCGATGGACTGCGCCATCCATCGTTCCAACGCTCCAGACATTCAAGGCGCATGCAGAAGCGCATCGCGCCATCTTCTGGGACGAGCTTCAGCGCAGAGGTATCAGCCGTTGCCGCAGTTACTGGTTGTGCGGACTGGGTGGATTTGCACTGGGCTCGATAACGGCACTTTTTGGATTGCAGGCGATTGCTGCAACGACCGCTGCTGTAGAGCGCGTCGTGCTGGGCCACTTGAAGCATCAGATCCACTTGCTGGAAGGTCAGGATGATGCTGCGGTCGCGGCCATTGCAAAAATCGTGGCCGATGAAGAGCAGCATCTGGAGCAGTCGGTGATGCATCTGGCGCCTGGCCAGTTCTGGCCCAAAGTGTTGACTCCGGTGGTGGCTGCATCGACACAAACCGTCATCTGGTTGGGAATGCGGTTATGAGGGCTTGTTGGAACGCATACGCGCGACGAAGCAATACCAACCACGAAAGAGTCCTCTGACGCCAGCCTGGGTGCGCTGAGGTTATCTCCTTTAACGCCCAAGCACTGACCCTATACATCGCCAATGGGTTGGAGCGCATCAATGCCATAGACGGTGACGGCTTGCCGATCCGGCCGGGCCGGTACCGCTTCATTGAGGAGGACCGGGAGGCTCGGGCAGAGGAGGGGGCCGATAAAACGCCACACCTAAACACTCCCATTCCTGCCGTGCTACAGTTATGCCGCTGCGCCAGTCAAGCGCAGCCGGGATTGGCGTCCTGTCACATTGCTGCGACGCAAGCCGCAGTCTCCTCCGCAGAGTACCTGCGGCTTGTTTGTTCGTGCCCCTTTTATGGCGGCTCGGGCAGGGAGCCGCGAGGCTCGCCGGTTTGCGCAAGCGGTGTCCGGTACGCCAACCTGCTCGAGCTGCCGCCCTGATTGGCGTCCGGGCGGTGGTTTTTGCAAACCACACTGCTTGGAGTCCACCATGGCTCAGTCCTCCCTCGCGCGCATCTCTGCGCCCACTTCCTGCCTGGGCGAAAGCGCCCTTATCCAACTCCATCCCGATGCGCACAACGCGCTGAACATGGTCGTACAGGCGCTGCCTCTATTCCGCAACCTGTCCTGGATTCAGGAGGCGTCATCATGAACAGCAAGCCCCAAGCTGCCCGCGCGGCAGCAAAACCCGCTGCATCTGTGGATACCAGCTCAGATACCTCCAGCCTGGTTACCGCTTATGCCGATGCCATCCAGGCCATCGCTGACCATGGCGACCAGCCTTTGGACATTCACGACATTTGCAGCCACCGCAGGGCCTGCGGCTTTACGGACGACCTGGCGCTGACAGAGTGCGAAGCCCAAGCGATCAACACGCGTTTGTATGGCTTGAGTGCTATATCGGCTCTGCTGATCGGTGCAGATGAAGGCGGGGCGTTCAAGCTGAGCAAGTGGCTGCAAGGTGGGCTGCACAGCGCTTTGTATGCGCTGACCGAGGATGCGCAGGCGGTGTTGCATCGGGCTAATGAGAGGGCTGCTGAGGGGGAGAAAGGAGGCGCAGCGTGAATCGCAGTACTTGCCATGCCTAGGAGCGAGCAGAACGCTATGAATTGCCCCGGGTTTGAGCTGACCCTCATAAGTTGGACGAACTTCAAGGGGGTTTCATGAAGAAGTATGAGACGGAGTTCAAACTGGAAATGGTTCAGAGCTTCTTGGCAGGCGAAGGCGGCGCGAAGCTATTGGCTCGTCGGCGGTCGGTGCCTGAGGATAGAGTCTGCACCTGAGTGAGCCATTCTCGATGTCTTTTCTTAGGTCCGCCAAGACTGTAGGTAACCTAACGAAGAGATGCATGTTGGGTTGCGGAGGTTGACTCTATTACGCGAGGAAGTTGATTTCCTAGATGAACTGCATCGCATTAAACAGTCATTTGCAGAAATAACCAGACTCTTGCAGTAAATCGCATTTCAACAGCCAACTATCGTTCTGGGTCTTGCTATGCGTGTGTGTACTTGTTTAGCGTGCGTTGAGCTGCTGTTTGCATTTCCACACAACTCTTACCAGGTAATAGCGCTTCTTGGTAAGATGTGACGAAGGAGCTACGCGACAACAGCATGAAACTCATTGATAACATCAACGACCTGCTAGGTGACGACCTCAAGAAGTCTATTCACCCCGGCGCTCGGCTCAAAATCGCAGCCTCATGCTTCTCGATTTACGCCTACGAGGCCTTGAAGCGTGAATTGGAATCGGTCGAATCCTTCGAGTTTATTTTCACTTCGCCTTCGTTCATGCCCGACGAGGCAACGGACGCGGCCAAGAAAGAGCGGCGGGAGTTCCACATCCCCAAGCCGCCATCGGACACCAAAACCGAGCGGAGTTTCTATGGTACCGAGTTCGAGGTGCAGCTCAAAAACAAGCTGACCCAGCGCGCCATAGCCCGTGAATGCGCCAACTGGATGCGCCGAAAGGCCACGTTCCGCACCAACAGTGGCAATGCACCCATGCAGCAGTTTGCGGCGGTGCAAGCCACCAGTGCGGTGTGCGACATGCCCAACGCCGTTTACATGCCCTTGCATGGCTTTACTGCTGTTGATTTGGGCTACCAGCCTGGCAACGCCGTATCAAACATCGTCAACAAGTTCGACGAGCCCGCTAACACGGGCGTTTTCCTCAGCTTGTTCGACCAGATTTGGGCCGATCCCGTCAAACTAAACGACGTAACCAGCTTGGTGTGCGAACATATTGCATCGGTGTACCAAGAGAACTCGCCCGAGCGCATCTACTTTCTCATGCTGTACAACATCTTCAACGAGTTCCTGGAGGACCTCAACGAAGACGTGCTGCCCAACGACCGCACGGGCTATCTCGATACATTGGTCTGGCAAAAACTATTTAACTTCCAGCGCGACGCTGCCACCGGCATCATCAACAAGCTCGAAACCTACAACGGCTGTATCTTGGCCGACAGTGTGGGTCTGGGAAAGACATTTACTGCATTAGCTGTGATTAAATATTACGAGCTGCGCAATCGTTCCGTACTAGTGCTGTGCCCCAAGAAGTTAGCCGACAACTGGTTGACTTATAACCGCAATCTCAAGACCAATATCTTCGCAAACGACCGGTTTAACTATGACGTGCTTTGTCATACTGACCTGCAGCGCACCAGCGGTGAATCGTTCGGAACACCACTGAATCGGGTGAATTGGGGTAATTACGACTTAGTGGTCATCGATGAGTCTCATAACTTTCGCAACAATGACGCGTTCAAGGACAAGGAGACACGCTATCAAAAGCTGATGGACTCCGTGATCAAGCAAGGCGTGAAGACTAAGGTGTTGATGCTTTCGGCCACGCCCGTCAACAACCGCTTCAACGATTTGCGTAACCAGTTGGCCCTAGCCTATGAGGGCAATTCGTTGCAGTTGGGTGACAAGCTGCACACCGAGAAAGACGTTGAGGAAATTTTTCGCCGGGCACAAGCTGCATTCAATACCTGGACGAAATTGCCGCCGGAAGAGCGCACCGCAGACGCCATATTGGGTGCATTGGACTTCGACTTCTTTGAGTTGTTGGACAGCGTAACGATTGCACGCTCTCGCAAACACATTGAGACTTTCTACGATACCAAAGACATTGGAACCTTCCCTAAACGCCTTGAACCGCAGTCGTTCCATTGTCCATTGACCCTGCGTCCTGATGTCATTGGCTTCAACGAAATCTTTAATAAGCTTTCGCTTCTGAAACTGGCCGTGTATGCACCTGTGAGTTACATCCTACCCAGCCGCATCAAAAAGTATGAGGACATGTACGACACCGAAGTACCGAGCGGAGCCGGTAAATTCAAACAGGCTGACCGCGAAAAGAGCTTGCAGGCGTTAATGACCGTCAACCTGCTGAAACGCCTAGAAAGTTCAGTTGCGTCATTCCGACTCACGTTGCGGAGTCTGCAAAGCAATCACCAGAAAGCACTTGCCCAGATAACCGCATTCAAGCAAACCGGCCGTGCGAGGCCGTTCACCGACCAGACATCCGAGTTTGAGAATGCCGATTTCGACGAAGAAGAATTGCCAGAGTATGACGACTCTGGCGAGAGCAGCACAGGCGGCAAGGTCAAGATCGAGCTGGCTGACATGGACCTGCCGTCGTGGGAATACGACCTAAGTGCCGACTTGGCGGTGATTGACGGCCTCCTAGCAGAAATGGGTAAAATCACCCCGGCTGACGACACCAAGCTCCAACACCTCAAAGGCGAGATTGAGAAAAAGTTGGCCAACCCCATTAATCCGGGTAACCGCAAGCTGCTAATCTTCACTGCGTTTGCAGACACCGCCAACTACCTGTTCGAAAATCTGGCTGCAGGCCTGTTTCAAGCCCATGGCATTCACGTTGGCAAGGTGACTGGCACCACAGAGCCAAAAACCACCCTGCGGCTGGCCGCAAACCCGCGCCAAGGCATCGACTTCCAGACGATGCTTACCCTTTTTGCGCCACGCGCCAAAGAGAAGGCGCTGACCCTGCCCCACGAACCCGGCGAAATTGATGTGCTGATTGCCACGGACTGCATCTCCGAAGGTCAGAACTTGCAGGACTGCGACACCGTCATTAACTACGACATCCACTGGAACCCCGTTCGCATCATCCAGCGCTTTGGTCGTGTAGACCGCATTGGGTCGCCCAACGCGTGCATTCAACTGGTCAACTACTGGCCCGACATCAGCCTTGACGAATACATCCGCCTTAAAGAGCGGGTGGAGAGCCGCATGATGATTGCCGACGTTACGGCAACTGGCGATGACAACGTTTTGTCCGCGCAGTCCAACGATGTGGCTTATCGGAAAGAGCAATTGCGACGTCTGCAAGAAGAAGTCATCGAGATGGAAGATCTCAAAACTGGGGTGTCCATCACCGACTTGGGGCTAAACGATTTCCGCATGGACCTGCTGAACTACGCCAAAGCCAATGGCGATCTGTCACGCATGCCCAATGGCCTTCATGCTGTGGTGCCTGCCGATACAGAAAAAGGCTTGCACCCCGGCGTGATTTTCACGCTGCGCAACCGGCTGCTCAGTGGCACGGCCGGTGCAGTGGTAAAGCAGAAGAACCGGCTGCATCCCTATTACTTGGTTTACATCGGCATGGACGGCAGCATCATTGCCGACCATACCGAAGTCAAGACGCTGCTAGACCTGGCCCGAAACGCCTGCAAAGGCCGTGACGAGCCAGTGCCCGCCGTATTTGAGCCCTTCAACACAATCACTAACGATGGCCGCGAAATGACGTTGTATTCGGCGCTGCTGGATCAGGCCATCCACTCCATGATTGAACGCCAACATGAACAGGACGTCGACAGCCTGTTCTCGCCGGGCAAGACCAGCGCCTTGGTGCATGAGGTGGCTGGGCTGGAAGACTTCGAGCTGGTCAGCTTCCTTGTGGTGCAGCCTGAATGACCCACCTAGCGACTCAGCCAACGACTGCCCGTGCTCTGTTTGCCTGGCCCGCAAAAGCTGCAGTGTCCCAGTCTGTAGCCAAGGCCAAAATCTACGCGCATGCTAAGCCCACTGTGGCGTTGCGGGCGCTGTTTGTCGCGCAGATCGAGAGCATCACCTGGGCCTACAAGCTGGCCCCAGAAAGCATTAATCTGCCGGCTACGACCGAAGTACCTGAAATAGAGGTGTTTGAAATCGCATTGAAGCAGCCGGGCGTCAGCCGTTCTGTGCTTAGATGCATTGACAAAGCTATCCCGTTTCCCATTCTGTTTGTGCTGCGGCATGATGGAAAAAGCCAACCCATCGCAGCCTACAAACGTCCCAGCGAAGCGGAAAGTGGCCAATGGGTGCTGGGCGACTACCATGCAGCGCCTTGGCAGCCAGACGACCTTCCACCCCACAGCTTGCCCATTGCGCTAAACCTGCAAGGGCTGTACGAGCAGCTGCTGCGCCAACATCTAGTCGTGCCGGCCCGGGCGGGAGAGTCGTTGCGCAACCAGCTAGATCGTCTGGCGCAGCTTAAAGCCAAGCAGGCTGCAGCCGCTAAGCTGGAATCTCGCCTGATGCAGGAAAAACAATTCAACCGCAAAGTTGAAATCAACGCGCAGTTGCGTACCATTCGCAGTGAGCTTCAAGTGCTTGCCTCTTGAGCAGGGTCATCACTTTTGCTATATATTTGATAGCCGTTAGCGCTTGCTGGATAAGCGCATAAAGCCAGTTGTACCATGAATAAACTTAAGATGCACAGCCCCGACCTTACGCAATCCAATGTCGACAAGCTGATGGAGCTTTTTCCGAATTGTCTGACCGAAACCCGTGGGGCCAATGGTGAGATCAGGCGGAGCATCGATTTTGATCAGCTGCGCCAGGAGCTGTCTACGTCCATCGTGGAAGGCCCGCAAGAACGCTACCAACTAAACTGGCCTGGCAAACGCGAGGCGCTGCTGACTGCAAATGCACCGATCGCCAAGACTTTACGCCCTTATCGCGATGAAAGCGTCGACTTCGACACTACTCGAAACCTGTTCATCGAGGGCGACAACCTTGATGCGCTGAAACTGCTGCAAGAGACCTATCTGAACAAGATCAAGCTCATTTACATCGACCCACCGTACAACACTGGCAAGGACTTCATCTATGACGATGATTTCTCGGAAAGAGCCGAAGATTTTTTGCGGCGGTCAAACCAGACAGATGAGAGTGGAAAACGACTTGTGGCGAATACAGAGGCCAACGGGAGGTTTCACTCGGACTGGTTAACGATGATGTATGCGCGGCTCCGATTGGCTTTGAACCTTTTGGCAGACGATGGCGCAATCTTCATAAGTATTGACGACCACGAGTTTCAGAATTTGCGATGCATCTGTGATGAAGTTTTTGGATCTGCCAATTTCATTGCAAGCATCATCTGGCACAAGATGGATAGTCCAAAAAATTCAGCAAGACATCTGAGTGAAGATCATGACTACATCTTGCTCTATGCAAAGAACGCTGAGGTTTGGCGGCCGCGACTGCTCCCTCGGAGCGAGAAGATGATCGATCGATATCAGAACCTGGATAACGATCCCCGTGGACCTTGGTTACTTGGCGACTTGGCTGCTCGAAACTATTACAGCAAGGGCACTTACGGAATTACGACCCCTAGCGGAAAAACTATCGGGGGACCGCCTGCTGGAAGCTATTGGCGCGTATCAAAGGAAAAGTTCGACGAGCTTGCAGCAGACAACCGTATCTGGTGGGGTCAGTCCGGCGACAACAGACCAGGAGTCAAAAAGTTCTTGTCGGAAGTTAAGGAGGGTGTCGTGCCTCAGACTTACTGGTCGTGGAAAGATGTTGGAAGCACACGAAATGCAAAGCAAGAGCTAAGCAAACTGATGGAGGCATCATCCGGAGACGAGCTGTTCGTCACTCCGAAGCCTGTCAAACTAATTGAGCGGATGCTTAGTATCGCAACCGAGCCGAGCGAGGATGCGGTTGTGCTTGACTTCTTTGCGGGGTCCGGTTCGACCGCGCACGCGGTATTGACAAAAAATGCTGCAGACGGAGGAAACAGGCGATGGATTTCAGTTCAGCTTCCAGAGAAGGCGGCCGAGGACAAAACCATCTCTGACCTGAGTCAAGAGCGCATTCGCCGCGCAGGGCAAAGTGTCTTATCTGGGGTTTATCACGAGAACTGGAGTAAAGATGCTGGCTTCCGTGTCCTAAAGATAGACAGCTCCAACATGAAGGAGGTGTTCTACACTCCCGATGCCGTAACCCAGGACTTGCTGTCCGATCAAGTCAACAACATCCGCGAAGACCGCACTTCTGAAGACCTGCTGTTCCAGGTGCTGCTGGACTGGGGGGTCGACCTTGCGCTGCCCATCACACAGGAAACCATTGCGGGTAAGGCGGTGTACTTGGTGGATGGAAACGCGCTGGTTGCGTGCTTTGAAGAAGGGCTCAGCGAAGAGGTCGTCAAACTACTGGCTAAGCGTGAGCCACTTCGCGTGGTGTTCCGCGATGCTGGCTTTGCCAGCGACAGCGTGAAAATCAACGTGGAGCAAATCTTCAAGCTCATGTCGCCCGGCACCGAAGTCAAGTGCATCTGACGGGGCCTGCACACAATGGATTTAAAACCTTTGGGCACAGACTTCTCTGCCTTGGTGCAGGCACTCAGCGCCACACACCAGCAGATGCAATCGCAGGCTGCGCGTTCGGTGGACACCGCCTTGGTGCTGCGCAATTGGCTTTTTGGCTGGCACTTGGTGGAATTTGAGAACGCCTCAGCTAAACGGCAAGAGGTGTATGGCAAGAACCTGGTGGACAAGTTGTCCGCAGCGTTGACCAGCCATGGCATCAAAGGCGTGTCTCCAACCAATCTGCGCTTGTGCCGCAGCTTCTATGAGGCGTTCCAGAAGATTCAACAGACGGCGTCTGTTGAATCTTTGGCCGCTGCTACCTGGCCTCCGGACCTGAACGCGCTGAAAGCCCAACTGAGTTTGGGTTGGTCGCACTATGTGGTTTTGCTCTCGGTGAGCAATTTACAGGCCCGTAGCTTCTACGAGGTGGAAGCGCAGCAAGGGAGTTGGGGCGTGCGTGAGCTGAAGCGGCAGATTGCCAGCGGCTTGTTTGAGCGCCTGGCGTTGAGCCGCAGCAAGGATGAAGTGAGAGCCCTGGCCCAAGTAGGACAGATGCTGGCCAAACCTGCGGATGTGATCAAAAACCCCTATGTGTTGGAGTTTTTGGACTTGCCAGATCACCCTTCCTACTCAGAGCACCAGCTAGAACTGGCCATCATCGACAAGCTGGAGCATTTCTTGTTGGAGCTGGGCAAAGGCTTCCTTTTTGAGGCCCGGCAGAAGCGCTTCACCTTCGACGACAACCACTTCTATGTGGACTTGGTGTTCTACAACCGCCTGCTGCGGTGCTATGTGGTGATCGACCTGAAAATCGGCCAGCTGACACACCAGGACCTGGGTCAGATGCAAATGTACGTGAACTACTTCGACCGGCACGTCAAAACTGCTGAAGAAGCGCCCACCGTGGGCATCTTGCTGTGCTATGACAAGAACGATGCGTTGGTGGAGCTCACCCTGCCCCAGAGCAGCAACATCTACGCCGCGCAGTACCAGTTGTACTTGCCTTCGAAGGAAGAGTTGCGGCAGAAAATTCAAGAAGCTGAGAAGGCTTGGGAGGCAGCGCAATGAAGCTCAAATTTAAGAAACAGGCCTACCAGACCAATGCCGTTGAGGCCGTGGCGGATTGCTTTGCCGGACAGCCCAAGCGCGAAGGGCTGAACTACCGCATTGACCCAGGCCGTGCGGTGGATGCCAGCGGCCAAGTGACAGCGGTATTGGAGTCATCCGGATTTAAAAATGCAGATCTGGCGTTGACTCCCGGGCAGCTGCTGGAAAACATCCACGCGGTGCAACGCAGGCAAAACCTCCCGCAGTCTGCCGCCCTGGTCAAAACCAAGGTGTGTGACATCAATTTGGATGTGGAGATGGAGACTGGCACGGGTAAGACGTATTGCTATGTCAAAACCATGTTCGAGTTGAACGCCCGTTATGGGTGGAGTAAGTTCATTGTGGTGGTGCCCAGCATTGCCATTCGTGAGGGCGTGTTCAAGTCGCTGGAGATCACAGCAGAACATTTCCAGGACGACTACAAGAAGCGCGCCCGCTTTTTCATCTACAACTCCAAACAGCTGCACAACCTGGAAAGTTTTGCGAGCGATGCGGGCATCAATATCCATGGTCATCAATGTGCAAGCATTCAATGCCACGGGAAAGGATGCGCGTCGAATTTATGAGGAACTGGATGACTTCCAGTCCCGCAGGCCCATTGACGTGATCAGTGCTAACCGGCCCATCCTGTTTTTGGATGAGCCGCAGAAAATGGAAGGTGGCAAGACGCTGGACTCGCTGGCAAACTTCAAGCCTTTGGCAGTGCTGCGCTATTCGGCCACGCATAAGACGGCCCATAACAAGATTCACCGGCTGGATGCGCTGGACGCGTACAACCAGAAGTTGGTCAAGAAAATCGCGGTGCGAGGTATATCGGTCAAGGGCCTCACGGGCACCAATGCTTATCTGTACTTGGAGTCGATTGAGGTGTCCACCAGCGCCCCGGTGGCGCGGGTGGAGCTGGAGATCAAGCAGAGCAGCGGGATTAAACGCGTGCTGCGTAAGCTATCGCGCAACGACAATCTGTTCGATCTGTCCAATGGCTTGGAGCAGTACCGGGGTTTCGTGGTGGCCGACATCAACGCGTTGACCAACACCGTGAGCTTTACCAATGGCCACGAGCTGGTAGCAGGCGAAGCTACGGGTGATGTCAGCGAATCCGCATTGCGCCGCATCCAGATTCGTGAGGCCGTCAAGGCCCACTTCGAGAAAGAGCAAGCCCTATTTGCGCAGGGCGTCAAGGTGCTGTCGCTGTTCTTCATTGATGCCGTCAGCAAATACCGTAGCTACGACGAAGCAGGCGAGCGCAATGGCGAGTACGCTCAGATGTTTGAGGAAGAGTACAACCATCAGTTGGCCGAAGTGATGACTTTGGAAGACACTCCCTATAACCGCTATCTCAAAGGTATTTCCACCGGGCGCACGCATGAAGGCTACTTCTCTATTGACAAGAAGAGCAAGCGTATGGTGGACCCAGTGACGGGTAAAAAGTCCACGGAAACCGACGACGTGGATGCGTATGACCTGATTTTGCGCAAGAAGGAACAGCTGCTCAAATTTGAAGAGCCGGTGCGCTTCATCTTCTCTCACTCTGCTTTGCGCGAAGGTTGGGACAATCCCAATGTCTTTGTGATTTGTACGTTGAAGCACAGCGATAACACTATCAGTCGACGGCAGGAGGTGGGGCGCGGGTTGCGCTTATCAGTCAATCAGCATGGTGACCGCATGGACGCCCCCGCCACCGTGCACCAGGTCAACGTGCTGACAGTGGTGGCCAGCGAAAGCTACAAGGACTTCGTAACCGCCTTGCAGCGAGATATGAGCGGAGGTTTGTCGGAGCGCCCACGGGTGGCCGATGCGTCCTACTTCACTGGCAAGGTACTCAAAACGGCGGCTGGCGATGTGGAGGTCACCCCGCAACTGGCCAAGCAGATATACAAGTACCTGCTTAAAAACGACTACATCGACGACAAGGATGGCATTGCGGATGCATACCATGAGGCGAAGAAGCAAGGGACGCTTGCCGCATTGCCGCCTGAGTTGGCAGACCATGCCGAGTCCGTATTTACGCTGATCGACACCGTGTTCAGCGATGCGAAGTTGCCATTGCCGGAGGACGACCGCAAAGCCAAGACCAATCCGCTGAACAGCAATTTTAAGAAAGCCGAGTTCAAGGCGCTATGGAATCGCATCAACCGCAAGGCCGCGTACACGGTGGAATTCGAGACGCCTGAGCTGGTGGCTAAGTGCGTTAAGGCCTTGGAGGCCGAGCTGAAAGTCAGCCCAATGCAGTACACGGTGGTTGCAGGTGAGCAGGCCGACACAGCGACCTTTGACGCCATTCGCCAAGGCGAGTCTTTCAAGGTAACTGAGTCCTCGACTGACTACCACCGTGCATCAGCGCACTCCGCCGTCAAGTACGACCTGATTGGCCACTTGGCTGAAGAGACGCAATTGACGCGTGCCACGGTTGCAAGCATCTTGCAAGGCATTAACAAGGCCGTGTTTAGCCAGTACCGCACCAACCCCGAAGACTTCATGCGCAAGGCCGCGCGCCTTATCAACGAGCAGAAGGCAACGGTGATCGTGGAGCACATCGCCTACGACCCCACGGGTGAAACGCACACCATGAACATCTTCACTCAAGACAAGCAGAAGGAAGATTTCAGCAAGGCGGTGAAGGTCAACCACCACATCTACGACTACGTCTTCACGGACTCAAAAAACGAACGCGACTTTGTGCGCGAGTTGGATGCCAGCACAGAAGTGGTGGTGTATGCCAAGCTGCCGCGCGGATTCTTCATTCCAACGCCGGTGGGCAACTACAACCCGGACTGGGCCATTGCATTCCAGGAGGGGAAGGTCAAGCATGTCTACTTCGTCGCTGAAACCAAGGGGTCGATGTCCAGCATGGACTTGCGAAAAATCGAGGAAAGTAAGATCGAGTGTGCTCGCAAGTTCTTCGAAGCAATCACGTCAGACCAAGTCAAATACGATGTAGTCGACGGGTATGAGAAATTGATGGAGTTAGTCGCGTAAGCGGTGAGAGGTTTGCCCCTGTGGCAATCTCTCACCTCTTAATCAAGGTGTTCACTGAAGGCTTCCAATAAAGTTCAACTATGCGGAGCCATCGAATGACATCATCAGCAGATGATTTAAATTCTCCGGTGATTTTGAAGACATTCAAGCCCAATGTCCGGATTTTCTTGCCAGAACGGCGCGCGACCATGATCGATGGCGACATAGTAGAAAAAGCAAAAACCCCGCTATTTATTAAATAGCGGGGTCTTTCTTTCTTGGTGCCGGAGAGATGAATCGAACACCCGACCTTCTCATTACGAATGAGCTGCTCTACCGACTGAGCTACACCGGCGTTAGAGAGAAATTATAGCGTGAAATTTTGGCTCTCGGACCAAATTGCGGAATTTATGCTTCCAGGTGGTAGCGGGTGATGCGCTCGACCTCGTTCTTCGAGCCCAGGACCACGCTGACGCGCTCGTGCAGCTTGGTGGGTTGGATGTCGAGGATGCGTTCGCGGCCGTTGGTGGCGGCGCCGCCGGCTTGTTCTACCAGCCAGCTCATGGGGTTGGCTTCGTACATCAGGCGCAGCTTGCCGGGCTTGTTGGGTTCGCGCTTGTCCCAGGGGTACATGAAGACGCCGCCACGGGTGAGGATGCGGTGTACGTCGGCGACCATCGAGGCGATCCAGCGCATGTTGAAGTCCTTGTTGCGTGGGCCTTCCACACCGGCCAGGCATTCGTCCACATAGCGCTTGACGGGGGCATCCCAGTGGCGCATGTTGCTCATGTTGATCGCGAATTCTTTGGTGTCTTCAGGAATGCGCACGTTCTCTTGGGTCAGCACAAAGCTGCCTTGCTCGCGGTCCAGTGTGAACATGGCGACGCCGTCGCCAAAGGTCAGCACCAAGGTGGTTTGTGGGCCGTAGACGCAGTAGCCGGCGGCCACTTGCTGGGCGCCTGCCTGCAGGAAGTCGTCTTCGGTCACGCCAGGGTGGCCTTCGGGCTTTTTGAGCACGCTGAAAATGGTGCCGATGGACACGTTCACATCGATGTTGGACGAGCCGTCGAGCGGGTCAAACATCAGCAGGTATTCACCCTGCGGGTAGCGGTTGGGCACCAGGTAGATGCTGTCCATCTCTTCGGAGGCCATGGCGGCCAGGTGGCCACCCCATTCATTGGCTTCGATCAGCACTTCGTTGGCGATGATGTCCAGCTTCTTCTGCACTTCGCCTTGCACGTTCTCGCTACCGGCGGTGCCCAGCACATCGCCCAGCGCGCCTTTGTTGACGCTGTGGCTGATGCGCTTGCAGGCGCGGGCCACCACTTCGATCAGCAGGCGCAGCTGGGCGGGGATGAGGCCGTCTACGCGTTGCTGCTCGACAAGGTAGCGGCTGAGGGTGATGTTTTTCTTCATGGGTGGAACTCCTTCAAACTTGGTCAATCGGGGTCGGCTCAGCGCTTGGGCTGGCGCGCTGGCTGTGGGGCGGGCGGTTGGGCCGGCTGTTGCGGCGGGGGCGCTGCTTCGCGGCCGTTCAGCTCGTCGCGCAGCTGTTGGGCGCGGGCCAGTTGGTCGCTGTGCCCCTGGGCGCGGGCATATTGCGCATAGGTGCTGAGCCACTGCCGCGCTTGCTGCGGGTCATTTTGTTCATGGGCCAGCACCATCAGCTGAAAGTAGCTGTCGTACACGGTGGCGTGGTCGCCAGCGCCTAGGGCGATCTGCAGGCGCTCTTGCAGGTAGTTGCGGGCGGCATCCACCTGGCCGAGCATGTAGCTGTTCTGCGCCAGGTTGGCCAGCAGGCCGCGCAGGCGCGGGGTCTCGCCCATCGCTTGCAGGCGCTCGCGCGCCACGGGCAGCAGCCGCTGGTTGGCTTGCAGCGCCTGGCGGTACTGGCCTTGCTCGTGCAGCACATAGCCCAGGTCTTCGTAGATGCCCAGCACCTGCAGCTGCGTGGGGAAGTCGGGCGGCTGCGGGGTGGGGGTGCTGTTGTCCCAGCGCATCTGCGTGGGCAGCTGGGCCACCTGTTGCAGCGGGTAGCGCACGGCCAGGGTCTGCACCTGTTTCAGCGCCGCCTCATAGCGCCCGCCTTCTGCCAACCAGCGGACGCTGGCAATGCTCAGCTCCAGATGCGGGTAGGCCCATTGCGGATCGCTGGGCTTGGGCATCGCCGTGATGGCCTTCTGCGCTGCCAGGCCCGCCTCAGACGGCATGCCACGGCGGCTGAACAGGGTGGCCTGGGTGTAGTACAGCCGGAAAAAATCCAGCGCCGGCGCCCTGGTGCGCTTGAGTATCGGTTCGAGCGCCTGCAAATCAGCGCTCATCGCACTGCCGCTGAAGCGCCCGCCTTCGGTAAACACCGCTGCGTAGAGCGGCGCAAAGCGCTTTTCAAAATTGTTGTTGCCCGTGGTGGGCAGCGCCGCTTCGGCCGGGGATGTGGCTACCGCATTGGCGTTGCCGCCGGTTTGTGCGGTGGCCAGCAAAGGCATGGCTGCAGCCAGGCTGGCCAGGGCAGCGATGCCCTGGGCCAGCAGCTGTTGGCGCATGCCTTGGCGCATCAGTCCGCCATTGCGCGCGTGATTACTTCGCGCACATCGTTGCTGAGCTTGGGCTTGGCGGCGACCTTGGCAATCGCGTCGCCTGCTGCGCTGCGGTAGGGCTCGGGCAGCTTCTTCCAGCGGTCCAGCGCCCGGGCCAGGCGGGCAGCCACTTGCGGGTTGAAGGCGTCCAACGCCACCACCTGCTCGGCCCAGAACGCGTAGCCAGCACCATCGGCGCGGTGGAAGCCACCGGGGTTGCCGTTGCAGTAGCTGAAGATCACGCTGCGGGCGCGGTTGGGGTTCTTGATGTTGAAGTCGGGCTGCTTCATCAGCGTGCGCACGGCGGGCAGGGCGCTGCCGTTCAGGTCCGGTGCGCTCGCTTGCAGCGCAAACCACTTGTCCAGCACCAGCTCGTCGTTCTTGAACATCTGGTGGAAGCTCTGGATGGCAGACTCAGCCAGCGGGCTGCCGCTCACCACCAGCGCGCTCAAGGCGTTGTAGCGGTCGGTCATGTTGCCTGCGTCCTTGTAGCGCTGCAGGGTCTTGCCAGGCCAGACCTTGTCACCCGATTCACGCGCGGCCACGCAGAGCATCAGCAGCGCGTGGCCGGCCAGTGCGCGCTTGCCGGCGCTCACCGCATCGGGCACATAGGCGCCGGTGTGGCTGCATTCGTCGTAGGCCCAGGCCCAGTCGGCAGCCAGCTCGGTGGCCAGTTGCTGGCGCATGGCTTCGCGCACCGCGTGCACGGTCTGCGGGTCGACCTGGTCGAGTTGCTCGGTGATATAGCCTTCGGAGGGCAGGGTCAGCGCCAGGTCCTTGAAGGCGGCGTCGAGCTGCGGATCGCGCAGCACGTCGCGCATGGCCTGCACAAACGATGCGGGCAGCAGATTGGCTTGCGGCGCAGCGGCATCGGCGCCAGCGGCGCTGCGCGCAGCAATGGCTTGCAGCGCAAAGCGCAGGCCCAGGCGTTGGCCGGCCTCCCAGCGGTTGAAGGCGTCTTCATCGTGGGCCAGCAGGTGGAGGAGGGCATCGTCGCTCTCTTCGATCTGCAGCACCACCGGGGCGCTGAAGTTGCGCAGCAGCGATGGGGCAGGGGCTTGCTCGACACCGTCAAAGACGATGGTGTGCGATTCCTCGGTCAGCACCACGGTGTGGTTGGTGGCGCTGTGGGCGATGCTGCTGAGCGCCTGGCTGGGGCGGATGTTCAGCGGCAGGCTGCGGCCATCGGCTGCCAGCAGGCCCAGCGTGATGGGGATCACAAACGGCTCCTTGCCAGGCTGGCCCGGGGTGGGCGGGCAGGACTGGGTCAGCGTCAGGGTGTAGGTCTGCGCTTCTGCGTCGTACACACCTTGCGCGGCCACGCGGGGCGTGCCGGACTGGCTGTACCAGCGCTTGAACTGCGGCAGGTGCTGGGCCAGTGGCGAGCCGGGGTTGGCATCGGCAATGGCCTGGGCAAAGTCGTCGCAGGTCACGGCCTGGCCGTCATGGCGCTCGAAGTAGAGCTTCATGCCCTTGGCAAAGCCTTCGCGGCCCACCAGGGTGGACTGCATGCGCACCACTTCCGAGCCCTTCTCGTAAATGGTGACGGTGTAGAAGTTGTTGATTTCGAGGTAGCTGTCCGGGCGCACGGGGTGGGCCATGGGGCCTGCGTCCTCGGGGAACTGCACAGTGCGCAGCACGCGTACATCGTCGATGCGCTTGACGGCGCGCGCCGAGGCGCTGCCAGCCATGTCCATGCTGAATTCCTGGTCGCGGAAGACGGTCAGGCCTTCCTTGAGCGAGAGCTGGAACCAGTCGCGGCAGGTGACGCGGTCACCCGTCCAGTTGTGGAAGTACTCGTGGCCCACCACCGACTCGATATTGGCGTAGTCGGCATCGGTCGCGGTGGCCTGGCTGGCCAGCACGTACTTGGTGTTGAAGATGTTCAAGCCCTTGTTCTCCATTGCGCCCATGTTGAAGTCGCTGGTGGCGACGATCATGAAGCGGTCCAGATCCAGGCTCAGGCCAAAGCGGGCTTCGTCCCAGGCGATCGAGGCCATCAGCGAGTTCATCGCGTGCTCGGTCTTCTCCAGGTCGCCGGGGCGCACAAAGACCTGCAGCAGGTGTTCGTTGCCAGCGCGGCTCTTGATCTTCTGCTCGCGGGCGACGAGGTTGCCGGCCACGAGCGCAAACAGGTAGCAGGGCTTTTTGTGCGGATCGACCCACTTGGCAAAGTGGCGGCCGTCGGGCAGATCGCCTTGCTCGACCAGGTTGCCGTTGGACAGCAGCACCGGGAACTGGGCCTTGTTGGCGCGCAAGGTCACGGTGTACATGGCCATCACATCGGGACGGTCCAGAAAATAGGTGATGCGGCGAAAGCCTTCGGCCTCGCACTGCGTGAAAAACGAGCCATTGCTGGTGTACAAGCCCATCAGCTTGGTGTTCTTCTCGGGCATGCAGGTGGTGAAGATCTCCAGATCCACTGGGTCGCTGCCCTCGGGCAGGTTCTCCAGCACCAGGTCCGAGCCGTCCATCTTGAACGAGGAGGCCGCGCCATTGACCATCACGCGGGCCAGGTTCAGCTCGTCGCCATTGAGGTGCAGCGGCTGCGCTGGCACATCGGGGTTGCGGCGAATGCGCATCTTGTTGAGCACGCGCGTCTTGGCCGGGTCCAGGTCAAAAGTCAGATCGACCGTATCAATCCACCATGCCGGGGCCTGGTAGTCGGCGCGGTACACGGTGTGTGCTTGTCCTTCACGCATCATGGAGCTTCTCCAAAAATTGGTTGTTGAGCAGGGTCGAGAAATCGGGCGCCCATGCCAATACATGGGGGCCGCTGAGTTGCTGTGCATCGTGCGTGGTGCCAATGCCCACCGCACGCATGCCGGCGCGCCGTGCCGCTTCAATGCCGTGCGGCGCATCTTCAAACACGATGCAGGCGGCCGGGTCTATCGCCAGGCGTTCGGCCGCCTTCAGAAAAATATCGGGGTGGGGCTTGCCGGGCAGGCCCTCGTCGCCACGCGCAATCGCCTGGGCCGGGGGCTGCATCTGCAGGTTGTCCAGCACAAAGCGTACATTGTCCTGGTCGCCTGCGGTGCCAATGGCCACTTTGAGGCCCATGTCTCGCGCCTGGGCATGAAAGCGCGCAAAGCCATCGACCGCGCAGAAGTGGGCGGCAAACAGCTCGCGGTAAATGCCTTCCTTCTCTGCGGTGATGCGCTCGCTCTCTTCGGCGCTCACCCTGCGGCCCATCAGCGCGCAGGCGCATTCAAAGGCGTTCTTGCCAGTGGTCTGCGCCATGAAGGCGGGCACATCCAGATCCATGGCGTGGCGGCGTGCGTATTCCACCCAGGCCTGCGTGTGCCAGGGCATCGAGTGGACCATGGTGCCGTCCATGTCAAAAATCAGCGCTTCGATCGCGGGCATTGGGCTTGTCTTCAGGTCCGTATCGGCTGGGAGGCCCAGCCGATCGATAGAGGGGCTGTGGCGCACCGCATGCGCGGCGGGGAGGGCGCGCTGCATAAGGTGGGCCACAGGTTTTTTTAAACGCCTTGCTTGAGCGAGGCTTCGATGAACACGTCCAGGTCGCCGTCCAGCACCTTTTGGGTGGCGGAGACTTCGACGTTGGTGCGCAGGTCCTTGATACGGCTGTTGTCCAGCACGTAGCTGCGGATCTGGTGGCCCCAGCCCACATCGGTCTTGGTGTCTTCCAGCTTTTGCTGCTCTTCCATACGCTTGCGCATTTCAAAGTCATAGAGCTTGGAGCGCAGGCGCTGCCAGGCCACATCGCGGTTGCTGTGCTGGCTACGGCCATCCTGGCACTGCACGACGATGCCGGTCGGGATGTGGGTCAGGCGCACGGCCGAGTCGGTCTTGTTGATGTGCTGGCCACCCGCGCCGGAGGCACGGTAGGTGTCGGTACGCACATCCGAGGGGTTGATGTTGATCTCGATGGAGTCATCAATCTCGGGGTAGACAAACAGCGACGAGAAGCTGGTGTGGCGGCCGCCCGACGAATCAAACGGGCTCTTGCGCACCAGGCGGTGCACACCGGTTTCGGTGCGCAGCAGGCCAAAGGCGTACTCGCCCTCGACCTTGATCGTGGCGCTCTTGATGCCGGCGACGTCGCCCGGGGTTTCTTCTTCGACGGTGGCCTTGAAGCCCTTGCGCTCGGCGTACTTGAGGTACTGGCGCAGCAGCATGCTGGCCCAGTCGCAAGCCTCAGTGCCACCGGCGCCGGCCTGGATGTCGATAAAGCAGTTGAGTGGGTCGGCCTCGTTGCGGAACATGCGGCGGAATTCGAGCTCCTCGATCAGCGGGCGCAGCTTGGCAGCCTCGGCTTCGATGGTTTCCAGCCCGGCGTCATCGCCTTCTTCCTTGCTCATCTCAAAGAGCTCGGTGTTGTCCGCCAGCTCACTGGTCAGCTTCTGCAAGGTCAGCACGACGGAGTCGAGTGCCTTCTTTTCCTTGCCCAGCTCCTGGGCCTTCTTGGGGTCGTTCCAGACGCTGGGGTCTTCCAGCGAGGCGTTTACCGTGCGCAGTCGTTCGTACTTTGCATCGTAGTCAAAGATACCTCCGAAGCTCTTCTGTCCGGCTGGACAGGTCTTCGAGGGTGTTGCCGATTTGGTTGATGCGTTCTGCTTCCATGTCACTGTGTCCTATTATTGCGGTCTAGCCTGCTATTGTCGCATGCTGGCAGGGCTTGGCCGGCCAGTGGTGCTTTAGGGCATATGCTTGATAAATAATGTTTTTGCTCCCGCTGCGCGGCGTTTGCGGCGGCGGTCGTGGCGGGGCTCACTTCCAGGCAAACCGGGGCTGGTCAAAATGCGCCACCCGGGTGGGCTGGGCGCGCAGGCACACCTCACGAAACTGGTACAAGAATGCGGCCGTGGGCGCAGCCACCCAGCTCTTGCCCATCGGCATGCGCAATACCGGGTGCGGCGAGGCATCGGTCTGCTCCAGCATGGGCGCATCGCTGCGCAGCAGCTCGGTCAGCGGGATGCGGTGCACGCTGGCCACTTCATCGGGGTTGGGCTGGAGCTGGGCGGTGGCGCCGGCCCACACCACCACCGGGGTGATGACAAAGCCCGAACGCGTGGCGTAATCATCGAGGCACCCGAGCACCTGGCTGGGCGGCAGCAGCAGGCCTGCTTCTTCATGCAACTCGCGCAACGCGGCTTGCGCGGCAGTCTCGCCGGTCTCGATGCGGCCTCCGGGCAGCGCCCATTGGCCTGGGTGGTTGCGCAAGTGCAAGGCGCGGCGGGTCAGCAGCAGCGCGGCCTCATTGCTCCACTGGGCGGGGCGCTGCATGCCTTCGAGCCCGGCGCCTGGGCCTTCGTCCAGCAGCACCAGCGCGACCGCTGCCTGCGCCTGGCCGCCACCGCCCATGCGCTGCACCTCAAAATGCTGCAGGCTGTGGTGGATGCGCGAACGCAGGGCGTCGCTCAGGGCTAGGGCGTTGTTCATAGGGCTGCTGCATTGTAGAAGCGGCCCGGCGAGCCTGGGGGCGCCGGCGAGACAGTCGCCGTTGCCGTGGCGGCTGATGGGGCCGGATCAATTAGGGTGGGTCTTGTGGCGCAGGCAGACCTGGAACATCCACCCAAAAGCCGCATCAGGGCCAAATTGTGCCGGCAGCGGTTCGCCCGTTGCCAGCAGCAGCTTGCCGTGCAGGACGCTGGCATTGCTGGGGAGAGAGGTAATCAGAATCTCGGGGCCACACCCCCCTGGCAGCAGCACCCGCAGAGTCTGGCCGGGCCGGAAGTGGAGGGGGCCTTGCGGTTCAAATATGAGCCGGACGGTGCCATGGCCGTGTCCGCTGGTATCGCAAAGCATGCAATGGACGATACCCTGAAGGGAAGGTTGCGCAGTGAGTGGATCTTTGTCGTGATGCCCCGGCCCCATGCCGCTGAAGGCCCGTGCTTGTCTGCCATGGTCAGCGCACTGCGAGCAGTGGACTTCGGTGCACCGCGTGGGCAGGGTCTTGCCGATTTGGGGCCTAGGCTCACGCGGCTTGTCCGGGCGGGGGAATGGCGGAGGGTGGCTGTGGTGATTGGGCGGCTGGAACATCATGGGGCTGTCTCGGTATCTGTATTGAACGAAGCAATGGTTTCGATAGTTTTTTATAAATGGTAAAAGGTGAAGCTTCTATAGAACTTACGGGCGTTTGGCGACTGATGTAGATCAAAAGACGGCTGAATGGCACTTGACAGCGGTAGGGGCGGTTGCAAGGCGCTGCATGGTGTGGGTGTCGTCAGCGGTCGCGGGCCCCAGAGCCGTCTCAGATGGTGGCCATGGCCAGCAAGGTGTCAAAAAATGCTTTTACACTTGGTTTTTTGACCGACTTCGCCGAATTTTTCTTATGCAAGACATCCTCCTTGGCCGCAGTGATTTGAAGGTTTCGCCCATTTGCCTGGGCACGATGACGTTTGGCGAGCAAGTCAGCGAGAGCGATGCCCATGCGATGCTCAGCCACTCGCTGGAGCGCGGCGTGTATTTCTGGGACACGGCAGAGATGTACGCGGTGCCCGCCCGCGCCGAAACCTATGGCGCCACCGAGACCATCATCGGCAACTGGTTCAAGGCCAACCCGGGCCTGCGTGACAAGGTGGTGCTGGCCAGCAAGGTGGCCGGCCCGTCGCGCGGCATGCCTTGGGTGCGTGAGGGCAAGGGCATGACGGCGGCGGACATCGTGGCCTCCTGTGACGCCAGCCTGCGCCGCCTGCAGACCGATGTGATCGACCTCTACCAGATCCACTGGCCCGAGCGCCATGTGCCCGCCTTCGGCAATCTGTACTACGACCCGAAGAAGGAAACCAGCGAGACGACGATTGGTGAACAGCTGCAGGCGCTGGCCGGGCTGGTCAAGGCGGGCAAGATCCGCCACATTGGCCTGTCCAACGAAACGCCCTACGGCGTGCACGAGTTTGTACGCCTGGCCGAGCAGCATGGCCTGCCGCGCGTGGCCAGCGTTCAAAACCCGTACTGCCTGATCAACCGCAGCTGGGAGAACGGCCTGGATGAGACCTGCGACCGCCTGGGCGTGTCGCTGCTGGCGTATTCGCCGCTGGCCTTTGGCCTGCTGACGGGCAAATACGACGACAGCGGCATCACCGGCCCGCAGGCGCCGCAGGGAGCACGCATTGCCAGCTATGAATCGGTGCGCAAGCAGCGCTGGGGCCGCCCTGAGGCGCTGGAAGCGGCCAGGCGCTACAACCAGCTGGCGCGCGACCATGGCCTGACCCCCACCGCCTTGGCGCTGGCGTTTTGCTATAGCAAATGGCAGGTAGGCAGCACCATCATCGGTGTGCGCACCATGGAGCAGCTGGACGAAGACCTCAATGTCTGGGGCACGCAACTGTCCGAGGCCTTGCTGCAAGAAATCGACGCGCTGCGCTGGGCGCTGGGCGATCCGGCGCAATAAGCTTCGCCGTCCGTTACCGGGCGATTGACGGACTGGTAACGGCAGTGACCCGCAGGCCCTGGTGCAAACCAGGGCCTTTGGCATTGCAAAGGCCGCTATGCTTGGCGGCGCCCCGCCCATTTTTTCGAGACAATTGAGGCAGATTTTGAATGGCGCCTGCCGCCATCCAGTGAGCTATGAGCAAAAAAAACCATATCAGCGAAACGCCGGCCACCCAGTTTTTGAAGGCGCACAAGGTGGCGTTTACCGAGCATCCCTACGACTATGTGGAGCATGGCGGCACGTCCGAGTCGGCCCGCCAGTTGGGGCTCGATGAGCATGTCGTCGTCAAGACCCTGGTGATGCAGAACCAGGATGCCAAGCCGCTGATCGTGCTGATGCATGGCGACTGCAAGGTGTCGACCAAGAGCCTGGCGCGCCAGATTGGCGCCAAGAGCATTGAGCCCTGCACACCCGAAGTGGCCAGCCGCCACAGCGGCTACCTGGTGGGCGGTACCTCGCCGTTTGGGCTGCGCAAGGCGATGCCGGTATACATTCAAGAGACGATTCTGGACTTGCCGCGCATCGCCATCAACGGCGGGCGGCGTGGTTTTTTGGTGCAGATCGACCCCAAAGCATGCGTTGAAGTGCTCGGCGCCCAGCCGGTGCAATGCGCGCTGGCAGAATGACGCCTGCATTTCAGTGACATCAACCAGCTTGGCGCCCGCCACCGGCGCGCGCGAGCAAGGGGAGCAATTTGAGTACCGTTTATTCCATCCTGGCCACCATCCTGGCCTACCTCATCGGTTCGTTGTCGTTCGCGGTGATCGTCAGCCGCAGCATGGGTCTGAGTGACCCGCGCACCTATGGCAGCAAAAACCCGGGCGCCACCAATGTGCTGCGTTCGGGCAGCAAGGCGGCCGCCATCGTGACCTTGCTGCTGGATGCCGCCAAGGGTTGGCTGCCCGTCGCGCTGGTGGCCTGGTTTGGCAAACCCTATGGCCTGGAAGAGGGCACGATGGCGCTGGTGGGTATTGCGGCATTCCTGGGCCATCTCTGGCCGGTGTTCTTCAAGTTTGAAGGCGGCAAGGGCGTGGCAACGGCACTGGGCGTGCTGCTGGGTTTTAGCGGCTGGCTGGGTTTGCTTACCCTGCTGGCCTGGGTGGCGGTAGCCGCCATCTGGCGTTATTCGTCGCTGTCGTCGCTGGTGGCGGCGGTGCTGGCGCCCGTGTTCTACATCCTCATCGGTGGTGAGCTCTGGGATTTTCATGCCGAGATCTTTGTCGCGATTCTGGCCATGTCGGCCTTGCTGGTCTACCGCCACAAGCTCAACATCCAGCGCCTGGTGGAAGGCAAGGAATCCAAGCTGGGCCAGAAGAAAACCAAGTGATGCAACGCGCTGCCCACGGGCAGACGGCAGGAGGGCTGAACACCATCGCGGGTTCAGCCCTTTTGTTTTGCCGAGGTTCAGCGCCGCGGCCGGGCGCTATTTGATCCGGTCCAAGGTCATCTGCGGGCCGGCGCGTTTCATCTCAAAGGCATTCAGAAAACTGTTGCCCAGCAGCACATAGGGCATGTTGGCGGAGGTGACCACGGCATCCACATTGCGCAGTTCCACATCGGAGATGCGCACGCTGCTCAGCTGCAGATACCAGCCGTCGCTGACGCCATTGGCAGTGCCCATGCGCACCGCACGGCCCTTGCGGTAGTCAATGCCCAGCTTGAGCGCTTCGCTCATCCCCAGGCTGACCGTCGTGGCCCCCGTATCGACCAGAAAACGCGTGGCCTTGCCGTTGATCATGCCGGCCGTCATGAAATGGCCGCTGGCATCGGCCGCCAACACAATGCGGCCGGTGTTGCTGACGGGCAGCGCGGCATCGGCCACGCTGACCGGCGACTCGCCCATGCGCAGGTTATGGGCCACGCCGGCAATGCTGACCCGCGCCTGCCCATCGTTGACCTTGAGGACCTGCACCTGCTGGTAGCTGCTGCCAGCAGCCACTGCCTTGGGCGCCCGGCCATCGATGACCAGCAAGGCCTTGTCGCCCAGAATGCCGGCGAGCGCCACTGAGCGGGGGCCTTCGGCCGCATCTTGGGCATGGGCTGCCCAGCTCGCGCTGCCACACAGGGCCCATGCCAGCAGCCAGCAGTGCAGGCGGGCGGGCGCGGGGCGGGCTGGGGAGAACAAAGGCTTCATAGGTGGCGAGGCAGGGGTATGGGTGCAGGCGCTCGGGCAGTGCCGAGGCCCATGGCGGCTATCGGCGGGGCGATGGCTTTACATCGTAAACGAAGCGGCATGCGCCAGGACCCGGGATTTATTTTTTTGACCCAAGGGCTAGCCCGTTGTTTTTTGGAAAAGTAACTGCCAGTTGAAGGTTAATACATTGCTATTGATAATTGTTATCATTAGCATTCCTGACTCAAATTTACAAGCCGTTAACCAAGCGGAATTATTGTTTCAGGAGTTTTCAATGATCCAAGCCCTTCGCAGCGAGACGCTCGCGCGTACAAGAGGCGAGCGCGCCGGCCTGTCGGTTGCCGCGCTGTTGATGCTGGCGGCGATGCCGGCCATGGCGCAAGAGCACACGTTGCCAACGGTCCAGGTGTCGGCCGACCAGTTCGATCCCGACGATGTGCGCCCCGAAGGCGTGACCACGGCGACCAAGACCTATATGGCGCCCAAGGACATCCCGCAGACCATCGACACCTTGGAAGTCAACAAGTTTAAGAGCTACGGCATCAATGATCTGTCGGTCATGCTCGATGGCGTGCCGGGCGTCAATACCAGCTACGACATGCGTGGCGAGGGGGTGATGATCCGCGGCTTCAATGCCGACAGCGGCGACATCTACCGCGACGGCGTGCGCGAATCCGGCCAGGTGCGCCGCAGCACCGCCAATGTGGAGCGCATCGAGATTCTGAAAGGCCCCGCCTCGGTGCTTTACGGCCGTGGCGCTGGCGGCGGTGTGGTCAACATGGTCAGCAAGCAGGCACGCTTTGATGGCGTCAGCAGCGTCACGCTGCGCGGTGGCTCCTGGGAGAACGTGGGCGGCACCATCGACATCAACCGGGTGATCAGCCCCAATGTGGTCATGCGCCTGACGGCCGACCGCGAGCAGGCGCACAGCTTTCGCAGCGGCATCCGCAACCGCAACGAGATGGTCTCGCCCAGCATCCTGGTCGATACGCGCACGGGCCTGCGCTGGACCGGCCAGTACACCTATGACAACGTCTGGCGCGTGCCGGACCGGGGCCCTGCCTACGACCAGATGCCGCCGGGCATGTCGCTGCGCCAGGGCTTTGCCCAGCCAGGCGACTTTGTCGAAGACCGCCTGCGCGTGCTGCGCTCGGACCTGTCCTATGAGTTCAACAAGGCCTGGAGCGTGCGCTGGGTGGCCAGCAAGCGTGAAGCCAGCCAGGACTTTGACCACTACTTTGCCGGCACCTACTGCAACCTCCAGGGCCTGACCCCGGCGGGCGCCAAGTGCGCCAACCCCGGTCTGCTGCGCCAAAGCTATGCCTGGCAGCAAACCGAGAACCGCACCACCACCCACACCGTCGATGTGACCGGCAAGCTGGACCTGGCCGGCATGCGCCATGAGTTGCTGCTGGGCGTGGAGCACAGCGAGGAAGAGCGCGCGCCGCGCCTCTTCAGCACCGCCAACAGCAATGGCTATATCGACCCGAACAACCCGGTGTTCGATGCCGTGCGCCCGCCCCAAGGCACGCCATCGCAGCACAACCTGCACAAAGGCACGGCCCGCGCGCTGTATGTGCAGGATCTGATCAGCCTGAGCGACCAGTGGAAGCTGCTGCTGGGTGCGCGCTATGACAACTTTGACTTCAACAGCACCAACCAGCTCAACAAGGCCAGCCGCAGTACCGATGGCCACTCGGTCAGCCCCCGCGCCGGCCTGGTCTGGCAGCCGGTGCGTGAGCACAGCCTGTATGCGTCCTGGAGCCGCAGCTTCTCGCCCTATGGCGGCCGGGGCATGCTGTTGGTCGATACTGCTCCTGGCGCAGTGCTGGACGACGAGCCCCAGCATTCGCAGCAGTTCGAGGTGGGGGTGAAGAGCGATTGGCTCGATGGCGCGCTGTCCACACAGCTGGCCGTCTACCAGCTGGAGCACTACAACATCCGCTACCGCCCCGATCCGGACAACGACCCCTTCACCTGGGCGGTGCGTGGCAAGGAGCGCTCGCGCGGTATCGAGTTCAGCGCGGCCGGACGTGTCGCACCATTCTGGTATGTGCGTGGCGGCGTCGGCATCATGGCGGCCAAGGTCACCGAGAACAAGGCCAACCCCGCGCTGGAAGGCAACTACCTGGCCAACACCGCGCGCCGCAATGGCAATGTCTTTCTGCGCTATGCGCCCGCAGGCAACTGGTACGCCGAGCTGGGTGTGACCCACACCAGCGCCCGCTACACCAATGACGCCAACACCAGCCGCGTGCCGGGCTACACCCGATGGGATGGCCTGGTAGGCTGGCGCGCCGCGCCATGGACCGTCACCCTGGCGGTGTCCAACCTGACCAACAAGGAATACTGGCGCAGCAGCAGCATGCCCGGCACGCCGCGTGGTGCTCTGCTAAGCGCGAATTACCAGTTCTAAAAGGTAGGCGCCATAAAAACAGGCCGCGCTGCAAACCATGCAGCGCGGCCTGTTGGTATTTGACCGATGGCGGATCAGTCGCGGAAGTTGTTGAACGACAGCGGTACGTCGGTCACGTCTTTCTTCAGCAGCGCCATCGCCGCTTGCAGATCGTCGCGCTTGGCGCCGGTGATGCGCACGGCATCGCCCTGGATGGCAGCCTGCACCTTCATCTTGCTGTCCTTGATGAGCTTCTGGATCTTCTTGGCCAGCTCCTGCTCGATGCCGTTGCGCACCTTGATCACTTGCTTGACCTTGTCGCCGCCGACCTTTTGCACATCGCCCTTGTCCAGAAAGCGCACATCCACATTGCGCTTGGTCAGCTTGTTGCGCAGGATGTCTTCGACCTGCACGAGCTGGAAGTCGGCATCGCCGTACATGATGATCTCTTTGTCCTTGAGCTCGATACCGGCCGACGTTCCCTTGAAGTCGAAACGGGTGCCAATTTCCTTGGCGGAATTCTCAACAGCGTTCTTCACCTCGACGAAGTCGGCTTCGCAAACCGTGTCAAACGATGGCATAAATACTCTCCTTGCAGGCCAGGCTGAGCGCCTGAGTGGGTCGCGACAAGTGCGACAATCTACCGATGTTAGTCGAGAAAAATGCCCCGCTGCAGCAATACAACACCTTTGGCATCATGGCGCGGGCCATGAACCTGGTGCGCGTGCAGGCCCCGCAGGATATCCGTGATTTTCTGGCCCAGCCCCCGTTGGGCGCCAGCCGCCAGGTGGTGGTGCTGGGGGGCGGCAGCAATATCGTTATCACTGGCGATGTCGAGCCCACCGTCTTCAAGATGGAAATCATGGGCAAGCGCCTGGTCGAAGAGACCGACAAGCACTACATCATCGAGGTCGGTGCCGGTGAAGTCTGGCACGAGGTGGTCGCCTGGAGCCTGGCCCAGGGCTACCCCGGGCTGGAGAACCTGGCGCTGATCCCCGGCACCGCAGGTGCGGCGCCGGTGCAGAACATTGGCGCCTATGGCGTGGAGCTGCAAGACCGCTTTGACTCGCTCGATGCGATCGACCTGAGCAATGGCGAACACTTCAGCCTGCAGGCGGCGCAGTGCGCGTTTGGCTACCGGGATTCGGTGTTCAAGCATGCGCCGGCCGAAACCATGCCGCTGACGATGATCGCCCGCGCCACCGGCGTCGCCGAGCCCCGGGGGATGGGGCTGGCGGGCCGCGCGGTGATCACCCATGTGCGCCTGCGCCTGGCCAAGGATTGGAAGCCCGAGCTGGGCTACCTGGACCTAGCCCGCAAGCAGGCCGAAAAGGGCATTGCGCAGCCCACCGCCCAGGATATTTTTGACTGGGTGGTGGAGATACGCCGCGCCAAGCTGCCCGATCCGGCGCAGATCGGCAATGCCGGCAGCTTTTTCAAGAACCCGCAGGTCACGGCCGACCAGTGCGAGGACATCATCGCGCGCGAGCCCAAAATCGTGCACTACCCGATGCTCGATGGAAGCATCAAGCTGGCTGCGGGCTGGATGATCGATGCCTGCGGCTGGCGCGGCAAAAGCATTGGCAAGGCCGGTGTGTATGACCGCCAGGCGCTGGTGCTGGTCAACCTGGGCGCAGGGGAGGGCAGCGTTACCGGCGGTGAGGTGGTCACCTTGGCGCGCGCGATCCAGACCAGCGTCTATGAGCGCTTTGGTATCCAGCTGGAGCCGGAACCGGTCGTCTGGTAGGCGCTAACGCCGCTTTGCACCCATTGGTGGGCGCAGATCAGCGCTTGGCAGGCGGTATCCAGCGCGCCAGGGCAGCGGCCGCACCCCAGGCCAGCAGGCCAATGCAGGCAATGCCGCTGGCCAGCGACAGGCTGCCGGCCAGAAACGACAGCAGCGCTGGCCCGAGCGATGAGCCCAGATCGGCCGCCAGGCGCCATATCCCCAGAAAATGCGCCCGGGCATGGCGTGGTGCGTGGTCGGCGCCCAAGGTCATGATCAGGCCTGAGCCAATGCCGTTGCCAAAGCCCAGCGCCATCGCGGCCAGCAGCAAGGTCATCACGGTGCCGGTCAGCGGCATCAGCAGCATGGCGGTGCCCATCACCAGCATCGATGGCACGGCCACCCAGCGCCGGCCTTTCAGGTCCATCAGCTTGCCGGCGGGGTAGAAGACCAGCATGTCGATGGCGCCAGCCAGCCCGTACACCAGCGATGCGGCTGCAGGCGCCAGCGCCAGATGGTCGGCCCACAGCGGAATGACCACCTGGCGCGAGGCGCGCACGGCGCTGACCAGCAGCACGCCCATGCCCAAGGTGAGAAACAGCCGGTGGTGATCGCGCAGAATGCCTGCGATGGACGGCGCCTCGGTCGGCAGCGGCTGGCCCGGAAGCGCAGCGGGGGCCGCCAGATCGGGTACACGCAGGCCAATGGCTGCGGCGCAGAGCACGCCCACAATTCCGACCGCAAAGGCGGCATGCAGCCCCCAGGCATGCATGGCCCAGGCACCAATGAAGGGGCCGATGAACATGCCGATGCGCATTACCCCACCCAGGGTGGACAGCGCACGGGCGCGGAACGACACCGGCACCGCCTCAGTCAGATAGCTTTGCCGCGCCAGGTTGTAGACCGCCTGCGACATGCCCACCATCAGGCAGCCCAGCGCAAACAGCCAGAGCTGCTGGGTGGCCAGGCACAGGGCCATGCCCAGCGCGCTCCACAGGCCTGCGGCCACAATCGCCCAGCGCTCGCCCCAGCGGGCTGTGATCAGCGAGGCCGGGATATTGCTGAGCAACGAGCCAATGCTGACCAGCCCCACCACCAGCGCTGCGAGGGGAACCGAGGCGCCCAGATCGCGCGCCATCAGCACAATGACCGGCAGCACCGCACCCTCGCCAATGCCAAACAGCAGCGAGGGGCCAAAGGCGGCCACCGCGATGCGGCGCAGCGAAAACTCTGCGCCGCTGTCTGCGACCGGATCGGATGCGGGAGGCGGGGAGCTGGGCGTGCCCATGTTGGGTGATGGGGTATCGGATCTGCGCTGAAGGGCCGGGATTGAGGGGTGCTGCTGAAAACCTCCTCAAGGTTCTCGGCAGCACCGGGCGCTATTTTGCGCCTGCCCGGCGCTCGGATCGCGCAGGTCCTGTCGCGGGCAGAACTTGGCCTGCGCGGTTTACTTCAGGCTGCCCGAGAGGAAGCGTGCCAGGCGCTCGCTCTTGGGGTTGGCCAGCACCTCGCGCGGCGGGCCTTGCTCTTCGATCAGGCCCTGGTGCAGGAAGATCACATGGTTGGAGACCTCGCGGGCAAAGCCCATTTCATGGGTGACGACCAGCATGGTGCGGCCTTCCTGGGCCAGCACCTGCATGACCCGCAGCACTTCGCCGACCAGCTCGGGGTCGAGGGCAGAGGTGGGCTCGTCAAACAGCATCACTTCGGGCTCCACCGCCAGCGCGCGGGCAATGGCCACGCGCTGCTGCTGGCCGCCGCTCATGTGGTTGGGGTAGCTGTCTTCCTTGTTCTCCAGGCCCACGAGCTGGAGGTACTTGCGGGCACGGGCCACGGCCTCGTCCTTGCTGATGCCCAGCACATGCACCGGCACTTCAATGATGTTCTGCAGCACGGTCATGTGTGCCCAGAGGTTGAAGTGCTGGAACACCATGGCCAGCTTGCTGCGCAGGCGCTGGAGCTGCTTGGGGTCGACGGCGTCCAGCGCGCCATTGCGGCCGGTGCGCAGCTGCAGTGCTTCGCCGGCGACGATGATCTGGCCCTGCTGCGGTTGCTCCAGCAGGTTGATGCAGCGCAAAAAGGTGCTCTTGCCCGAGCCGGAGCTGCCGATGATGCTGATCACGTCGCCAGCACAGGCATTGAGCGAGACGCCCTTGAGCACCTGGTTGCTGCCATAGCTCTTGTGGATGTCCAGCGCCTGCAGTTTGTAGTTGGATGCGTTCATATCTCGATGCTCGAATGTCTTAGGCCTTGCGCGGAGCCAGGTAGCCCAGGAAGCGGCGCTCCGCCACGCGGAAGATGCCAATCAGGATGAAGGTGATGCACAGGTAGATCACCGCTGCGGCGATATAGGCTTCAAACGGCAGGTAGTAATCCGAATACACCCGGCTGGCGGCGCCGGTCAGGTCCACCAGCGACGGCACGGTCGAGGCCAGGCTGGTCGAGTGCAGCATCATCACCACCTCGTTGCTGTAGGCGGGCAGGGTGCGGCGGATGGCGCTGGGCAGCACGATGCGGCGCATCAGCTGCCAGCGGCCCATGCCCATCGCCCGGGCCGCTTCCACTTCGCCCTTGTAGGTTTCGCGGATCGAGCCGGCCAGCATCTCGGCCGTGTAGGCGGCCGTGTTCAACGTGAAGGCCAGGAAGGCGCAGAAGAACGGCTCCTTGAAATAGGTCCAGGGCCAGACCGCATCCCAGCGTGCCTGCACCCATTCGAGCTGCGAGAAGCCGTAGTAGATCAGGTAGACCTGGATCAGCAGCGGCGTGCCGCGCATGAAGTAGGTAAAGGCGCCCACGGTCTTGCGCAGCAGCCAGGAACGGCTGACCAGGGCGAGCGCGCCCAACAAGGCCAGCACCGCGCCAATCGCCAGGCTGGAGAGCAGCAGCTTGAGGGTGGTGACCAGGCCCTCGCCATACAGCGCATGGGTGTCCGGCTGAAAAATGACTTCCCAGTTCATAGCTGCACCTTTTCGGTTCCCAGGCTGTAGCGCGCATTGAGGCGGCCCAGCGCCCACAGCGATACCGAGGTGTAGATCAGGTACAGCGCAGCAGTGAACAGGAAGAAGATGAAGGGCTCGCGCGCAGCGGCGCTGGCCTGCTTGGCCAGGTAGGTCATGTCTTGCAGACCGATCAGGCTGACCAGCGCGGTGGCCTTGATCAGCACCAGCCAGTTGTTGGTAAAGCCGGGCAGTGCGTAGCGCACCATCTGCGGCAAGGTGATGCGGAAGAAGGTCTTGACCGGGCTCATGCCGAAGGCCCAGGCCGCCTCCATCTGGCCCTTGGGGATGGCCAGGATCGCGCCCCGGAAGGTTTCAGTCATGTAGGCGCCGTAGATGAAGCCGATCGTGAACGCGCCGGCGACAAAGGGGTTGAGGTCGACGGAGCTTTCGCTGCCCATCTTCTCGAGCAAGGTATTGAGGCCGATGGCGCCGCCGTAGAAGATCAGCAGCATCATCACCAGCTCGGGGATGCCGCGCACGATGGAGGTGTAGAACGTGGCCAGCACCACCAGCGGGCGGCGGCCTGAGAGCTTGGCACTGGCGCCCAGCAGCCCCAGCACGGTGGCGATGGCAGCCGACGCCAGCGAGACCGCCACGGTGAGCAGCGAGCCCATCAGGATCGATTGAAAGTAATCACTCATAGTTTCTGGCCTTAGGCGGCGGTATTGCGGTGTGCAATAGCGCTGGTGAATGGCCTGGTGGTTGCCTCTGAAGGCGCTTGCAAAAGGGGCAGGGCACCATGGAATTGCGGCGCGTTCCAGTATGAAGACTCTGGAGCACCGCGCCGCTTGGTGTTAGCCCTGATCTAGAGCCTACTGCACCGGGAGTGCAGCAAGGCTCTGCACGGATCAGTTGCCGTAGGGGTCGAAATCGAAGTACTTCTTCGCAATCGTGGCATAGGTGCCATTGCTGCGGATGGTCTTGATCGCCTCGTTGATCTGCTTTTTCAGATCGCCCTGGTTCTTGCGCATCGCGATGCCGATGCCGTCGCCGTAGTACTTGGTCTCGTACTGGTCCGGGCCCTTGTAGCCGTAGTCGGCGCCTTCGGGCTTGCGCAGGAAGCCGCCATTGACCTCGACCTTGTCGGCCACGGTGCCATCCAAGCGGCCGGACTTGATGTCCAGGTAAACCTGGTCCTGTGCTTCATAAGGCACGATGGTCGCACCTGCAGGCTTGAGCTCACCGTTGGCCCACTTTTCCTGGGTGGAGCCCTTGAGCACGCCGATCTTCAGACCCTTGGCCGATGCCGGGCCCTTGTATTCGGCGCTTTTCTTCAGAACCACCGCGCTGGGGGTCTTGTAGTAGCGGTCGCTGAAATCCACGACGCGGCGGCGCTCATCGGTCATCGACATGGAGCTGACGATCACGTCATATTTCTTGGCTTGCAGGCCGGGAATCATGCTGTCCCAGACCTGTTCGACAAACACGCATTTGCGCTTGATCTGCTCGCACACCGCCTTGGCGATGTCGACGTCGAAGCCGGTGACGTCGCCTTGGGGCGTCTTGAAGGTGAACGGTTCGTAGGTCGGGTCGACAGCTACTTTCAGGTCTGCAGCAAATGCGGGGGCTGCGATAGCGGCCACTGCCAGTGCGATCAAGGTTTTACGCATAGTGAATCCTCGGATCCTAATGTTGATGAGGTGGCTAGCATGCTAGTGCTTTTGCAGCCCTTCGTCGGAGTCTCCATCAGCGTGTGGCGACCCGGCGACAGCCCTGCGCCGTGCTTTTGGCCGAAGCGGCGAGCTTGTGCGCATTATCACCAGCCTAATTGCCCATTAAGCGTAAAAATCGACGTTGAAGCGTCAATTTTTACGCCCTATCCAGGGAAACACTGATAAGTAACTGTTGTGATGGTCGTTCTGATCGTCTATTTTGTCGAAACGTCTGCGCTTACTTCTTCCAGTAACCGGGGCGGATCAGCAGGCTGTGAACGCGGTAGGGGGCCTTTTCCTCGATGCCGATGTCCATCGGCACATACGCCTTGTCGCATTGCAGCAGGTAACTGGTGATGTAGGGGGTGGGGCTGGTCATCTGCGCGGCCACCTTGCAGCTGCCCACACTCTGGTGCACGTCATTGAACACCTGCTTCATCTGATCGCCATTGACCTGCTTGTTGAAGTCATCGGTAAAGGTTTTGGCATCGGGCAGCGCGGCCTTGCCTTCAAAGGCCGCCAACAGCGCTTGGAAACGCTGGGCCAGGGCTTTCTCTGCTGCCGGGTTGGGCGCAGGGGCCTGCGGTGCAGCCTCGCTGCTGGCTGCGGCCGAAGGCGCAGGTGCGCTGGACGCCTCGGGCGTGCTTTGGGCCTGGGCCGCAAAAGCGGCGCAGGCCAGGGCGGTGGACAGCAGGGCGTGGCGGGACATACGGTGCATGCGGGTTTCCTTGGTGTGGTTGTGCATCGGGCCATCCTAGGCGCTGCGGGCGCGCTAGTGGTAACACTTGGTATTCAGATGCGGCATAGCGGATGAGGGGCTGATGGAGTTTCGGAACCCCATCATGCAGCCCGGAATCGGCCAGCGCAGTCCGGACTGCGCGGCCCATTCCTGTGAAGGCACCACTGTGCAGCGCAGCCAGGGCCTACGCCGCCATCCAATGCCGTAACAGCGTTTGAGAATTGGCCTACATAAAACCTGAATGCAAAACCCTGTGCGGTGCCTGTGCCAGCGCGCTATTGCCGCGCGCTGCCGCGTTGCCCGCGCTGCGCGCTTTCATCTTGGTGACCCGGTTTTCGCACCATTGCGGCTAAGGTGTCGCGCAGTGATAGGCAACCCCGAAGGACACCGAGATGAATGGCGCACACAGTCTGGTCAAGACCTTGCTAGCTGCAGGTGTGGACACCTGCTTTGCAAATCCTGGCACCAGCGAGATGCACTTTGTAGCAGCTTTGGACCAGATACCCGGCATGCGCTGCGTGCTGGGACTGCAGGAAAACGTGGTCACCGGCATGGCCGATGGCTATTACCGCATCGCGCGCAAGCCCGCTTGCACGTTGCTGCACTGCGGCCCGGGCCTGGCCAATGGCTTGGCCAACCTGCACAACGCCCGGCGCGCGCGCAGTGGCATCGTCAATATCGTCGGCGACCAGGCCACCTACCACCGGCCTTTTGATGCGCCGCTGACGGCCGACACCGATGGCCTGGCCCGCGCGGTATCGGGCTGGGTGCATACCAGCACCCACAGTGCGGACCTGGGTCAGGACGCGGCGATGGCGGTGCGTGCCGCCTCGACTTTCCCCGGCCAGATCGCCAGCCTGATTCTGCCGGCCAATGTCTCGTGGGATGAGGGCGGTGTGGTGGCGCAGCCGCTTGCGGTGCCCACGCCGCCAGCGGTGGATGGCCATGCGGTTGATAACGTGGCCAAGGTGCTGCGCCAGGCCGGCGGCAAGGCCTTGATTTTGCTATCGGGCGCGGCGGTGTTTGCGCCGGCCCAGGCGCTGGTGTGGCGGCTGGCGCAGGCCAGCGGCGCGGCCGTGCTGGCCGAGTACGGCGCATCGCACCTGCAGCGTGGCCGGGGCCGCATGGCGCTGGAGCGCGTGCCCTATGGCATGGAGGCCGCGATCAAGACCCTGGCCCGGTTTGAGCACATCATCCTGGTGGGCGCCAAGCCGCCCGTGGGCTTTTTTGCCTACCCCGGCCTGCCGTCCACCCAGTACCCGGACAGCGCGCAGCTGCATGTGTTGACGCGCCCTGAGCAGGAGCCGCTGACGGCACTGCAGGCCCTGGCCGATGCACTGCAGGCGCCGCAGGCTGCCATACCCGATGCGGGCCCCCGGCCCGAAGCGGCCACCGGCGCGCCCACGCCCGAGGGGCTGGCCCGCACCGTGGCGGCACTGATGCCCGAGGGCGCCATCGTCTCGGACGAGAGCATCTCGTACGGCCGGGGCTTTTACCCGCACACCCATGCCGCGCCAGCGCATGACTGGCTGCACCTGGCGGGCGGGGCGATTGGGGATGGCATGCCGGTCGCGACGGGCGCCGCCATTGGCGCGGGCAAACAGCGCCGGGTGATCAACCTGCAGGCCGATGGCTCGGCGATGTATTCGCTGCAGTCGCTGTGGACGCAGGCGCGCGAGCAGCTGCCTGTCACCACCATCGTGCTGAACAACAGCCGCTACAACATCCTGATTGGCGAATACAAGGGCGTGGGCGCCACGCCGGGCGCCACCGCCATGCAGATGCTGGACCTGGGCAACCCATCGATCGGCTGGGTGAAACTGGCCGAAGGCATGGGCGTGGAAGCGGCGCGGGCCACCAGCATGGAAGAGTGCGCCAGGCTGATGCAGGCCAGCTTTGCCCAACCTGGCCCCTTTTTGATTGAACTGATAATTTAATAAATTCTGAAAGTTCTACTTTGGATCTCACCTACACTGCTGCCTGACCATGCTCCAACGCCTGCGCAGCCGCCCTCGCTTTTCCGCCGTGATCACGGCGGTTTTTGCGTTGCTGCTGCTCGTGGCATCGGTGGCAGGTGTGCAGGTGCGTGTGCTGGCACAGCCAATGGCCGCGGCGCTGGCGGCCGATGTTTGCAGCGTCAATGCACCGGCGCTGGATCTGGCGCTGGCCCATGCCGATCACCAGACCTCCGAAGATCTCCTGGCCGATAGCAGCGTAAACCATGCCGACCACAGCGCGCACAGTGCCCATGGCGCCGATTGCGTGCTTTGCATAGCCATGGCGCTGCCGCAGGCCTTTGCCGCCGATGTGCACCGGCCAGCGGCCCCTGCCTTCCACCACCAGTGGCAGGCCCAGACAGCGCACAGCCTCCACGCGCCGGGCGCGCCGCTGCCTGCGCGCGGACCACCAGCCGTCCTCGTCTAAGTGTTGATGCCGCAGTGATGCTGCTGCCAGCTCTGCGCTTTGCGTGCGGAGGGCCGTCCTGCAGCCTCTGCGGCCCATGGGCCTCGTCGTCCTGCTTGTGATGCCTGCTTTGGCCGCCTTGGCTGCGGCCGGCTGGGCCTGGGCATGGCTGCGAGCGCCCGCACCCCCCATTGATGCAAGCCGCTGCGCCTGCAGCGCTTGCTGCGAGAGACATTGATGACTTCCTACTTTTTAGAGGCAGCGCCCAATCTGCGCCTGCCTGCCCCGCCGCGCGCCCGTTTGCAGCGACCGCAGATGGCGCTATCCGTACTGATGCTGGCCAGCAGTGCTGCCTGGGCGCAGACGCCGGATACGGCCGATGCCCCGGTGCTTGCTGCGGCCAGCGCGCCTGAAATCAGCCTGCAGGAGACCGTGGTGACAGCGGTGCACGAGCATTCGCCGCTGCAGGTGGTGGCCGATCCCAAGCAGCCGCGCCAACCGGTGCCGGCCAGTGATGCGGCCGACTACCTCAAAAGCATTCCCGGCTTTTCGGCGATCCGCAGTGGGGGCTCCAACAGCGACCCGGTGTTCCGGGGCCAGTTTGGCTCGCGTCTGCCGATCCTGACCAATGGGCAGACCTTGCTGGGCGCATGCCCGGCGCGCATGGATTCGCCCAGCTCCTATATATCGCCCGAGACCTACGATGTGCTGACGGTGGTCAAGGGCCCGCAGACGGTGATCTCGGGGCCGGGTGCATCGGCCGGGGTGGTGCGCTTTGACCGCGAAAGGCCGGCGTTGGAAAGCGGACAGGTGCGCCTGTCTGCCAGCCTGCAAGGCGGCACGGCCGCGCGCAGCGACCAGAACATCGACCTGCTGGCCGGCAATGCCGAGTACTACGTTCGCCTCACCGCCAACCATTCGCAAAGCAAGGACTACCGCGACGGCGATGGCCAGCGCGTGCCTTCGCACTGGGACAAATGGAACACCGATGTGGCGATAGGCTGGACGCCCGATGCCAACACCTTGCTGGAGCTGAGTGCGGGACAGGGCGATGGCGAGGCGCGCTATGGCGGCCGGGGCATGGATGGCACCCAGTTCAAGCGCGAAAGCTATGGCCTGCGCCTGGAGAAAAAGAACCTGAGCGAGCGATTGACCAAGCTGGAAGCGCAGCTGTACTACCACCGCGCCGACCATGTGATGGACAACTTCAGCCTGCGGCCCTTTGTGCCGGAGGGGGGCATGTCGATGCCGATGGCGGCCAATGTGCGGCGCACCACCACCGGCATGCGGGTGGCAACGACATGGCAACTGGGGCCGCACACCGAAGCGGTGCTGGGCGTCGATGCGATGGGCAGCCCGCACGACAGCCGGTCGGGCACGGAGATGCAGTCCTACCGCAACAAGCCGTGGGCGCGGGATGCCAAGTTCAGCAACCAGGGTCTGTTTGCGCAGGCCACGCAGCACCTGGGCAGCGAGGACAAACTGGTGGCCGGCCTGCGGCTGGACCGGGCACAGGCCTGGCGCTACCCCAGCGGCAGTGGCATGGGCAGCATGGATGGCATGGGCGATATGGGCGGTATGGGGGGCATGCAGGCCATGGCTGGCATGGAGGGCAGCATGGCCGCCACGGCCAGCAACCACCGCGAACGCAGCGCCATGCCCAGCGGCTTTTTGCGCTGGGAGCGCGCCCGCGCCGATGGCAGCACGCTCTATGCCGGCATTGGCCATGTGCAGCGCTTTCCGGATTACTGGGAGCTGATATCGCCCAGTAACAGCGCCGCAGACCAGGGCGATGCCTTCAACCGCCTGCGGCCGGAGAAAACCACGCAGATCGATGTGGGCGCAAGCTGGAAGGGCGCGGGCTGGCAGCTCTGGACCTCCGCCTATGTCGGCCAGGTGCAGGACTATCTGCTGTTTGACTATGTGGGCATGGCCTCCAACGTGCGCAATGTGCAGGCGCGCACCGCCGGTGCCGAGCTGGGTGGCAGCTACCAGCTGACTCCCGGCTTGACCGCCCAGGCCACGATGGCCTACAGCTGGGCCCGCAACCGCAGCGATGGCAAACCGCTGCCGCAGGTGCCGCCGCTGGAGGCCAAGCTGGGCCTGGACTACCGACAAGGCCCCTGGAGCGCTGGCGCACTGTGGCGCCTGGTTGCCGCACAGCACCGCTATGCCAGCGGCCAGGGCAATGTCGTCGGCCAGGATCTGGGGCCCAGTGCCGGTTTCGGGGTGCTGTCGCTCCATGCCGGCTACAAGGTCAGCGAGCAGCTGCGCCTGACTGCCGGTATCGACAATGTCTTTGGCAAGACCTATGCCGAGCACCTGAACCTGGCTGGCAATGCGGGCTTTGGCTTCCCTGGCGGGGTGCGCATCAACGAGCCGGGGCGCACTCTGTGGCTGCGAGGGGATATGAAGTTCTGATGCAGGCCAGCGCAGCTGCCGGGCAGAATCCGGTGGCGGCGCTGCGGCTTGGAGTCCTTACAGCGGGACGCGCAGAAAAAGCACAATCACCGTGCCCAGCGCCAGGTTCAGCGCGACGAGCTGGCGGATCTGGCCCAGCGCCTTGCCGCCTGCCGGCCAGTCCTTGGCATTGACGGCCTGGTCCAGCCGCTTGAACAGCGCAAAACGGATGTGGCCAAAGACGGCCATCATTGCCAAGCCCAGCACGGCCATCACCATCCAGGAGACGGGCATGTTGAACTTGGCACCGGCCTGCGCAGCCATCTTATGAACCAGGCCCATCATGCCGATGCCTGACAGCAGCACGGCCGCGATGATGACCAGCACCACCGCAAAAAAGCGTTGGAGCACATCGCGCATCAGCACCAGGCGCTGGGGCGGCTCCAGCTGTTGCAGGGCGGGGCGCAGAAAGAAATGCGCAAAGGCCATGCCGCCCAGCCAGACGATGATGGACAGCAGGTGCACGGTTTTGAGAATGATGTAGAGCATCGGGGGCGGCATATTGTGGTGTGGGGATGCGCTATGGTACGCGCCAAGCCGCCCGGGCTGGGGATGCGGGCCAGCTTTAAAAAATACCCATGCTGATGCCTGCGGCCATGGCTTCGCCCAGCTCGCGGCAGCGCTGCAGATCGTCTGCGCCAATCTGCTTGGCCGCTGCAATGGCCTCGGGCGTTTGGGCATGGGTGCACACCACCAGCGGCTCCGCGATGGGCTTGAGCCGCCAGCCTGTGGCGATGCGGGCGATTTGGCGTGCCGCGTTGCTGCCATCGCTACCAGCGCAAATCAAGCATGCATAGGGGCGGCCCTGGATGCGGTCGAGCGCCGGGTAGTAGCAGCGGTCAAAAAAGTCCTTCATCAGCCCGCTCATCGCGGCCAGGTTCTCGGGGCAGGCAAACAGGTAGCCGCTGGCGGCCAACACATCATCAGGCCCGGCATCGGGTGCGCAGAGCAGGCGCACTTCTACCCCTGCCTGGCTGGCAGCGGCGGCGCGGGCGGCTTCGGCCATCTGGCGGCTGCCGTCGGTGTGGCTGTGGTAGACGATCAGGAGTTGGGCGCTGTCCATGGCCGCAAGCATAGTGGCAAAGGCAGCTGTCATGTGCAGGACGCGGGGCCATGCCACGCGCTGCGCTGCATGCTAGATTGGCTGATCGCTATCGAGGCTTCGCCACAAGGCATACGACCATGAACGACCTGTTTGAACGCATTTCCACCAGCTTCCATGCCCAAGGGCTGATGCAGACCCTGGGCGCGAGCCTGGTGTCCGTGCAGCCGGGGGAGGTGCAGATTGTGCTGCCCTACCAAAAGGCGCTGTCGCAGCAGCATGGTTTTTTGCATGCTGGCGCCGTCAGCAGTGTAGTGGACAGCGCAGCGGGCTATGCAGCACTGACGGTGGCTGCCGAGGGCTATGAGGTGGTCACGGCCGAGTTCAAGATCAACCTGATGCGCCCGGCGATTGGCGAGCGCTTTGTCGCCATCGGCAAGGTGGTGAATGCCGGCAAGCTGCTGACGGTGTGCAGCGGCGAGGTGCTGGCCTATGGCGCAGATGCTGCAGCGGCGCCCAAGGTAGTGGCGCTGCTGCAGGCGACGATTGTCAATGTGAAGTACTGAGGCGGCTTACCAGCCAGCCACGTTGGGGCGGCTTGCTGGTGCGGCCTCAGGCTGCGCTCAATCCTGCCACTGGAACAGCGGCGGCTGCTTGCCGACAAAGCGGGCAATGGCCTCCTGGTGGAAGGCGCTTTCGCGGCACAGCGTCTGGGCCAGTGCTTCTTGCTGGTAGATCTCGTCGCGCTGGGTCTCAAACGCGCGGTTCATCACGCGTTTGGTGTAGCCCATGGCCTCGGTCGGTGCGCTGGCAAAGCGCTCGGCAAAGGCCAGCGCGTCGGCCAGCACGTCTTCGCTGCCGATCTTGTAGACCATGCCCATCTGCTGGGCCTCGGGGGCGGCTACGACGCGGGCGGTAAAGGCCAGCTCCTTGGCTGCCTGCAGGCCCACCAGGCGCGGCAGCAAGTACATGCCGGCCAGGTCAGGCACAAAGCCGATCTTGGCAAACACGCAGCAGAACTTGGCAGAGGGCGCCGCCAGCACAAAATCACCAGCCAGCGCCAGCGACAGGCCGGCGCCAAAGGCGCTGCCTTGCACGGCGGTGATGACGGGCTTTTCCATGTCCAGCAACTCATCAAACCAGCGGTGCAGGCCCAGCATGCGGTTGCGGCTGTCAAACACATCCTGCTTGCCGGCGACAGTGGCCTGCATGCTCTTGATGTCGCCACCGGCGCAGAAATGGCCGCCGGCACCTGTCAGCACCACCGCCTTGATGGCGCGGTCATCGCGCACCTGCGGGATGAGGCGGGTGAAATCTTCGCGCATCTGCTCGTCGAGCGCGTTGCGGGCCTGGGGGCGGTTCATCGTCAGCACGGCGGTGGTGCCATGCATGCTCAGGGTCAGGGCGGTCATATCAGTCGGTTTTCAAAATAAAGCGGTAAGGCGGGCCAGCGGCGGGAGCGGGGGCTATTCGGCACGGATGCCCAGTTTCTGGGCCACCGGTATCCAGCGTTCGCGCTCCGAGGCCACGAACTGCCCCCATTCTGCGGTGCTGCCCGCCATCGGCTGCGCACCTATGCGACGCAGGCGCTCCTGCACCTCAGGCTTGGCGAGGGACTGGTGGATGGCGCGGGCTATGCGCGCCACCGCGTCGGCCGGTGTGCCGCTGCGGGCCACCACGCCAAACCAGGCGCTGGCCTCGGTGTCGCCAAAACCCAGCTCGGCCAGCGTGGGCACCTGGGGCAGCGCTGCAAAACGCTGCTTGTCCAGCAGCGCCAGCGGCACAATGCGCCCGCCCATCGCCTGCTGCATGCACGAGGGCAGCGCGTCGAACATGATGTCCACATTGCCGCCCATCATGCTGGTGATGGCCGGCGCGCTGCCGGAGAACGGCACATGGGTGACCTGGAAACCCATGCGCTCGCTGGCGTATTCGCCTGCGAGATGGGTGATGTTGCCGCTGCCCGCTGATCCCATGCTGAGCGTCTTGCCCTGGCGCTGTGCCTGCTGGGCCAGCGCGATCAGTGCGCGCAGATCGCTGGCGCCCAGGTCCTTGCGGGTGACCAGCAGCAAAGGCGCCTTGCCCAGGCCCGCGACGGGCACAAAATCCTTGACCGGGTCGTAGCCCATCTTGGCGTAGATGGCGCTGTTGATGACCAGCGGCGCATTGGATCCGACAAAGAAGGTGAGCCCGTCGGCGGGTGCGCGCAGTGCGGTCTCGGCGGCAATCATGCCGGCGGCGCCGGCCTTGTTCTCGATGACGATGGGTTGCCCGCTGCTCTGGCCCACATCCTGGGCGACGATGCGCGTGATCTGGTCGGCTGCACCGCCTGCGGGGTAGGGCACGACCCAGCGCAAGGGGGCATCGGCCCCGCGCGCCAGCCAGGGGCTGGCCAGGCTGGCGGCTGCGCCCCATCGCACAAGACGGTGGTGGAACTGGCGTCGGGATACGGGCATCAACTGTCTCCTAGGCAGCATCTAGTTATGGGCATGTGGGGGGCTGCCTGCCCCAGCATCCATGCAGGCTAGGGCCGTTTTTGGGCAGCGTCCAATACCAAATTGCACTCAGCTGATATGCAGTCGCATGTGGCCTTTACCCGTATGCTGGCCCGTGAGGCGCACAGCGCTGACTGCATCGAGACCTACCGGAACCAGGAGCCCTTTCCATGACTGCATTTTTGAACTACGAACAGCAAGGCCATGTCGTCACCCTGACGATGTGCCAGCCCGAGCGCCGCAACCCGCTGACCGGCAACACGGCGGTGGCCGAGATCCTGGCCGCCTGCGAGCGGATTGCGGCCGACAGCAGTGTGCGCGCGGTGATCCTGACGGGCGAGGGCCCCGCGTTCTCGTCGGGCGGCGACATCAAGACCATGCAGCAGCAGTCCTTTGGCGATGTCGATGGCATGCGCATCCGCGATGACTACCGCCGTGGCATCCAGCGCCTGCCGCTGGCGCTGTTCAACCTGGAAGTACCCACCATCGCCGCCATCAATGGCGCGGCCGTCGGTGCGGGCCTGGACCTGGCGTGCATGTGCGATCTGCGTGTGGCCTCGGACAAGGCCAGGTTTGCCGAGAGCTTTGTCAAGATGGGCATCATCCCCGGCGACGGCGGTGCCTGGCTGCTGCCCCGGGTGATTGGCATGGCGCGCGCGGCCGAGCTGTCGCTGACCGGCCGCATGATCGACGCTGCCACCGCGTTGCAGTGGGGTCTGGTGTCGCAGGTGGTGCCGCCCGAGGAACTGCTGAACGCCGCCAATGCACTGGCCAGCGAGATTGCCGCCAACCCGCCCCAGGTCACCCGCATGACCAAGAAACTGATGCGCGAAGGCATGCACCAGAGCCTGGCTTCTTTGCTGGAACTGTCGGCTGCCTACCAGGCGCTGGCGCACCAGACGGCCGACCACCGTGAGGCCGTGAGCGCCTTCCTCGACAAGCGTACGCCGGAGTTCAAGGGCTAACACGCCGTTCGTCCGCTAGCCGAAGGCTTGTTGGATCTGCCGGGCCAGCTGCAAGGCCTGCGCCTCGCTGGTGATATTGGCAAAGCCCATCAGCAGGCCTTGGCGGGGCGCGGCATCGATATACCAGCGCGACAGCGGATGCGTGGCCAGGCCTTGCGCGCGGGCGCGCTGGGCCACCAGGCTGTCGTTGTCGCCGTCCCGAATCTGCCCGAGCAAATGCAGACCGCCGGGCTGCAAGTCAATGCGCAGGCGATCGCCCAGCACCTGCTGAAAACTGCGCTGTGCCACCTCGCGGCGCTCGGCGTACAGCAGCCGCATCTTCTTGAGGTGGCGCGCAAAGTGGCCCTGGGCCATGAAATCGGCCACGCTGGCCTGCAGCAGATAGGGGCAGCCGGCATTGAGGTTGGAGCTGACAGCCTGAAAGCGTGGCACCACCTCCAGCGGCACCACCGCGTAGGCCAGGCGCAGGCCCGGAAACATCACCTTGCTGAAGGTGCCGGCGTAGATCACGCGGTCCTGCCGGTCCAGGCTTTTGAGGGCGGGCAGGGGCCGGCCCTGGTAGCGGAACTCGCTGTCGTAGTCGTCTTCGATGATCCAGCTGCCGGCCTCCCGCGCCCAGTCCAGCAGCGCCATGCGCCGCTCCAGCGACAGGGTCACGCCCAGCGGGCTTTGGTGCGACGGTGTCACCATCGCAAACCGGGCGTAAGGGCTCCGCTGCCGGCCAACTTCCACCTGCATGCCCTGGGCATCGACCGGCACCGGCACGATCTGCACCGAGGCATTCTGTAAAAACGGACGGGCCAGGATATAGCCCGGGTCCTCAAACCAGAACGCATCGCCGGGGCTGGCGAGGCTGCGCAGGCTCAGCTCCAAGGTATTGCGCAGGCCGGTGGTGACAAATACCTGCTCGGGCACGCAGGTGACGCCACGCGAGACCGCCAGGTAGGCCGCAATGCGCTGGCGCAGTTCCTCATCGCCTTGCGGGTTGGGGTAGGCCAGACGGAAGGGCTCGCTGCTGCGCAGGCGGTGGGTGACCAGCCGGTTCCAGACCTTGCGCGGAAAGGCATCGATCGCCGGCAGCCCCAGCTGCAGCGGCCGGGGCTGCAGGCCATCGTAGTCGACGATGTGGGTGGCCGGTGGCTGGGCAATGGCTTGCGGCGCCATTGCGGACGCGGCGCGGGGCAGGCCCGGTGATATGACCGTGCCCGCTGCCCCGCGAACCTGGAAATAGCCTTCATCGGCCAGGATGCGGTAGGCCAGATCGACGGTGCCGCGCGACAGGTTCAGCTCGGCCGCCAACGCCCGCGACGCCGGCACCCGGTCGCCCGCGCGCAGATGGCCTTGCGCAATGGCGGTCTTGAAGCGCTGGCAGATCTGCAGGTACATGGGCAGCTGCAGGCTGCGGTCTACCTGCAGCTGCAGCGCGTTTACGGGGAGGGTGGGGTCGGGCATCCAGGTATTCCTATCTTGGCCTAGTCATTTTTGCATTTCTTGGCTCTTTTGGCTTGGCCAAGACCATCGCATACTGGCTGCCAGCAACGGAATTCACCGACGCAACCCTGGATGGAGATAGATATGCAAACCCGACTCGACTTCTACACCGCTGACCCCGCCATCATGAAAGCGCTGCTGGGCGTGGAAAACCAGATTGCCAAAGGCAGCCTGGACATTCTGCTCAAGGAACTGGTGCGCCTGCGCGCCTCGCAGATCAATGGCTGTGCCTTCTGCCTGGACATGCATGTGACCGATGCGATGAAGGCCGGTGAATCCAGCCGTCGTCTGGCCACTGTCGCCGCCTGGCGTGAGACCCCGTTCTTCAGCGACCGTGAGCGCGCTGCGCTGGCGTGGACCGAGGCACTGACCCTTGTAGCGCACGACCATGTGCCCGATGCCGCCTGGGAAGCCGTGCGCCCCCACTTCAGCGATGCCGAGCTGATGGAGCTGACCGCTGTGATCACATCGATCAACAGCTGGAACCGCTTTGCGATTGCCTTCCGCAAGATGCCCGTTTAACGGGCAAGCCCCCGGTGTGGTGCAACGCGGCTTATGAAAGTCCTGGTGCTGGGCGGCTGCAACCCGCTGGGCAAGCGCGTGGTCGGCAATCTGAGGCAGCTGGGTTACCCGGTGCTCGCCGATGCGGGCCCCCAACTGCCGGCTGCGCTGCATGGTGCCGAGGTGCTGATCGATGTGCGCGAGCCGCCTGAGGTGCATACGGCCGATGCGCTGGAGGGCTGGGCGCGCGCATGCCGGCAGCTGAATGCCGCCATCGCTGCTGCAGCGGTTGCGCACCATATTGCGCTGTCGGCCTTGGGTGTGCAGCGATTGCAAGGCAGCGGCTACTACCAGGCGATCGCGTTGCGGGAACAGCTGGTCCTGGCAGGCAACACCCCCTGTACCGTGCTGCGTGCAGCACCCTTGTACGAAAGCCTGGCGCAGCTGGCGCACGACAGCGTAGCCGATACGGTGCTGGCGATACCGGTGGCCCCGGTGCAGCCGGTGGCGGCAGAGGATTTGGCGATGCTGGTGGCCGATGCCGCGCTGGCGCAGCCCTTGGCGGGCTGCATGGACGTGGCCGGCCCGCAGAAGATGGCGATGGCCGAGTGGGTGCAGCAATACCTGCGCTTGCAAGGCGATCCTCGCATGGTGCTGGGCGATGCCGATGTGCCTTACCGGGGCGCGCTGCTGGACGATGGCTGCCTGGTTCCGGTGGGGCCAGCACGCCTGGGCCGAACCACGCTCGCCGCCTGGGTGTGCAAATCCCGGGCGATGTGATGCCGTAGAACTGTGCGGATGCTGCCCACCTTGGCCTGACTACTCAAACGATTGGACAAACGATGACCCGTACCTTGCTCTTGAACTGTGGCCCACACGGCCAGGCCAGCCACGCCTACCAACTGGCAACCGACATGCTGGCAGAGCTGGGCCTTGCGCAGCAGCCGTTGTTTGAGCGCGACTTGGTCGCGACACCGATACCGCCGATCAGCCGCGACTATGCGCTGGCGATCACCTCGAACGCGAGCGCAGACGCACCCGCGCTGGCCTGGTCGGAAACGCTGATCAAAGAGCTGGAAGACAGCGATCTGCTGATGATTCTGACCCCCATGCACAACTTTGCGGTGCCGGCCACGCTCAAGCTCTGGCTGGACCAGGTGATCCGTATCCACCGCAGCTTTGCGTCGACGCCGGAAGGCAAGATCGGCCTGATGAAGGACCGGCCCACCTTGGTGTTGGTCAGTTCAGGCGGCTTCCATGCAGGTCCAAAAGCGCGTCAGGAGGACTTTCTGACGCCTTATTTGCGTTATGCGCTGGCCTCCATCGGCATCCGCAATGTGCATTTTGTGTTGCTGCAAGGTCTGGTGTTGGGGCCCGATGCGGTGGCTGCTGCAGTGGATGGCGCGAGGGATGCCCTGCGCGAGCAGCTGGCGCCTTTCAAACAGCTGGCGCTGGAGGCTGCTGCGGCCGCACGCTGAGCGAAAGATAGAAAAGAAGAAGCCACTGGCAGTGCGGCGGCAGCCACGGCTTAGTGGCCATGAGCAGCGGGCAGCGGGCTGAAGGCAGAGCGCTGAAGGTGCCGGTTTGGCGCGTGCCCGGCATGGCGGTAACGCCCGGTACGTTCAGCGTCTGCGTCAACCCAGCGTAGCGATTCCGCTGCTGTCCACCCCTCGTGACAGCAGGCATGCAGCTGCCAGCAGGCTGGCTACAACGCACCGGCCCGGATTGGCACTGGCTTAGACCGCGTGCAGATGCTCCAGCCGCTCCAGGCGTTCAAGCTCGGCACAGATATCGGCCATGCTGCCCGACATGGCCCAGCGCATGCCCTTTTGGCGGTGCAGGCTGGCCGGTTGCGCCCAGTACATCTTGACGGGGGCATCGTTGGCGGCCTGGGCGCTGCAGCGCTGTACCGACAAGAACGGGCGGGTGTGAGACGGTGCACCGACCGAGAGGCGGCGGCGCGCTGCGGGTTTGCGCGGCAGGCGAATGCGGTCGATGGGGCGCTGTGCGGGTGTCTCTTCAGCAGGGCCGTCCACGCCAGGCGGAATGCTGGGGCCATCGAGCAGGCTCAGTTGCTGCACGGCACCACGCTGCGCAGCGGCGCTGGAGGCGGCGGCAAAGCAATGCACCTGGGCCGCAAGCTGGCCATCGTTGGCGGCGCCATGGCCTGGACGGCGGCGGCTGCTGCGCACGATGGCACGTTGGATGGACTGGAACCAGGGCAGGCCAGCGACGAGGGAAAAGGGCGCAAGCGCACGCAATGCATCTGCTACGAGCATGGGAGACTCCTTGGTGTACGGATGACAGCAGGATTGCGCAAGGCGAGCGCATTCCCCAGGGTTGTGGGCCGGGTGCCCACAACGCCCGCTACCTGGGGTTGCGCAGAAAGGGAGGGGCCGACAGGGCCGCTTGACTTAGTTCAGCATCGTGTTGCGAATCAACCCGACGGCAATGCCTTCGATCTCGAAGGGCTCGCCCGGCTGCACGACGATGGGCAGGTAATCCGGGTTTTCGGCCAGCAGCTCGATGCCATCCTTGGTGCGCTGCAGGCGCTTGACGGTGACGTCATCGCCCAGACGCGCGACGATGATCTGGCCATTGCGGGCCTCGCGGGTGGCTTTGACGGCCAGCAGATCGCCATCGATGATGCCGACATCGCGCATCGACATGCCGCGTACCTTCAGCAGGTAATCGGGCTGCTGCTGGAACAGGCCACCTTCAACGGTATAGGTCTGATCGACATGCTCTTGCGCCAGGATGGGCGAGCCCGCTGACACGCGGCCAATCAGCGGCAGGGCCAGCTGGGCGAGCTCTTGCACCACGCGGCCCAGGCCGGCGGTGGCGTTGGACACGCCTGCCAGCGGCGACGAAAAGCGCGTGCCGCGTGCGGCATTGATGGAGCGCACGGTATCACTTTGCAGGCGAATCCCCCGGGAGGTACCGCTGACCAGCTCGATCACACCCTTGCGTGCCAGCGCCTTGAGGTGGTCTTCTGCCGAATTGGCCGATTTGAAGCCCAGCTTGCTGGCGATTTCGGCGCGCGTTGGCGGGGCGCCGGTGCGCGAGATGGCCGTCTGGATCAGGTCCAGAATTTCTTGTTGGCGCGCGGTGAGTTTGGGATGGTCTCGCATAAGATCTCCGTGTGATCTGTGGTGCCGGGTGGCAGCCAAGCTGCCGTGCACTCCAACACCTGTATATCAATCCAGTACCTGTATTTTTAACCAGTTTTTTGCAGGAGGCAAGCTTTGCAGCCAAAAATTTTGATCATCGGCACCGGCGGCACCATTGCCGGCATGGCCGATGATGCCGAGAATCCCGGCCAGTACCGTGCGGCGCAGCTGTCGGTCGCGGCCCTGCTGGCGGGGGTGAGCGGTATCGAGACCGCCGCGGCGGGCCCGCTGGATGCAATGCAGATCGCGCAAATTGATAGCAAGGACATGAGCGACGAGGTCTGGCATGCGCTGCTCCAGGCTTGCGATGCAGCGATGCGCGACGAGGCGGTACGCGGTGTTGTTATCACCCACGGAACGGATACCTTGGAGGAAACTGCCTGGTTTCTGCATTGCGTTTTAGGGCGCCTGGCCAAGCCGGTGGTGCTGACCTGTGCGATGCGCCCGGCCAATGCCTTGATGCCCGATGGCCCGCAGAATCTCAAGGATGCCGTGGCCGCCGCTGCGGCGCTGGATGCGGACGGCCATCCGCTGTTGCGCGAGGTGGTCGCGGTGACCGGCGGGGGCGAGCTGCACAGCGCGCGCTGGCTGCAAAAGGTGCACCCGCACCGCTTGCTGGCCTTTTCATCGGGCGAGCAGGGGCCGCTGGGCTGGGTGGATGGCACGAACGTGCGCCTGCGCCAGGGCTATGCACCGCAGGCAGCAGATACGGAGGGCGGCTATACCGGCAGCGCCTGGCTGGCGGCCTTGCCCGCGCCGGCCAGTACGCCCTGGCCGTGGGTGGAGATCGTCACCAGCCATGCAGGCCTGCGCCTGGGGCTGTTGGAGGCGCTGCAGGCCCAGGGTGTGGAGGGCTTGGTGGTGGCGACCACCGGCAATGGCACGGTGCATGAGGCGCTGCTGGATGCGATGGCGCGCGCACGCCAGCACGGTTTGCCGGTGTGGCGCAGCAGCCGCTGCAGCGATGGCGTGATCAGCGATGCGGTATTGCCCGGGATGGCCGATCTGGACAAAGACCTGGCCGTGGCCTTGACGCCCTACAAATGCCGGGTCAGCCTGCAGCTGGCGCTGGTGCAGGCCCGATCCAAAATCTAAGTACGGGCATGGGAGCCAACGGCAGATACCGGTTTATTTACCGATAAATAGACGGGCATAAAAAAGCCACTGTCGCACGACAGTGGCTTGGTAGATGAGGCAGAGTTGCTTATCAGGCCTGCAGGGCAGCAATCGCGCGCTGCGTGATTTCTTCGACCGAGCCCATGCCGCTGATCGCGCGGTACTTGGGGGCGGCGGCCGGGTCTTGTGCAGCCCAGCTGCTGTAGTAGTCGACCAAGGGGCGGGTCTGGCTGCTGTAAACGTCCAGGCGCTTCTTGACGGTTTCTTCCTTGTCGTCTTCGCGCTGCACCAGGGGCTCGCCAGTCACATCGTCCAGGCCTTCGGTCTTGGGCGGATTGAACTTGACATGGTAGGTACGGCCCGATGCGGGATGGCTGCGGCGGCCGCTCATGCGCTCGATGATGGCTTCAAACGGCACATCGATTTCCAGCACGTAATCGAGCTTGACGCCAGCGGCCTTCATCGCGTCGGCCTGCGGGATCGTGCGGGGGAAACCGTCAAACAGGAAGCCATTGGCGCAATCGGCCTGGGCGATACGTTCCTTGACCAGGTTGATGATCAGATCGTCACTGACCAGCTGACCGGCATCCATCACGGCCTTGGCCTGCAGGCCCAGCGGCGTGCCCGCCTTGACCGCTGCGCGCAGCATGTCGCCGGTGGAAATCTGGGGAATACCGTATTTTTGGCAGATGAAGGCAGCTTGCGTACCTTTGCCGGCGCCGGGTGCTCCCAAAAGAATTAATTTCATGGCGGTCCTTGGAGAATAAAAAACTTGCACGGCAAAAGCGGGCACTGAAGCCCGCTTTTACGCAAAAAAACTGGGCTTGAGCATATCACGCATCAGGGGATTGTCAGCGAACTGGGCACCAATACCGTGTCTCGGCTGCGCAAGACAGGCATGCTGCGCCTTTTTGCTTACGGTGTGCTTGCAGTCGGGGCGGTGGTAGTGCATGGCTGGCACGCGGGTTACATCACCGCGCCGAGCAGCTGTCGTACACGCACCAGGTCCTCGGGGGTGTCCACGCCGGAGCCGGGGATCTGCCGCGTCACATGCACGGCGATGCGGTAGCCATGCCAGATTGCGCGCAGCTGCTCCAGCATCTCGATCTGCTCGGTAGGCGCCTGGCTGAGCGTGGGGAAGGTATGCAAAAACTGGGCGCGGTAGCTGTAGATACCCATATGGTGCAGCGGCGCAAAGCCGGGCGTGCCGGTGGTGCCGGGGTTCTTCCACCAAGCCATATTGACAAAATCACGGCCCCACGGGATGGGCGCGCGGCTGAAATAGCTGGCCATGCCTTGGGCATCGAGGACCACCTTGACCACATTCGGGCTGAGCAGCGACTCCAGATCGGCCATCGGATGGGCGACGGTGCCCATGCTGGCCTCGGGCCGCTCGCTGAGCAGGGCGGCGACCGCATCGATCAGCGCTGGCGCGATCAAGGGCTCGTCCCCTTGCACGTTGACCACGATGTCGTCGCCGGCGAGCTTCAGCAAGCTGCAGGCCTCGGCCAGGCGGTCGCTGCCGCTGGGGTGGCTGGGCGAGGTCATCACCGCTTGGACACCATGCTTTTTGCAGGCATCGATGATGCGCTTGTCATCGGCAGCCACCACCACGCGCTGGGCGGCGCTCTCCAGCGCGCGCTTGGCCACGCGCACCACCATCGGCAGACCGGCGATGTCCACCAGCGGCTTGTTGGGCAGGCGCGAGGACGCCATGCGCGAAGGAATCAGGACGGTGAACGGCGCGGGTGCGGATGCCATGGTGCGAAAGAAAGAAGAGTGGAGCCGGCTGGAATTGTAGCGAGCCCGCATGGCGGGCCGGGCGCAGGCGATCTGGGTGGGTTGCGGCTGCGGCGGCAGGGTGCCAGGGCTCAGGGCGCCGGTTTGACCGGTGTAGGGGCTTCGTTGCTGCCGAACAGAATCGCCTCGATGGGGCGCAGTTTCTTCGCGTCGATCACCTCGCGCAGCTTGGGCAGGATGGCGACCAGACCGTCATAGCCCTGGGCTTTTTCCAGCTGCAGTTGCAGACGGAAGCCCTTGAGGCCCAGGCCGCTGACCAACTGGCTGGCCGCTGCATAGGCCTTGATATAGCGTTCGCTGTGGTTGTTGATGCCAGCGGCTGCATGGCTGGCGGCAACCGGTGCGGCAGCGGCAGCCGGCGGTGGCGTGGGTGCGGGTCCAGCCAGGCTGTCGATGATGTCGCTGGGGTTGGACGGCGGCTGGCCCGCATCACCGGGGCGCAGCAGTTCCAGCAGGCCATGCTGCAGCAGCTGTTTGATGTCCTCCAGCACCTGCATCTGTCCGCCTGCAGAAGGCGACAGCGCTATCACCTGCTCAATGCTCTTGTGTCCATCGAACATGATGAAGGCCGGACGCATGCGGTGGGGCAAGACAGGATCCCGGGCGCGCAGCGCCTCCATGCCTTTGTCGGTTTTCTTGAGGATGAGGGTATGCATGGCAATTTGCTGAATGGGGCGGATGCAGTCCGACAGGCAGACTCTGCAGGCCTGTGCTGCGGGGTCTCCAAGGCGGATGCCTAAAAATTCAGCAAATTGTGTCTGTTTTTTACAAAGCGGCTATTGGGGTTTGCCTGTGCGGCCCAGGATTCGGCGCGGAATGGGGCCGCAATGTCATTGATGTTTAATCTGCGGCAGACAAGGCGTCAATTTCCTCATCACTGAGGGTTCGCGCTTCGTTCTCCAGCATGATCGGTATGCCATCGCGCACAGGGTAGGCCAGGCGTGCGCTGCGCGAGACCAATTCCTGGCGTTCACGGTCATAGCGCAAAGGGCCTTTGGTGACAGGGCACACCAGCAGTTCAAGCAGTTTCGGGTCCATAGCGGCAATCAGTCTTTCTTTACAGGGGGCGATGCGGTCTGGCATGGGCGCAGCAGGGCATCGACATGCTGGCCAAAGGCGGGGTCGATGGTGACCTCCAGAGGAACGGCCAGCGCATGCGGGGCAATGCACCAGAGCTTGTGCGCATCCTTTTCGGTGCACAGCAGCACGGGGGCATCCGGTGCGTCTATTGTAGGGGCGCTGTCCGCCACCAACCCCAGGCTGGCCAGCCATGCCGGGTCGTCCAGCGGCGCATGGTCGGGCAGCGCATCGCTGCGTACCAGCTGCAGGCCCTGGGCTTGCAGCATCGCAAAAAATTCCTGCGGATAGGCAATGGCTGCCAGTGCATGCACCGGGCGGCCACGCAAATCGGCCAGACGATGGCGACGGCCATCCTGCCCCACGGCATGGCAGGCCAGGCTGCGCTGCAGCGGCCAGGCCGCAGCGCCGGAGGCCGCCAGATGCGGGGGCGGCGGGCCGGCGTAGAGCGCAACGTCCAGCCTCCTGGGCCAGGGTTCGCGCAGCGGCCCGGCCGGCAGCTGCCAGCCATTGCCCACGCCTTGGGCGTTGAAGACGGCAATCTCCACATCGCGGGCCAGTGCCAGGTGCTGCAGGCCATCGTCGCAGACCAGTACATCCACCTCAGGGTGGGCCTGCAAGGCGGCCTGGGCGGCCGTAGCGCGCAGTGCAGCCACATACACCGGTACGCCGCTGCGCTGGGCGATCAGCAGAGGCTCGTCGCCGACCTGGCGCGGGTTGCTGCCCGGGAGGACGGCAATGGCGTTGGGATCGTCGCGGGTGTCGCGCCCATAGCCGCGCGAGATGACGGCGGGCCGCCAGCCCTGGGCTTGCAAGGCCTGCACCAGGTGCAGGGTGACGGGCGTCTTGCCGGCGCCACCGGCAATCACATTGCCCACCACCACCACCGGCACCGGCGCGCGGTAGGCCTTGCAAAGGCCGCTGCGGTAGAGGGTGCGGCGCAGCGCGCCCAACGCGGCATAGCACCACGACAGCGGCAGCAGCGCAATGGCCAGCGGGCCTTTGCGCTGCCATGCGTCGGTGATGCGTGCCGAGCCAGGGCGCGTGGCAGCTGAGGGCGCGGGATGGGGAGGGGGCTGGACGGTCATGCAGGCTGCATGCTAGCACTGCCCAGGCGCGGGGCCTGGGCTTTACTGTGCGGCCGTCTGGGTGGCGAAGGTGATCTGTTGCAGGCCGACGCGGCGTGCTGCTTCCATCACCGAGACCACCGACTGGTGCGGTGCCAGCGCATCGGCGCTGATGATGATCACGCTGTCCTTGCCGGCGGTGGCGGCATTGCGCAGCGCCTCGGCCATGTCGGCGACCGTCTTGCCTTCCAGCGCCACCTTGCCGACGGCGTAGCGCCCGTCGGCCGCCACGGAGACAATGATTTCCTTGGGCCGGTCGCGCAGCTGCTCGGCATTGGCGGTGGGCAAGGTCAGCTGCAGCTCGGTGAATTTGCTGTAGGTGGTCGAGAGCATCAGGAAGATGAGGACGACCAGCAGCACATCAATGAACGGGATCAGGTTGATCTCGGGCTCTGTCGTGGTGCGGGGGCGAAAGTTCATGCTGGCTCCTGCCCGGCGGTCAGCTGCGGCGCAGCTTGTTCAGGTGGCGCAGGAACTGCTCGGCGGACAGCTCCAGTGTCAGCAGATAGCCATCGACACGGCTGCGGAAGTAGCGCCAGAAGATCAGCGCAGGGATGGCCACCATCAGACCGAAGGCGGTGTTGTACAGCGCGATCGAGATGCCGTGGGCGAGCATGCTGGGGTTGTTGCCGCCACCGCTTTGCGAGCCGAAGATCTCGATCATGCCGATCACGGTGCCCAGCAGGCCCAACAGGGGCGCAGCCGATGCAATGGTGGCCAGCGCGGTGAGGTATTTCTCGAGCTTTTGGGCTTCCCGGCGGCCGGTGCTCTCCAACGTGGCGCGCAGATCGGCTTCAGAGATGCGGGGCTCCAGGGTGATGGTACGCAGGCCGCTGGCCAGCACCTCACCCAGCGAGGAGTTCTGGCCGAGCTGGTTCACGACTTCGGCGCTGGGCACACCATGGGCGGATACGGAAATGGCCTCCTGGAGCAGGTTGGCCGGTGCAACTTTGGCCGCTTTCAGGGCCACGAAGCGCTCAACGATCAATGCCAGGGCCAGGATGGAGCAGGCAATCAAGGGCCAGATCGGCCAGCCTGCTGCTTGGATGATGGAAAACAAGATTCTCTCTCCGCTCTTTCTTTTTTCAGCGGCCATTATGGCCCAAGGCCACTGCCGGTCCGCCTAAAATCGGGCCAGGCGCTGCGTCCAACCCACAGTGCCCGGATGCCGGAATGGCCGAGTCATCCACAAAAAATGTGGATAACTTTGTGGGTAATGTGTCATCAGCCGGAAAAATGGCCCAATTTACGGGGTTTTTCTTAGATTGCTTAAAAAATAAGCTGATAAAAATATTGAAAAATCAAAAGCTTGTACGTAGGTTCAATATTTTGTGCTACAGAGTATGACGTATGCATGACGCTGTCACAGAGCTGCCTTCTTGTGGACTACTGCCCGTCAGAGGTGTGGGAAAAGGCGATTTTGGGGCGCTGCCAAGGCGTCTATGTCGTTGCTGTGACGGGAAAAAATGCCTCGGTCAATGGTTGTCTTGGCAGCTAATTGGCAGCCCGCTCGATAGCTGAAAGGCGGCATCCGATCGAGAAGGGCCGGCCCGCTGCACCCGTGGCGGACCGCCCAGCCGCTACCATGTGTGCTGCATACCCGCTGCGCCGCGGTGCAACCCAGACCTACCCATCGTTATTTCCGCCGAGCCGGGCCTGCCGCCCAGCCGGCCACTTTCATGGACACCACACATTACCCGCCCAGCTCCGCTGCCAACGCCGCCCCCAGCCCCCGTATCTGGGATGTGGGCGCGCTGTGCCGAGCGGTGGCTGACACCTTGGCTGCGCGCTTCAACCCGGTGGAGGTGCGTGGGGAGCTCAGTGGATTTTCGCGGGCGGCCAGCGGCCACTGCTACTTCAACCTCAAGGACGCCAATGGCCAAGTGCGCTGTGCGATGTTTCGCCGCGCCGCGCAGGCACTGGACTTCAATCCCCGCGATGGCGAGCTGGTCGAGGTGGTGGGCAAGCTGGGGGTCTATGAGCAGCGCGGCGATCTGCAGCTGATTGTCGAAGGCATGCGCCGGGCCGGGCAGGGGGCCTTGTTCGAGCAGTTCCTGCGCCTCAAGGCGCAACTCGAGTCCGAAGGCCTGTTTGACAGCGAGCGCAAGCGGCAGCTGCCGCTGATGCCGCGCGGCATCGGTATCGTTACCTCGCTGGGCGCGGCGGCGCTGCATGATGTGGTGACCGCGTTGCGCCGCCGCGTGCCGCAGCTGCCGGTGGTGCTGGTTCCTGCTTTGGTGCAGGGCGCGCAGGCTGCGCCGTCGATGGTGGCGGCGCTGCACAAGCTCTACCGCCTGGCGGAAGCCCAGATCGCCTACGACGCCCGCCTGAGCATTGACGCGCCGGCCGTCGCCATCGACACCATCTTGCTGGTGCGCGGTGGTGGCTCGCTGGAGGACCTCTGGGCCTTTAACGATGAGCAGCTGGCCCGCACGGTGGTGCAGAGCCCCGTGCCACTGGTGAGCGGCGTGGGGCATGAGACCGACTTCACGATCGCCGATTTCTGCGCTGACCTGCGCGCGCCCACACCAACGGCCGCTGCCGAGCTGGTCTGCCAGCCGCGCGATGTGTGGCTGGGTGCGCTGCAACTGGCGGAGCAGCGCCTGGCCGATGGCGTCGAGCGCCACCTGGACCGCCAGCAGCAGCGCCTGGACATGGCAGCGCGCCAGATTGGCAGGCCTTCGTCACTGGTGCACGGCCAGCAGCAGATGCTCGACCGCCTGGGCCGCCGCCTGCACGGCGCTGCCCAAGCCCAGTTGCATGGGCAGGACAAGCGGGTGCAGCATCTGGCCAGCGTGTTTCCGGCAGCAGCCTCGCGCCATCTGGAGCGCAGCGAGCAGCGCCTGGCGCAGCTGCATGCGCGGCTGGAGCTGCTCAACCCGCGCCAGGTGCTGTCTCGGGGCTATGCCTTGCTGACCGACATGCAAGGCCAGGTGGTGAGCTCGGTAACGCAGGCGACACCGGGCAAGGCCATGCATGCCGAGCTGGCCGATGGCAGCGTGGACGTGGTGGCGACGCAGCGCTTGTTGGTCTAAGCCGGGTCTGGCGCTTCTCGGTGGAGGCGGCGGCTGCCTTGCAACGCGGCCCGAGCCGATTGGCGGTGGATTCTGACGCCGTGGGGCCTGGCTCGCATGCTATCGTCGTCATAGTAATCTGGCTGAACCCGTATTCATGAACGGGTCGATTTTCCTTTTTACAATCGACCACTGCGACTCCCGCCGGGCGTATGGCCTGACAGCACTGCCCGGGACGGCTTTGCAACCTATACCAACCACGAGGAAACCACGATGGAACGCACTCTGCCACCACTGCCCTACCCGATTGATGCGCTGGCCCCTGCTTACAGCCAGGAAACGCTGGAATACCACCACGGCAAGCACCACAAGGCCTACGTGGACAAGCTCAATGAACTGCAAAAGGGCACCGAGTTCGAGAACCTGGAACTGGAAGCCGTGATCAAGAAGGCCACCGGTGGTATCTACAACCAGGCTGCCCAAATCTGGAACCACACCTTCTTCTGGAACTGCATGACCCCCGGCGGCGGCGCTGAGCCCAGCGGCGCGCTGGCCGATGCCATCAACAAGAAGTGGGGCAGCTACGCCGAGTTCAAGAAGGCCTTCCAGGCGTCGGCCGTGGGCAACTTCGGTTCGGGCTGGACCTGGCTGGTCAAGAAGCCTGATGGCTCGGTGGACATCGTCAACACCGGCGCCGCTGGCACCCCGCTGACCACCGACGACAAGGCACTGCTGACCGTCGACGTGTGGGAGCACGCGTACTACATCGACTACCGCAATGCCCGCCCCAAGTTTGTCGAAACCTTCTTCGACAAGCTGGTGAACTGGAAGTTTGCTGAAAGCAATTTCGCCTGATAGCGGTTGCCCGGCCTGGTTGCCGGGCATAGACGATCAGACAAAGGCCGGAGGGTGCGCTGCACCGCATCCGGCCTTTTGCATTTGGGGGAGGGCAGCGCAACCTCGCCAAGCTGTCACCTGCAGGCAACACTTGCCTCTGGCAAAGCCCCTGATTTGCGCCAGTTTGCCGGGGCGCTTAGATGGATGATTGATAATCAGTCTCATTTGCTTCTTGGCTGGTTGTCTGTATGTTTTTTGCTTCCCGTTTTGCGCTCCACCCGGTGGCTGGCGCAGTTGCTCTGCTGGTGTCTTTTGCTGGCGCCCCCGCTTTGGCCCAAACCCAGGAGGGCGCTGCTGACACAGACCCCGCCACCGCCGCAGCGGCCCCAACTGCCAGCGGAGATACTGTCTTGCCGACGGTGACGGTCAACGCCAGTGCCGATGCCTCGGCGCAGGGCCTGTCCAAGGCCTATGCCGGCGGCCAGGTGGCGCGCGGCGGGCGTGTCGGCATTCTGGGCACCGAAGACATCATGAACACGCCGTTCTCGACGACGGCTTACACCCAGGATCTGATCCGCGACCAGCAAGCCCGCAGCGTGGGCGATGTGCTGCAAAACGATGCCTCCGTGCGTGTCTCGCGCGGTTTTGGCAACTTCCAGGAATCGTATTTTGTGCGCGGCTTTGTGCTGGGCTCGGACAGCATTGCCTACAACGGTCTCTACGGCCTGCTGCCACGCCAGTACGTGTCGGCCGAGCTGTTCGAGCGCGTGGAGCTGCTGCGCGGTGCCAGCGGCTTCTTGAATGGCGCCTCGCCCGCCGGTGACAGCATTGGCGGCGCCTTGAACCTGCTGCCCAAGCGTGCGTCGAACGAGCCGCTGACGCGGGTCAGCGTGGGCGGATCCAGCGGCGCGCAAGGCTATGCCGCGGCCGACATCAGCCGCCGCTTTGGCCCCGACCAGGCCACCGGCCTGCGCCTTAACGTGGCCAAGCGCAAGGGCGACACACCGATCGACGACGAAGGCGTCGATCTGAGCGTGGTGTCCCTGGGTATGGACTGGCGCTCCAGCAATCTGCGCCTGTCGGCCGACGTGGGCTACCAAAGCCACAAGCTGACCACGCCACGCCCCAATGTGACCCTGGGCGCCGCGGTGACCCAGGTGCCCAGCGCTCCTGACAACAGCCGCAACTTTGCCCAGCCCTGGACCTATTCGAACGAGCGCGACAGCTTTGGCTCGGTGCGCGCCGAGTACGACATCAACAGCCGTCTCACAGCCTGGGTGGCCGGCGGTGCACGCTTTGGTCGCGAACGCAATTCGCTCGCCAGCCTGACCTTGAACAACGGCAGCACCGGCAGCGGCACCCAAGGGCGCTTTGACAATACCCGCGCCGATGACATCTTCACCGGCGAAGTGGGCCTGCGCGGCAAGCTGACGACGGGCAGCATCGGCCACAGCCTGGTGCTGGCCGCCTCAGCCTTCTCGGACAAGCGCAAGAACGCTTTCTACTCGCAGCCCGCAGCTGGCGCACTGGCCACCAACCTGTACGATCCCGTCTACGGTGCGGCCCCGCCTTTGGGCGCCAGCTCGAATGATCTGGACGACCCGGCCGTGCAGGCCCGCATCAAGCTGTCGAGCCTGGCGCTGTCGGACACGCTGTCGATGTTCGACGAGCGCCTGCTGCTCACCGTGGGCGTGCGCCACCAGACCATCGAGACGCAGACCTTTGCCTACAACACCGGCATTGCGGCGCCCAGGGTGGACAAGAGCCGCACCAGCCCGATGGCAGCGGTCGTCTTCAAGCCGGCAGAGCGGGTATCGGTCTATGCCAACTACATCGAAGGCCTGACCCCGGGCGAGATCGCACCGGCGCTGTCGTCGGGCCTGCCGGTGGCCAATGCCGGCGCCGCGCTGGCGCCCTATGTCTCCAAGCAAAAGGAAGTGGGCCTGAAGTGGGACGGTGGCGATATCGGCGCCGGCCTGGCCTGGTTCACCACCGACAAGCCGCGCGTGTTCCGCAATTCCATCTCGGGCGTCTACGGCCCTGAGGGCATGGACCGCCACCGTGGTCTGGAGCTGAATGTGTTTGGCCAGGTCACACGCGGCCTGCGTGTGCTGGGCGGTGTTACCTGGCTGGATGCCAAGCAACTGGCCGATGGCCATAACCCCAATGCCGGCAAGCGCGTGATTGGCGTGCCCCGCCAGCAAGGCAACCTGGGCCTGGAGTGGGATGTGCCGGGCGTGCGTGGCCTGACGCTGGATGGCCGTGCCGTGGCCACCGGCAGCAGCTATGCCAATGCGACCAATACCTTGCAGGTGGCAGGCTGGACCCGCTTTGACCTGGGCGCCCGCTACCTGACCGAAATCGATGGCCGCCTGGTGACCCTGCGTGCCCGTGTGGAAAACGCGGCCAACCGCAACTTCTGGGCTTCGGTCGGTTCCACCGGCTACCTGGTGCTGTCCAACCCGCGCACCTTCACGGTCAGCGCCAGTGTGGATTTCTAAGCGCTGAATGCCTGACTGTGGTGTGCAACCATGACTGTGACCAGTCCCGTGCCCCTCAGCCCAGCAGCGGCCATGCCGGATGTGGCCACGCTGTATGTGGAGCACCATGGCTGGCTGCAAGCCTGGCTGCGCCGCCGCTCTCTGCACGCTACGAGTTCTAAACACTGGTGGGCATAAAGGAGGTGAGGGCTTGGCAGGCGCGGCCTGAGCGCCGTTGAAAAGCGCGCATTTTGATGGGAATGAGAATTCTTCTCAGTACAATGCATCCGCGCTTTGCCACGGCATTGCGCGTTTCAGCAGGCGGACTTGAAAGGGTGCGCCTGCCCTTGCTTTTCCAACTTGCTGCGCGCTGGGCCATGGTCTGGCGCTGCTGGCCTGTTCGCTGACTGTGTTCTTGCCTGCCATGCCCCGTTCTTTGATCTGCGATTTGTTTGCTGAATGCGGCAGCTGTGCGGGCGGCTGTGCGTGGACTGGCCTTGTGCCCCATGCGGCCTGATCTGTTGCCCCATGGCGAGGCGGGTGCGCCGGAGCCCGCTGGCGGGCACCTGGCGAGCCTGTACCAGCGCTGGCGCACACCGGTGATGCGCATGCTGCGGCGCCATTTTGGCAATGCAGCCGATGTGGAGGATGCCACCCAGGAAGTGTTTGCACGGGTTGCCGCCACCGGCAAGGTGCTGCAGCCCGACGAAGAGCAGCCCTATTTGCGCAAGACCTTGCAAAGCGTGGCCGCGCGCGATTGGCAGCAGAGCGCGCAGGCCCGGGGGCTGGAGCGGGTATCGGGAGACGAACACCCGCAGGCGATGGAGGCCCAACTGCACAGCAGTGCCGATGAGGTGAACCAGCAGGCGGCCCAGCAGCAGCGGCTGCACCGTTTGCACCAAGCCATCCAGGAGCTGCCTGAGCGCCAGCGCCAGGCCTTTGTGCTGCACCGGGTCGAAGGCCATACCGTGCAGCAGACGGCCGAGCAGATGGGCATCTCGATGCGCATGGTGGTCAAACACCTGGCGCGTGCCGTCGCCTATTGCGAAACCCGCGTGCAATTTGCCAGTGCCCAGCAGATGCAGCAGCTGCAAGCCCAGCAACTGGCGCTGAGCGCTGTCGATGAGGAGCCACCCGTATGAGCGCAACGCAGACGCCCCGATCGTTGCAGAGCCTGACGCCTGCACAGCTGCTGGCGCTGAACCATGCCGCCGGCGACTGGCATGTGCGCCGCCTGCTGCCTGACTGGACCGGCGCCGATGAAAGGGCCTTGAATGCCTGGCTGGCCGAGGATGCGCTGCATGCGCAGGCCTTGGCGCGCATCGCACAGACCTGGCAGGATGCGCAGGCGCTGCAGCAGATGTTTCCAGCTTCTTATGCCGCAGGCCAGCCTACCGCGTCGGATACGAAGGGCAATGCCGCTGCAGCCGTGCAGCGCCCACGGCAAGCCACTGCGCAGGGTGTCAGCCTGGGCTGGCGCTGGGGCTGGCCGGCCCAGGCCTTGCTGGCGTCCCTGCTGCTGCTGGTGATGGCCGGCATGGGCTGGCAGCACTGGTGCAACACGGCTTACTACAGCCTGGCGGCTGCGACTGGCACCGGCGAGCTGCGCGATCTGGCCTTGCCCGATGGCAGCCAGGTGGCGCTGAACGCCAACAGCCGCCTGCAGGTGCATTACTACCCCTACCGGCGCGAGACGGTGCTGGACAAGGGCGAGGCCTTCTTCAAAGTGGCGCCCGATGCGAACAAGCCCTTTACAGTGACCAGCGGGCACAGCGAGGTCCGCGTGGTAGGCACGGCCTTCAATGTGCGGGCTGCGCCGCCGGAGGTGGTGGTGAAGGTGCAAGAGGGGCGGGTGGCGCTGCGCTCCACGGTGCCGGGCAGTCCGCAGCCGGTGACGCTGACGGCGGGGATGGCCATGGCGCTGGAGCCGGCCAGCGGCCACTACCGGCAGTTGGCGGTGAAAGCTGACGAGGTGGCCGAATGGCGCACAGGCCAGGTGTATTTTCAGCGCCGGCCGCTGGCGCAGGTGGCCCAGGAGCTGGCCCGTTACCTCGATGCCCCCGTCGAGGTGGAGGAACCGGCGATCCGTGCAATCCCCATCTCGGGCCTATTGGCCTTGGCCGACCCGGAGCGTTTCTTGCTCGCCTTGCCGAGTGTGGCCGATGTGCGGGTGCAGCGCTTGCCCGAAGGTGGCTGGCGCATTCGCCGACAATAAAAACATTTTGTTTCATTTGCCTGGGTTCCATGTTTTGGGCCTTTTGTGCTTCTTCATAAGGTGCACGCCAGAGATCTGAGCGCCACACGGGCTGCCAGCCACGGATCCAAGCCTTCCGCTTTGTTATTCCCAGCCAATGGCCGCAAACCACAGCGGCGCCTGGTGCAAGCGCCCGCTCCCAGCCTGTCCACTTGGGCCTGGAGCGGGAAAGCTGCCCGGGCAGGGCCGTTGTCATTGATGCAGGAATACACAGGAGTGCGAGAGCCATGGGATGCGAGATGTTGACGGGGGAAGAGGGCGGATGCCCGTTGAAGAAGGCGGTGCGCGGGAAAGCGCAGGCCCCGGTGCTGCGGCCACGATGGCTTGCCGTATTGGTAGCGGCTGCGATGGCGGGTGTCAGTGTGCTGCCCGCCGCAGCCCAGGCGCAAGCCGCTGCACAGGCGGCGCGCCAGAGTTTCAATCTGCCGGCCCAGCCGCTGATTGAGGGGCTCAAGGCCTTTGGCCGGCAAACCCAGCAGCAGGTGCTGTTTGACGATGCGCTGGTGCAGAGCTTGCGGGCAGCGGCCGTCAGCGGCAATCTGACGGCGCAAGAGGCGCTGGCGCGCATGCTGACAGGGACGGGCTTGACGGCAGTGAGCACGCAGCCGGGCAGCTTTACGTTGCAGCGCATGCCCACAACGCCCCAGTCGATGACCCTGGAGACCGTGACCGTGACCGCCGATGCGCTGCAGGATGGCCGCACCGAAGACACCGGCAGCTACACGCAGCGCGGGCCGAGCGCCACAGCCACCGGCCTGGCACTGACTCTGCGCCAGACGCCGCAGTCCGTCAGCGTGATGACACGCCAGCGCATGGATGACTTCAAGCTGCAGACCTTGACCGATGTGATGGAGCAGACCCCCGGCGTGACGGTGGACCGCCAGGGCGATGGCAACAACATCATGGTGCGGGGCGACAACGTCAACCTGCAGATCGATGGCCTGCGCCAGATGGCCAGCGGCTGGTATGCCAATACCCAGATGCTCTACACCATGGACGACATGGCCGAGATCGACCGCATCGAGGTGCTCAAGGGCTCGTCGGGCCTGACCAATGGCGATGGCAAGTATGGCGCGACGGTAAACATGATCCGCAAGCGCCCGACGCAGGAGTTCCGCGCCAGTGTGGGCGCAGGCGTAGGCAGCTGGGACAACTACCGCGCCGATGTGGATGTGGGTGGCCCGCTCAATGACCGTGGCAGCCTGCGCGGCCGCTTGGTGGCCGCTGCATCGGATGGCCATGATTTCCGTGACAACGTCAAGCGCAGCAACCAGACCTTGTACGGCACCCTGGACCTGGACCTGAGCCGCGATACCTTGCTCAACATCGGCTTTGTGCACCGCCACCGCGAGTACTATGGCGCGGGCAGCACGAGCATGATCCAGGCCTATGCCGCCAATGGCGACTTCCTGGGCCTGCAGCCGCGCTCCTTCAACATCGGCGCGCCCTGGTCGGGCTACGAGCAGGACACCGACACCTTGTTTGCCAGCCTGGAGCACCGTTTTGACAACGGCTGGACGGCCAAGCTGCGTGCCAGTACCGAAAAAACCAAGATGCCGTACGGCGAAACCGGCTCCTGGTTTACGGCATCGCCCCAGGTGGTGGACCTGAGCCGCGCCGAGGACCATGCCAACCGCAACCGCAGCATGGCCGCCGATCTGCGTGGCCCATTCGAGCTGCTGGGCCGCAGCCATGAGCTGATGCTGGGCGCCGATACCGCCCGCACCAGCTCGGACACCTACTCGGCCAACAAGCGCTTCACCAATCTGGGCCTCGACTACAGCGACGGCGGCAGCGCGATTGTGCGGCCCGATGACATCGTGAACTACCCCGTCGACAACCACAGCTATTTCAGCTCCAAGCGCAGCTCGGTCTACGGCGCGGTGCGCCTGAATGTGGCCGACCCGGTCAAAGTGATTGGTGGCGCCCGCATCACCAACTACGAGCAGTACGATCTGACGCCGTACGCCTACTCGAACTACGACTTCAAGAAGAACAATGTCGTCACCCCTTACCTGGGGCTGGTGGTGGATGTGCATGAGCAGGTCTCGCTCTACGGCAGCTATGCCAGCATCTTCAAGCCGCAAAGCGCCCTGGATGCCAGTGGCAAGACCTTGGACCCGGAAGAGGGCCAGACCTATGAAATTGGCGCCAAGGGCGAGTTTCTGGACAAGCGCCTGAACGCCAGCCTGGCCTACTTCTGGATGAAGACCGACAACGTGGCCGACGCCACGGGCGAAACCATGCCCGATGGCACGGCCATCTACCGCTCGGTCTCTGGTGTCAGCAAGCGCGGCTATGAGCTGGAACTGTCGGGCGAACTGGCCCCCGGCTGGCAGGCCCAGGGCAGCTATGTGCTCAACAGCACCAGCCTGAGCAACAGCAACTATCTGCCCCGCAACCAGCTCAAGCTGGGCAGCACCTACCGCATGGGCGGAGCGCTGGGCGGCCTCACCATCGGTGCGGCCACCCGCTGGCAAAGCAAGACCTCTGCCGGCCCCTTGCTGCAGCCTGCCTTCTGGGTGCTGGATCTGATGGCGCGCTACCAGGTCAACCAGAAGCTCAGCGTCAACTTGAACGTTCGCAACGCGCTGGACAAAAGCTACTTTGCCGGCATGCGCGATTTTGGCCGGGTGCAGTACACCTGGGGCGCACCGCGAAGTGTGACGGCGAGTATGCGTTACGACTTCTGAGCGGCGTTTTTATAGGCGTTTAGCATCGACTCGGGCTTGGTCCAGCGCCAAGCCCCGGCTTGCGCCTGGGAATATGGTTTCGCCCTTTAAAAGGCGCATTGGCATCGATGGCTGCCCATTGTTAGGTGTATTGGCGTGGGGGCTGGATAGCCCTTGTAGTGGTTGGTTAGCCACTTTGTTGGAGGTGTCTAATGCAAAAAATTATAAGTAACCAAGCTATTTATATTTTACTGGTCGTCGAATTTACCATTGTGAAAAATAGCTGCGGTGATGAGGGCTGCGCAAAGGTCGTCACGTTGAATTGAAAGACAATTCGAGCGATAGGCGCTTGGTGGGATGTTGGAAATTATTATATTTATAGAGAGCTTTTGTAGCATTATTAGATAGTCTTCGGTTGTGATCAATGGCAGCTTATAGATTGAATGGATAATGGTTTGAGCGCATTTCAATTTTCAACAAATGCTGTGTGTTCGATGAGGATGGATCGCCTATTATTAAAATGCCGTTGATGATAAGCATCAGGGTATTTTTTAAATGTCTTGGTTATACAGGAGCATATCTGTGTTTATCCGATCCATCACTACGACTGCCATTCTGTTGGCAAGCGCTGCCGCCCATGCACACGCAGTGGCCCCTATGACGGACTCCTCGTTGCGCAACGACACGGTCGACACAGGCATGCGGTTTCGCTCAGCCGAACCAAGCCCGAATGCGCAGCAGTCACCCGCATCCTTCCCATTCACTGCGTTGGAAGAAAGCACTCACAATGGTCTTGAGTTTTCTCATAACCCCGAGGTATTGCCGCAGTTCAGGGCTTCGCAGCCACTGTTGTTCGTGAACCCCGAGGCTGATCCGCTCAAGGAGGGGTTCCATGCCAGCCCGCTGACGGACTGGGACCACCCAGCAGTGACACGCCATTACAACGCAGCCCCGGACATCCCGCCCCATGTGGCGCCTCCCATCTTTGATCCGCAGATGCGGTCCTGTGCCGATCCAGACCTTCACAGGGATCGACCGTTCGTAGCCATCACGTATGAGGAATTGACGGCCAGGGCGGATCCATTCAGTCCCGGCTATGCGGCAGGCTTGTCATGGGCTACACCGCTTCCAGAAGATCGCCATGATTGGTCTTGCATCGCTATCAACGGACGGGAATGCCCCCCCAGCTTGCACCAAGCAGCTTTTGCATCAGGTCCTAGACGTGCCTAACCGGGTTGTGTATCTTGTAGCGCTTGTCCGATAGCGCAGGCCGCTGCAGCCATCTCAGAATGGGATGGTCTTTTGCCGTGCGGTGAGCTCCACTTGCGCTGGCCTTGTCTGTGGGCTGCGCTTGGAAGCGCTGCCCACAGACGGCCCCCTCGCTGGCCATTTATAACTTTTTGTTTAACAAATACTGAGCAGCGCTTGAAATCTTTGCGCTGCAGATGGTGTCTATTAGAGGTAACCGAGGCAGACCCGCTGGCCTGCCTCATCTGCATCCACCCACTTCAGGAGCGATACCCATGCTGATACGTACCAACAACGCGGGCTTTGACCACGGCAGCAGCAGCGACATCACGCCTCAGCATCTGTATGTGAGCCGCCGCGACCTGCTCAAATTCGGCGCGGCAGGCGGTACCGCGCTGGCCGCAGGAGGAGCCTGGGCGCAAGCGGCCAAGTCCGATGGCACGCAGCCGATCAGCACCGTTCGCTCTACCGTGCCAGGGGCGATATCGATGGAGACGCCCACCTCTTTCCAGGATGCCAGCACCTACAACAACTACTACGAGTTCGGCCTCGACAAAAGCGACCCGGCGCGCTATGCCCACACCTTGCAGACACGGCCCTGGACGGTGCGGGTCGAAGGCCTGGTCAACAAGCCCAAGACCTTTGATATTGAAGAACTGCTCAAGCTCAGCGCCCAGGAAGAGCGTATTTACCGGCTGCGCTGTGTCGAAGGCTGGTCGATGGTGATCCCCTGGGTGGGCTATTCGCTGTCCAAGTTGCTGGCACAGGTGGAGCCGCAAGGCAGCGCCAAGTATGTGGAGTTTGTGACCCTGGCCGACCGCAAGATGATGCCTGGCCTGAACAGCGGCGTGCTTGACTGGCCCTACACCGAGGGCCTGCGCATGGACGAAGCCATGCACCCGCTGAGCCTGCTGGCCTTTGGTATGTACGGCAAGACCTTGACCCCGCAAAACGGCGCGCCGGTGCGCCTGGTGCTACCTTGGAAATACGGCTTCAAAAGTGCCAAGAGCATTGTGACCATTCGCGTGGTGGAGAAGCAGCCCGGCACCGCCTGGAACAAGGCGGCGCGCAATGAGTACGGCTTTTACTCCAACGTGAACCCCGATGTGCCGCACCCGCGCTGGAGCCAGGCGACTGAGCGCCGCATTGGTGAAGGTGGGCTGTTTGCGAAGCGCCACAAGACCTTGCTGTTCAACGGCTACGAAGCCCAGGTGGGCCAGCTCTACGCTGGCATGGATCTGCGCAAGAACTACTGATCATTGCCCATGCCCATATCCGCGCGTCTTTCTGCCAAGTCGGTGCAGCGTGTGCTGCTGCACCTGTTGTGCCTGGTGCCCGCCGCTTGGCTGTTTTACCTGGCTGCCAGCGATGGCCTAGGTGCCAACCCGGCCGAGGCGCTGCTGCGCTCGCTGGGTGACTGGGCCATCCGCTTTATCTGCTTTGCGCTGGCGGTCACTCCGTTGCGCCAATGGCTGCGCTGGAACGGGCTGGCAGCCTACCGCCGCATGCTGGGCCTCTATGCTTTCTTCTATGCCAGCCTGCACTGGCTGGCGTATGTGGTGTTTGACATGGGCGTGGACTGGTCCGCGATCGTCGACGATCTGGTCAAGCGTCCGTTCATACTGATAGGTACCCTGGCCTGGCTGATCCTGCTGGCGCTGGCCGTCACTTCGGTGCCCAGGATCATCCGGCGCATGGGCGGCAAGCGCTGGCAAATGCTGCACCGCGCCGTGTATGGGGCGGCTGCGTTGGCGGTGCTGCACTTCTGGTGGATGCGCGCCGGCAAGAACAACTTTGCCGAGGTGTGGCTGTATGGCCTCATCCTGGCCGGCTTGCTGACGGCGCGCTGGGTGTTCCAGAAGCGCAAGCAGATGCAGGCGGCCGCTAAGGCGGCCCGGGCCTGACCAGCGACAGTCCGCTTCACACTTTTTTCGCAGCCGCTGCCTGCAGGCTCGATGGGCTGTTTGCAGCTGGCTGCCGATGCCAGCAGACCATCGCCTGTACCGCACAATGACAGCATGAATCCCAGCAAACGTATCTTGATCGTGGAAGACGATGCCCCCATCGCCGAGCTGCTGCAATTGCATCTGCGCGACGAAGGCTATGAAGTGGTGCACATGGCCGACGGCGATGCGGGCATGCAGGCCTTGGAGCGGGGCGGTTGGGATGCGCTGGTGCTGGATTTGATGCTGCCCGGAGTGGATGGCCTGGAGATCTGCCGGCGCGCCCGCGCGATGGCCTATTACGTGCCGATCATCATCACCAGTGCCCGCTCCAGCGAGATGCACCGCATCCTGGGGCTGGAACTGGGCGCGGACGATTACCTCGCCAAGCCGTTCTCGGTGCTGGAGCTGGTGGCACGGGTGCGCGCGCTGCTGCGCCGCAGCCAGGCCTTGGCGCAAAACGCCCGGCTGGATGCGGGTGTGCTGGTGCTGGGCAATCTGGAGATCGACCCGATATCGCGCGAGGTGAAAGTCGACGGCGCCCAGGTCGAGCTGACACCTCGGGAGTTTGACCTGCTGCATTTTTTTGTGCGCAACCCCGGCAAGGTGTTCTCCCGGTTTGACCTGCTCAACCAGGTCTGGGGCTACCGCCATGATGGCTATGAGCACACGGTCAACACCCATATCAACCGACTCCGGACCAAGATCGAAGCCGATCCTGGCAGCCCCAAGCGCATCTTGACGGTCTGGGGCCATGGCTACAAATGGGCGGAGGAGACGCCATGAAGCTCGCATCCACCACCCTGGCCCAGCGCCTGAGCCTGGTCTTTGTGCTGCTGCTGTTGGCCTGCAGTGCGGCCACAGTCTGGCTGCAGATGCGGGTATCCGACCAGCGCGAGCAAGAGGTGGTGCAGCGCCTGTCGCAGGATCTGGCCGCGCGCATCGCGCGCTACCCGGAGTTGATGCGTGCCGATGGCCTGAACGCCGGAGCCAGCCGCGAGCTGTTTGGCAAGCTGATGCAGGTCAATCCGAGCGTGGAGGTCTATCTGCTCGATGACAGTGGCGCCATCCAGGCCTACGATGCGCCGCAAGAACGGATACTGCGCCAAAAGGTCGATCTGGAGCCATTGCAGCGACTGTTCAGCGGCGCGGCGTTGCCGGTATTCGGTGATGACCCGCGCAGCATGACGGAGCGCAAGGTGTTCAGCGCAGCGCCGTTGATGCAGGGCGGCCAGCGGTCAGGCTATGTCTATGTGATCCTGCAAGGCCAGGGCCGTGACAGCCTGGCCGCCCGCGTCAGCAGTGACGGCGCGCTGCGCACACTGCTCTGGTCGCTGCTGGTCGTCGTGGTGCTGGGCGCAGTCGCAGCAGCCGTGGCCTTTGGCATGATTACCCGGCCGCTGCGGCGCCTGACGGCAGCGGTGCAAGAGCTGCAAACCGATGGCCTGGCCGATCTGCCCCAAGCCCAGGCCAAACTGCAACAGGCCGCGCATGGCGGAGCCGATATCGCCGTGCTCAGCCAGGCCTTTGCACAGCTGGCGCAACGCACCTGGGAGCAGTGGCAAAAGCTGCGCACGCAAGACCAGCAGCGGCGCGAGCTCTTCGCCAATATTTCGCACGACCTGCGCACACCGTTAACCTCCTTGCATGGCTATCTGGAAACCTTGCAACTGAAGGCGGATGTGCTGTCGCCCGACGAGCGCCGCCGCTACCTGGGCATTGCACTGGACCAAAGCCGCAAGGTCGGTGACTTGGCGCAAAAACTGTTTGAGCTGGCGCGGCTGGAATACGGGGTGGTCAAGCCCGAGCCCGAGCGCTTCTTTCTGCCCGACCTGCTGCAGGACGTGTTCCAGAAGTTTGAGCTTGCTGCCGAGGCCAAGGCGCAGCGCCTGCACGCGGTGATCGACCCGGATCTGCCCCCCGTCACCGCTGATCTGGGCATGCTAGAGCGCGTCCTTGTCAACTTGATCGACAACGCCATCCGCGCCACGCCGCAAGGCGGTGATATCCAGGTGGAGCTGCGTGCCGCAGAGCATGGCCTTATCAGCGTAACGGTGCAGGACAACGGCCCAGGCATCCCCCCCGCGCTGCGCGACAGCCTCTTCGAACGCCCCACGTTGAGCCGCATGCACAGCCGCAGCGATGGGCGGTCTGGTGGCTTGGGCTTGATGATCGTGCACCGCATTCTGCAGCTGCATGACAGCTCGATTGAGCTGCTGAGCGGGGCGGGGGAGGTGGGGGCGCGGTTTAGGTTTTATTTGCGTTAGACCCGCCAAAACGCATCACGCTCGAAACAAGAAAGGCTGCAAACCGAAATTTGCAGCCTTTGCTTTGTGCGCTATGTGGTAGCGCCTGATTCAAAAGCCTTTGCAAGCTATTGAACCGCTCATCTGTGGCGGAGAAGGCGGGATTCGAACCCGCGGTGGGCTATTAACCCACACACGCTTTCCAGGCGTGCGACTTAAACCACTCATCCACCT
>NZ_JBGBDC010000012.1:0-150183 GCF_041107495.1 Comamonas sediminis
GCCGCGCTGCGGTGGATGCGGGCTACGCGCCCAACGACCTGCAAGTGGGCCAGACCGGCAAGATCGTCGCGCCCCAGTTGTATGTGGCAGCGGGCATCTCGGGCGCCATCCAGCACTTGGCGGGCATGAAGGACTCCAAGGTGATCGTGGCGATCAACAAGGACGAAGAAGCGCCGATCTTCAGCGTGGCGGACTACGGCCTGGTGGCTGACCTGTTCGACGCCGTGCCCGAGATGGCCAGCAAGCTGTAAATAACGTGCCTGCCACCACACCACACTGCAACAGCATCCTGCTGAGCTTGGATGTGGTGGGCAGCGTGGTGGCAGACAGCAGCATCTGAAGAAGGCATCCCCTGGCGGGATGCCTTTTTTTGTCTGCGCAGCGCACCCCCAAACCACAAGCAACGATAAGACGAGGAGACAACGATGAGCTACAAGGCACCAGTCAAGGACATGCTGTTTGCAATGGAGCACCTGGCCCGTATCGACCAGGTGGCACAGATTCCCGGTTTTGAAGAAGCGGGGCTGGAGACGGCACAGGCCGTGCTGGAGGAATGTGCACGCTTCAACGAAGAGGTGGTGGCGCCTCTGAACGTGGTGGGTGACCTGCATCCCTCGACCTGGAAGGATGGCCAGGTCAGCACCACGGCGGGATTCAAGGACGCCTTTGCGCAGTATGTGCAAGGCGGCTGGCAGGGTCTGCAGCACCCGGTCGATGCCGGCGGCCAAGGTTTGCCCAAGACGATTGGCGCGGCCTGTGTCGAGATGCTCAACAGCGCCAACATGAGCTTTGCGCTCTGCCCCTTGCTGACCGATGGCGCGATCGAGGCCTTGCTGACGGCTGGCAGCGATGCGCTGAAAACGACCTACCTGGACAAGCTGGTCTCCGGCCAGTGGACCGGCACGATGAATCTGACCGAGCCCCAGGCCGGCTCGGACCTGGCGCTGGTGCGCACGCGCGCCGAGCGGCAGGGCGATGGCAGCTACAAGGTCTTTGGCACCAAGATCTTCATCACCTATGGTGAGCACGACATGGCCGAGAACATCGTGCACCTGGTGCTGGCCCGGGTGGCCGGTGCGCCCGAAGGCGTCAAGGGCATCAGCCTGTTCGTGGTGCCCAAGTTCCTCGTCAATGCCGATGGCGCACTCGGTGCGCGCAACGATGTGCACTGCGTCAGCATCGAGCACAAGCTGGGCATCAAGGCATCGCCCACCTGTGTGCTGCAGTATGGCGACCACGGGGGGGCCACCGGCTTTTTGGTGGGCGAGGAAAACCGGGGCCTGGAGTACATGTTCATCATGATGAACGCGGCCCGCTATGCGGTCGGCCTGCAGGGCGTGGCCATTGCCGAGCGGGCCTACCAGCAGGCCGCCGCCTTTGCCAAGGAGCGTGTGCAAAGCCGCCCGGTCGATGGCAGCGTGGCCGGCAGCGCCACCATCATCCACCACCCCGATGTGCGCCGCATGCTGATGACGATGCGCGCCTATACCGAAGGCTGCCGCGCGATGGCGTTGACGGCCGCTGCAGCCTTTGATGCCGCCCATGCCCATCCCGATGCGCAGGTGCGCCAGGACAACCAGGCCTTCTATGAGTTCATGGTGCCGCTGATCAAGGGCTACAGCACCGAGATGAGCCAGGAGGTCACCAGCCTGGGCGTGCAGGTGCACGGCGGCATGGGTTTTATCGAGGAGACGGGTGCGGCCCAGCACTACCGCGACGCCAAGATTTTGACCATCTATGAAGGCACTACCGCCATCCAGGCCAATGACCTGGTGGGCCGCAAAACGGCCCGCGATGGCGGTCAGGCCGCGCGGGGCATTGCCAGCCAGATCGAGCAGACCGAGCACGCGCTGAAGGCCGGCAGCTCGGCCGCAGCCCAGGCCTTTGCACGTGCGCTGGCGCAGGCGCGGCAGGACTTTTTGGCAGTCGTCGATTACGTGGTCGCCGGCAGCAAGACTGCGCCCAATGATGTGTTTGCGGCCAGCGTGCCGTACCTGATGCTGGCGGGCAATCTGGTGGCCGGCTGGCAAATGGGCCGGGCCTTGCTGGCGGCCGAGCAGCAGCTCAGCCAGGGCGCGGGCGACCAGGCTTTCCTCGAAGCCAAGGTGACAACCGCGCATTTCTATGCCACGCATATTTTGGTAAAAACCTCCGCATTGCGCGAAGAAGTGCTGCACGGTGCGGCCCCGGTGATGGCGCTGCCGCAGGACAGTTTCTGAGCACCATGCCCCCCATCTGAAGTGCCCCGGCGCCTTGGCCAAGGCGCCGGGGGTCTGCGCCGCCCTGACCGCGCAGAAGGCTTTAGCCATTTGAAGGAGACCTTGTATGTCCAAGCTTCCCGGCGCGTTGCAGAACGTGCCTTTTCCGGTCATCGGCTCGCCGCTGTTCATCGTCAGCAACCCGCAGTTGCTGATCGCCCAGTGCAAGGCCGGTATTGTCGGCTCCATGCCCGCGCTCAATGCCCGCCCGGCCGAGCAGCTCGATGACTGGCTGGCCGAAATCACCGAAACCCTGGCTGCTCACAACCGCGCCCACCCTGACCAGCCCGCCGCACCGTTTGCGATCAACCAGATCGTGCACCGGACCAATGAGCGCCTGGAGCATGACATGGCGCTGTGCGAAAAGTACAAGGTGCCCATTTTGATCACCTCGCTGGGCGCGCGCGAGGACGTGTTCCAGGCGGCCCATTCCTGGGGCGGCGTGGTGATGCACGACATCATCAACAACAGCTTTGCACACAAGGCCATCGACAAGGGCGCCGATGGCCTGATCGCCGTGGCCGCTGGTGCCGGTGGCCATGCGGGCATCAAGAGCCCGTTTGCGCTGGTGCAGGAAATCCGTGAATGGTTTGACGGCCCGCTGGCGCTGTCGGGCAGCATTGCGCATGGGCGCGCCGTGCTGGCTGCCCAGGCCATGGGCGCCGACTTTGCCTATATCGGCTCGGCCTTCATCGCCACCGACGAGGCGCGTGCGGTGGAAGAGTACAAGCAGATGATCGTCAGCTCCAACTCGGACGACATCGTCTACAGCAACCTTTTTACCGGCGTGCATGGCAACTACCTGAGCCCGTCGATCCGTGCGGCCGGCATGGACCCGGACAACCTGCCGGTCTCCGACCCCAGCTCGATGAGCTTTGGCAAGGACCGCAAGGCCTGGAAAGACATCTGGGGCAGTGGCCAGGGCATTGGCGCTGTCAAGCAGGTGGTGCCCGCCGCCGAGCTGGTGGCCCGGCTCAAGCGCGAGTACTTCGAAGCCCGCGATGCGCTGCTGGCTGGCGGCCCAAGCCGCGTACCTGCCGCTGCGCAAGCGGCGTAACGCGCAGATACCAACACCGGCCGCCGGGGCTGAACTTTGGCCCTGCGGCGCTGTCGAACCGCGTTTGACAGCTACGGTGTGATGCGATGGTGAATCTGTTTTTTGCCCCAGGGCCAGCCCCGCTGCTGCCGCGCCGCCATTGCCTGGCATGGGCTGCAGCGGCCATGGTCGTAGGGGCCGGCCTTGCGGCCAGCGTGGCGCAGGCGGCCGATGCCCCACTGCCCGCCGGTGCGCGCAGCATCAGCATCAGCCAGGCGCAGTTGCAGCAGGCGGTCGCGGCCAAGTTTCCGCTGGCCCGCTCCTGGCAGGGCATGGTCGTCATCCAGCTGCAAAAGCCCAAGGTGGAGCTGCTGGCGCAGAGCAACAGCCTGCGTGCCGCCTTTGACATCTGGGTGACCGAAAAACTGATGGGCAATGAATACCCCGGCCAGATGACCTTGGACTTTGGCCTGGCCTTCCACGATGCCGATGCCAGCATCCGCCTGCACAATGTGCGCGTGCAGCAGCTGCAGATGCAGGGCGTGCCTGCCGCCTACCAGGGCATGTTCCAGACCTATGCCCCGCGCCTGGCCGAGCAGGTGCTGCAGGGCCTGCTGGTCTATGAGCTCCCGGCCAGCCAGCGCATGCTGCTGCAAGGCCTGGGCTATACGGTCGAGCGCATGGAGGTGCAGGAGCAAGGCCTGCGCATCGTGCTGGCGCCCAAGACGGCTGAGGCAGCGCCCACGCGTTAAGCTAGCGTGTAGGGATAACAGGTAGGCAGGCCCGGCGCCAGCTGCGCCATCAGCACCCGGGCTTGCGGCGCCAACTCCAGCCCCTGGTCCTGCGCCGCTTCCAGCTGGGCCATCAGATCGGCCAGTTGCAGCCATTGCCCGGCATCGATGCCGAGCAGCCTGGGCAGGGCATCAGGCCCGGCATCGTGGTCCAGGAAGGCAATGGTCTGCTGCTGGTCACGGCTCAACAGCCAGGCGTCGCCGGTGCCAGAACAGGCAAACACCCACCACTCCTGGCCCAGGTTCGCCAACGGGGCATCGCGCTCCCAGGTTTCTTCGGCGGCTTCGAGGTGGTCCAGCAGCACGAAATCACCGGCAATCTCGGTGCGGGGCAGGCCATGGCCGGGCATCAGCGCAGGCCAGCCCGTGCCGGGCCAGAGCCGCTCGGCAATGGCGGCCGGAGTTTGCAGCGCCAGCATCTCAGTCGTTGCCTTCCTTGCGGGCGGGCGATTTGCCGGTCAGGCGGTCCTTGATGGTCAGCACCCGGGTGACGGCGCTGCCCATGCCCATCAGCTGTAAGGCGGTGTCGGGGTTGAGGCGCTGCACATCGTCAAACCAGGTCATCAGCTTGTCGATCAGGTCGTACATCTCCTGCATGCGCTGCTGGGCGTATTGCTCGTCGGCCGAATGGGTTTCCTGCAGCAGCGCGGAGCGCAGCATCGACTGGGTGGGTTCGATCTCGCGGCGGCGGCGCTCCTCGGCCAGGGTGCGGAAGATTTCCCAGACATCGGCCGGCGCTTCAAAGTACTCGCGCCGGTCACCCGGCTGGTGGCGCATGTGTACCAGGCGCCAGGATTGCAGCTCCTTCAAGCCCATGCTGACATTGGAGCGCGAGAACGACAGGCCCTCGGCAATCTCGTCGGCATTGATGGGCTGGGGCGACAGAAAGATCAGCGCGTAGATCTGTCCTACCGTGCGGTTGATGCCCCAGCGGCTGCCCATTTCGCCAAAATGTGACACGAATTGGCGGGTGAGCTCGGGCAGCGGCGTTGGGGCTTGTTTCATGGCGCTGATTATCGGTTTTTTCTGGAAAAGCTGAAACGCCAGGCTGCCATGGCCCGGCCCTTGGTATAGCCGCTTTGTAAAGACGGCAGTTTTCGGTCTATCAGCGGGGCCGCCACGTCAACGGCAGCGGATACAACGGCGTTACACATGGAGTGGCACTGCGCGCGCGGTGTCACACCTTTGTCAGAACATTGCCGGACTGCGCCGCGATGGCATGCCCATGGCGGATCAGCTGGCCAGAGACTATCTTGCCTACCACCACAACCCATAACAAACGAAATCTGTGGCTGGACATGACCAAAGGGGCTTGCTGTGCTGCCATCGTCTGGCACCACCTGGCTTTCTATGGCCCGATGTCGGATGTTGCAGCACAAGTCACCCCCGGCATCATCGAGTGGCTGGCGGAATATGCGCGCATCGCCGTGCAGATTTTCCTGGTCATGGGTGGCTTTCTGTCGGCCGCCAGCCTGGCACCCCAAGGCGTGGCCCGCTTTGGCAGCCCGCTGGCCAAGATAGGCCAGCGCGCTCTGCGCCTGCTGGCGCCTTATTCCGTCGCGCTGTTGCTGGCGGTGCTTATCGCTGCCCTGGTGCGGCCCTGGTTTGCCCATGAATCGGTACCCGCCGAGCCGACCTGGCAGCAGTTGATCGCCAATGCGTTGATGCTGCAGGACATCAGCGGTGAAGATGCGCTGTCGGCAGGCGTCTGGTATGTTGCCATCGACTTCCAGCTGTTTGCGGCGGTGACGCTGCTGTTCGCATTCAGCCGCCGCTGGCCGCGCCAGTGGCTGGGCCTGCAACTGGGCCAGTGGGTGGTTCTGGCGATGACGGCGCTGTCGCTGCTGGTGCTCAACCGCCACAGTGAGCTGGACATGTGGTTTGTCTACTTTATCGGCGCCTATGGCATGGGCATGCTGGCCTTCTGGGGCAGCCAAAGTGCCAAGCCCTGGTCCTGGACGGCCGCATTGCTGGCACTGGGCCTGCTGTCATTGGAGGTGGATTTCCGCCTGCGCATCGCGGTGGCGCTGTGTGGCGCCGTGGCACTGCTGTGGTTGATGCGTGTGCCTTCGGACAGCCGCCTGGTCGATTGGCTGGGCCGCCAGGCGCCGGTGCGCTGGCTGCAGTCGCTGGGCCAAATGGGTTACTCGGTGTTTCTGGTGCACTTTTCGATCGTGGTGCTGTGCAACGCGGTGGTCTCGCATGTCTGGCCGAGCCAGCCCTGGCTGAACTGGCTGGGCATGGGCCTGGCCTTTGCGCTGTCGCTGCTGGCCGGGCGCGCGCTCTACCTGGGTGTCGAGGCGCGCACGCCCAGTCTGCGTTCGGTGGCCCGCTGGGAGCTGGGCCTGGTCGGTGCCGGCCTGCTGGTCAGCCTGGTCGGCGCGCGCTTGTCGATGTAGGGATTGCTAGCGGTGCAGATCGCCAGCCCGCTCGGGCTGGTAGCTGATGCCGGTCACGCGCACCGTCATGGTTTTTCCGCCCACCGATGGCCAGGCCAGTTCATTGCCAATCGACAGGCCCAGCAGTGCACTGCCCACCGGTGCGAATACCGAAATCTTGCTGCTGGTGTCGTCCAGGTCCTTGGGGTAGACCAGGGTCAGCTGGAACTGCTTGCCCGATTCGGCAATATCGAAGTTCACCGTGGAGTTCATCGTCACCACATCCGGTGGGATATCGGTCGGCTCCACGATATCGGCACGGGCAATCTCGGCCTCCAGATCCGCCTTGCCAGGGAAGGCACTGGCTGGCATCGCTTCCAGCAGTGCTTCCAGGCGGTCCACATCCAGGGATGACAGGATGAGTTGGGGTTTGCGAGACATGAAAACTTCCTCCGGAGTATGTAATCCCCGAATGTAGGCCATGCCCCATTTCGCACCAAAACGGTGCGAATAGCCCTGGTTTTCTCGGCGCTTGCATGGCCCCTCCGGATCGCGCACAATGCATGGAAATACTGTATATAAAAACAGTTACCATGCCTGCCCGCCATCCCTCCACCAATACCTTGAACGCTGCCGCGCGGGAAGACCCGCAGGCGCTGCAGCGCTGCGCGGACGAGCTGGATGGGCCTGTGCCAGTGTGCGTGCCGCTGCCGGTGGCCCGCAAGGGGCGGGGCGCAGTAGGCGCCCCCCGCCACCGCTTTGCCAGCGATGTGCGGGAATGGGCCGACGATGGCTGGACCCCTGCCACCGCTGCGGCGCCTGTTGCAGGCGATGCAGACCAGCATCTGGAAGAAGGCGCCTGGTGGCAGCAGGACGCGGAAAGCCTGCCGACCCAGGTGCATGAGGAGCAGGCCCGCAGCGCGATCCAGAAAAATGACTCGCCCGATATCTTCTTTGATCACTCGGTCAACCCCTACCGGGGCTGCGAGCATGGCTGCATCTACTGCTATGCCCGGCCATACCACAGCTACCTGAATCTCTCGCCCGGGCTGGATTTTGAAACCCAGCTGTTTGCCAAGACCAATATTGCCCAGGTGCTGAAGGCTGAGATCAGCCGCCCGCGCTACCAGCCTGCCTCGCTCAATATCGGCTCTGCCACCGACTGCTACCAGCCGATCGAGCGGGAGCTGGGGCTGACGCGGCAGCTGATCGAGGTGCTCAGCGAGGCTGAGCATCCGTTCTCGCTGATCACCAAGAGCAGCGCCGTGGAGCGTGATATCGACCTGATTGCTGCAGCGGCGCGCAAGAACGCGGCGGCGGTCTACATCACCATCACCAGCCTGGATCCGCAGCTCACCCGCCTGCTCGAGCCACGGGCAGCGGCCCCCCACCGGCGGCTGCGCACGATACGCCGGCTGACCGAGGCGGGCATCCCGGTGGGCGTGAGTGTGGCGCCGCACATTCCGTTTTTGACCGAGGACATGGAGGAGGTGCTGGCAGCGGCGCGCGAGGCCGGTGCCAGCACCGCCTTCTACACCGTGCTGCGCCTGCCCTGGGAGCTCAATGGCGTTTTCCAGCAGTGGCTGCAGGCCCACTACCCGCAGCGCGCCGCCCGGGTGATGCAGCGGGTGCGCGACCTGCACCAGATCAGCGAGGCCGACCGGCTGCGCGGCAAGAGCTATGACAGCCAGTCGTTCAGCCGCATGAAGGGCCAGGGCCTGTGGGCCGACCTGGTGCGCCAGCGCTTTGTGCGTGCCTGCGCGCAGCTGGGCTATGGGCGCGAGCGGCTGGAGATGGACTGGCGCGGTTTTGAGGCCTGGCGGGCCCGGCAGCTGCTGGTGCCCCGGCAAGCGGGCGCCGCGCAGGCACCACACCCGGGGCAGGGAAACCTGTTTTAGCCGCGCTTTCGTGCAGCAGCGCCATGGACTGGCTGCGCTGTCGCAACGCTTGCAGGCGCAGAGGCTGACGCCAGGTGCGCCACTGTTGCGGGCGGCGCAGAGCCCTTGCAGCTGGCAAAAATGTCCAGATCGGGCTGGTGCAGCGCGGTCTGCACATCGGTCAGGCCCAGCATCGAGTGGAACAGGTTGTCGTGGCTGATGCGGGCGGTGGCCACCGCTTGCTGCAGGCAACTGGTGCGCATGCCCATGCGCTGCTGCATCGCGGGCGACAGCCAGGTGATCCAGGGCACACGCTTTTGCACATCGGGCGCGACGGAGTAGGGCAGGCCGTGCAGATAGAGGTTGTTCTCGCCCAGCGATTCGCCATGGTCGGCCACATACATCATCGCGGTGGGCTGGCGCTGGCCCTTGCTGGCCAGCCAGTCGATCAGGCCGCTCAGCATGCGGTCGGTGGCCACCACGCTGTTGTCATAGGCGTTGATCAGCGATGCGCGGTCGCAGGCCTGCAGGTTGACGTTGTTGCACTCGGGGCTGAAGCGCTTGTCCTGGCTCAGCGAGCGCTTGAAATAGGCTGGGCCATGGCTGCCCATCTGGTGCAGTACCAGCACCACGCCCTTGGCGCGCTGCTCGGCGGGCAGCGCGTTGATGCGCTCGTCCAGGCCATCGAGCAAGGCCATGTCCACGCATTCGCCGTCCTGGCAGAGCGCCTTGCGGGCGGCGGCGGGCAGGTCGGTCTCGGTGTTGGCGTTGTGCACGCGGGCGCAGACGCCCTTGCAGCCCGATTGGTTCTCGACCCAGAGGACGGCCAGGCCAGCGCGCTGCAGCACATCGAGCAGGTTTTCATAGGACTTGTCGCTGTTCTGGCTGCTGCGCCCCAGGTGCGAGAACATGCAGGGCACCGACACGGCAGTGCTGGTGCCGCAGGACCAGGCATTGGTGGCGACTGCCAGATCGTCGCGCGCAGACAGCAAAGGCGTGGTGGGCCGGTCATAGCCATTGACGGCAAAATTGCCCGCGCGCCCTGTCTCGCCGACCACCAGTGCATAGATCGGAAACGTGGTCTGGCCCGCATAGCTGGCTCCGAGCTTGGCGTCTTCGCCAATCGGGTAGAGGGTCGTGTCGCGGTGGTGGATTTGCTGGGCCACCAGATTGCCTGCGGCATAGACGGTCGACAGCGGGTTCATCATGTAGCGCAGATTGGTGTGGTTGCGCATGGCCGACGAGATGGGTCTGAAGCCTGCCATCACGACGACGACCATCGCCAGCACGGCCAGCAGCACCATGCCCAGCTGCTGGAGCACCGGGCGCCAGCCATGGTGCCGGGGCAGGGTCTGGCGCCAGATCCACCAGGTGGGGGGAATGGCGATGGCGCCGACGGTCACAAACAGGCTCCAGTGCAGCAGGTCCGCCGCTTCCTTGACGTCGGTCTGCAGCACATTGGTGAGCATCGATGCATCAATGGCGATGCCATAGTTCAGCATGAAGCAGGCCGCAAAGGCGGAGATCCAGCACAGCGTGGCCATCACCGGCTTGGCCGCACGGCCCCAACTGACCAGGGTCAGCAACGCCCAGCAGGCGCATGCAATGGCCAGGCCCAGACTCGTTCCCAATACCCACTGCTGGGCGCTGCTCAGGCCTTCGGCCTGCGATATCGCCTTCCACAAGGCCAGGTTGCCTACGCTGGCCAGCCACAGGCTGACGACCAGGCTCCACAGCCACACGGGCCGCGCCGGCTGGTGGGGGGTGGTGGTGGCCAGGTCAGCGCTGAAGGGCAGGTCGGCCGGATGGGGCGGGAATGCCGCCGTGCCGGCGGCCTTGCCTGTGGAAGTGATAAACCGGGCAAAGAAATTCATCCCGCCATCGTCGGCGCGCCAGCTTAACAAGCGATTAATGCGTCAGCAGGCGTAAAAAAACCCGCCGTAGCGGGTTTCCAAAGGGTTGCGGCGCAGTGCCAGGCGGCGCATGGGCTGCCTGGCTGCGTCCCATCAACGCTGGGCGATAGGCTTGACGTCGCGCACCACCGAGCCGGTGTACAGCTGGCGTGGACGGCCAATCTTGTACTCGGGATCGGCCATCTGCTCGTTGAGCTGGGCGATCCAGCCGACGGTACGGGCCAGTGCGAAGATGCCGGTGAACAGCTTGACGGGGATGCCGATGGCGCGCTGCACGATGCCGGAGTAGAAGTCGACGTTCGGGTACAGCTTGCGCGAGACGAAGTAGTCGTCTTCCAGCGCGATCTTCTCGACCTGCTTGGCCAGTGCGAACAGCGGATCGTTTTCCAGGCCCAGCTCGGCCAGGATCTCGTTGCAGGTTTCCTGCATCAGCTTGGCACGTGGGTCGTAGTTCTTGTAGACGCGGTGGCCAAAGCCCATCAGCTTGACGCCGCTGGACTTGTCCTTGACTTGCTCCATGAACTCACCGACCTTGGCGATGCCGCCATTGGCCTGGATGCTTTCGAGCATGTTCAGACAGGCTTCGTTGGCGCCGCCGTGGGCAGGGCCCCACAGGCAGGCAACACCAGCGGAGATGGCGGCAAACGGGTTGGTGCCCGAGGAGCCGCACAGGCGCACGGTCGAGGTCGACGCGTTCTGCTCGTGGTCTGCGTGCAGGATGAAGATGCGGTCGAGCGCGCGCTCCACCACAGGGTTCACCACATAGTCTTCGCAAGGGTTGCCAAACATCATGCGCATGAAGTTGCCTGCATAGGACAGGTCGTTCTTCGGGTACATGTAAGGCTGGCCCGTGCCGTACTTGTAGGCCATGGCCACCAGCGTGGGCAGCTTGGCGATCAGGCGGATCGCAGCGATGTTGCGGTGCTCAGGGTTGGTGATGTCGGTGCTGTCATGGTAGAAGGCCGACATGCCGCCCACCAGGCCCGTCAGAACGGCCATGGGGTGCGCATCGCGGCGGAAGCCACGCAGGAAGAACTGCATCTGCTCGTTGACCATCGTGTGCTTGGTCACCGTGTCTTCGAACTCGGCCTTCTGCGTTGCATTGGGCAGCTCGCCGTACAGCAGCAGGTAGCAGGTTTCGAGGTAGTTGCAGTTCTTGGCCAGCTGCTCGATCGGGTAGCCGCGGTACAGCAGCTCACCCTTGTCACCATCGATATAGGTGATGGCCGACTGGCAGGCAGCCGTCGAGAGGAAACCGGGGTCGTACGTGAACATGCCGGTCTGCGCGTACAGCTTGCGGATGTCGATGACATCCGGGCCGATCGAGCCCTGGTAGACGGGAAGGTCTACGCTTGCTGCGCCGTTGCTAAACGATAGCGTGGCTTTGTTGTCTGCTAGTTTCATAAAACTGGTTCCTTCTCGAGTTAGTCCGCAAGAGATGCGCGTGGTTTTCGGCTGCGCAGCATCTCCAGCACTTCATGAACATCTGGCGTGTCGAGGTCGCCTGTTGGTTCCTTGCGCCTGAGCAGCAAGTCCAGCAGGTCGTTGTCCGACAGGTTCATCAAAGTGGTCAGCCCTTGCGCCTGGCGGACATTCAGGCTTGCTCCGTATGTGCGGAAGAACTGCTCGACAAAGATGTCGTTCTCCACCAGCCCTCGGCGGCTGCGCCAGCGCAGCAGATCGCGCGCACGTTCATCCAGCAGTTCGTTTTCCATCATTGCTCAATCTGGTTCTTACACCGCACGGCGAACCATCAGTTCCTTGATCTTGCCAATCGCCTTCGTGGGGTTGAGGTGCTTGGGGCACACGTCCACGCAGTTCATGATGGTGTGACAGCGGAACAGACGGTAGGGGTCTTCCAGGTTGTCCAGGCGCTCACCGGTATGGTCATCGCGGCTGTCGGCGATGAAGCGGTAGGCCTGCAGCAGACCCGCAGGGCCCACGAACTTGTCGGGGTTCCACCAGAACGATGGGCAGCTGGTCGAGCAGCTGGCGCACAGAATGCACTCGTACAGGCCGTTGAGCTCTTCGCGCTCTTCGGGCGACTGCAGGCGCTCCTTCTCGTTGGCGACAAAGCTGTCGGCCATCAGGTAGGGCTTGATCGAGTGGTATTGCTTGAAGAACTGGGTCATGTCCACGATCAGGTCGCGGATGACCGGCAGGCCGGGCAGAGGCTTCAAGACGATGTCACCCTTGAGGGTGTTCATGTTCGTCAGGCACGCCAGGCCGTTCTTGCCGTTGATGTTCATCGCGTCCGAACCGCAGACGCCTTCGCGGCAGGAGCGGCGGAAGGAGATCGACGGATCGAGTTCTTTGAGCTTGACCAGGGCATCCAGCAGCATGCGCTCGTGACCGTCGAGTTCCACCTCCACGGTTTGCATGTAGGGCTTGGCATCTTTATCGGGATCGTAGCGATAGATTTTGAAAGTACGCTTCATTTTGGGATGTTCTTTCGTGGGCTGCGTGGATTTAGAAGGTACGAACCTTGGGTGGTACCGACGGCACGGTCAGCGGCTTAAGTTGCACGGGCTTGTACTCGAGGCTGTTGGCAGCGCTGTACCACAGCGTGTGCTTGAGCCAGTCGATGTCATTGCGGCCCAGTGGGTACTTGGGATCATCGGCGGGGTGTTCGTAGTCGTCCACGGTGTGGGCGCCACGGCATTCCTTGCGGGCAGCGGCCGAGACCATCGTCGCTTGTGCCACTTCGATCAGGTTGGCGACTTCCAGTGCTTCCATGCGGGCGGTGTTCCAGACCTTGGACTTGTCCTTCAAGGTTACGCCACCAACGCGGGCGCGGATGTCGGCAATCTTCTTGACCCCTTCGTCCATGCTCTTTTGTGTACGGAACACGCCGGCGTGCAGTTGCATGCAGGCGCGGATGTCATTGGCCACGTCCTGCGCGTATTCACCGCTGCTCGACTCGTCGAGCTTGTTCAGGCGCGACAGCGAGAAGTCCGATGCGTTCTCAGGCATGGGCTTGAATTCGCCATAGCCGTTGACGTAGTTGACGATGTGCTTGCCGGCCGACTTGCCAAAGACCAGCAGGTCCAGCAGCGAGTTCGTGCCCAGGCGGTTGGCTCCGTGCACCGACACGCAGGAGCATTCACCCACCGCGTACAGGCCGTTGACCACCTTGTTTTCCTGACCGTCCCAGACAACGACCTGGCCGTTGATGTTCGTGGGGATGCCACCCATCTGGTAGTGGATCGTAGGCACCACAGGAATCGGCTCCTTGGTGATGTCCACGTTGGCGAAGTTGTGGCCGATTTCTTCCACCGACGGCAGGCGCTTGCGGATGGTTTCTGCACCCAGATGGGTCATGTCCAGCAGGATGTAGTCCTTGTTCGGACCGCAGCCACGGCCTTCCTTGATCTCCTGGTCCATCGAGCGCGAGACGAAGTCGCGCGGAGCCAGGTCCTTCAAGGTGGGCGCATAGCGCTCCATGAAACGCTCGCCGTCGCTGTTGCGCAAAATGGCGCCTTCACCACGGCAGCCTTCGGTCAGCAGCACGCCCGCGCCGGCCACGCCGGTGGGGTGGAACTGCCAGAACTCCATGTCCTGCAGCGGGATGCCTGCACGTGCCGCCATGCCCAGTCCATCGCCGGTGTTGATGAAGGCGTTGGTCGATGCCTGGAAGATGCGGCCTGCACCGCCGGTGGCCAGCAGCACTGCCTTGGCGTGCAGCTCATACAGATCGCCGGTTTCCAGCTCCAGCGCGGTCACGCCAATGACGTCACCGGATTCGTCACGGATCAGGTCCAGTGCCATCCACTCGACGAAGAAGTTGGTCTTGGACTTGACGTTCTGCTGGTACAGCGTGTGCAGCATCGCGTGGCCGGTACGGTCAGCGGCAGCGCAGGCGCGTTGCACCGGCTTTTCGCCGTGGTTGGCGGTGTGGCCGCCAAACGGGCGCTGGTAGATGGTGCCGTCGGGGTTGCGGTCGAAAGGCATGCCGAAATGTTCCAGCTCGTACACCACCTTGGGTGCTTCGCGGCACATGAACTCGATCGCATCCTGGTCACCGAGCCAGTCCGAGCCCTTGATGGTGTCGTAGAAGTGCCATTCCCAGTTGTCGGGCGACATGTTGCCCAGCGAGGCAGACACGCCACCTTGCGCTGCCACGGTGTGCGAGCGGGTGGGGAAAACCTTGGACAAGGCGGCCACGGACAGGCCGGCCTTGGACAGTTCCAGCGCAGCGCGCAGGCCCGATCCGCCAGCGCCGATGATGACGACATCAAACTTGCGCTTGGTGATGTTCTCTTTTGTATAGCTCATTGTTCTCTTTCAATCGCGGGTATCACAGACGCCACAGAACCTGGAGGCCCCAGCCGAGGCAGCCGACCAGCCAGACCAGCACGAAAATCTGCATCACCAGGCGCAGGCCGACGGGTTGGATGTAGTCCATGAAGATTTCACGCATGCCGACCCAGGCGTGGTAGGCCAGCGCGACGAGCGTGCCCACGGTGATGAACTTCATCCACTGGTGGGCGAAGATGCCTGCCCACTGTTCGTAGCCGATGGGGCCTTTGATCATCAGCACCTGCACCAGCAGGGCCACGGTGAACAGGGCCATCAGCAGACCGGTCACGCGCTGGGCCAGCCAGTCGCGCAAACCGTAGTGGGCACCTGTCACGACACGTTTGGAGCCGTAATTGACGGACATGGGGAATCCTTTCTATTTATCAGTGAATGCAGTCGTGGGCGATCAGTACAGGCCAAACAGCTTGGCGCCCAGGATGGCCGTCAGCGCCAGGCTGATGACAAAGCAGGCGAGCGCCGAGTTCTTGCCGAATTCCTTGTTGACCGCCTTGTGCGAGACGTCCATCCAGATGTGGCGCAGGCCGGCGCAGAAGTGGTGCAGGTAGGACCAGATCAGCGCCAGCACGGCCAGCTTGATGAACCAGCCCGGGAAGATGCCAGCGCCGGTGTTGAAGGCGGCGGTGAAGCGGGCGTAGGAGAACTCGGAGGAGATCGAGGTGTCGAGCAGCCAGATCACGAAAGGCAGCAGGAAGAACATGACCAGACCACTGACGCGGTGCAGGATCGACAGCTTGCCGGCCAGCGGCAAGCGGTAGGTGGTGAGGTCCGACAAAGGGTTGATATTGCGAAACTCGGGCCGCTTCTTCGTGGTATCTGTCATGGTGTGAAAACTTTCGTGGATGTAACTGCTATGTAATCGCTAGGCGCAAACCTGCAAAATTTTATTGCAATGCAGCGCGCAGGTCTAAGGGTTTCTCTTTAACCCCGTGGTGACTACTCTGACTTGACCGGTGCATTAGCTCAGGGTATTGCTGTAATGGTGGGTGTCCGTCCGATAAAGACCTCGTCGTAATTCCATGGGAACATCGTTATAGGTGTAAGCAACGCGCTCCACGCTGAGCAATGGGGTGTGCGCATCGACATCGAGCAGTTGGGCCTGGGCGGCATCGGGCAGCACGGCGCGCAGTTTTTCCTGGGCGCGCACCATGCGTACACCGTACTCCACCTCGAACATGGCATAGGTGGCGCCGGGGTAGTCGCGCATCTGCTCGGCCGACAGGCCCTTGAAGCTGCTGCTGGGCAACCAGATGTCTTCGACAATCGTCGGAATGCCTGCGAACACCAGCACGCGCCGCACGTGGATCAGCGATTCACCCGTGGGCACCTGCAGCAGCTTGCAGATCTCGCTGGGGCCCTTGATGCTGCGGCAGGAGATGATGTTGCGCTGGGCAGGGCCTTCCTCATTGAGGTCGCCACTGTCGGGCAGGAGACGCAGGAAACGGTACTGCACATTGCGTTCGGCATGGGTGGCCACAAAGGTGCCCTTGCCCTGGCGGCGCAGCAGCAGGTTCTCGGCGGCCAGCTCGTCGATGGCCTTGCGCACGGTGCCCTGGCTGACGCGGTAGCGGGCCGCCAGCTCCATCTCGCTGGGGATCATCTCGCCGGGTTTCCAGGCGCCAGCCTCCAGGCTTTGCAGGATCAGGCCCTTGATCTGCTGGTAGAGCGGGCTGAAAGCAGGGGTCGCACCACCCACACTGTCGCCAGCGGACGGGATGCCGGTGTCGTTTGCATTGGGGGTGGAAGATGTCATGCGCTTGTCTTGGGAGAGATTCAATCTCTCGGGTGTCACCGTGGATGTGACATCCAACGGTTCAAAATTACAGCGCGCATTGTATAGCGCATCAGAGGCCAATCATATCTTATATAAGACATAAGACAAATTGACTGAGTGATCTGTTCAAGAGTACACTTACGCGCTGTTTACAGACCTGCCATCGGGGCCTCCCGATCGCTGATTCCAGTCGTTTGACACGTTCTCCGATGCTGGCCTGCTTGGACACCTCATTTCTATTTTCTGGAGTTTTCCCATGAGCAAGAAGCCCGTACGTGTCGCCGTTACCGGTGCCGCTGGTCAAATCGGTTATGCCCTGTTGTTCCGCATCGCGTCGGGCGAAATGCTGGGCAAGGATCAGCCTGTCATCCTGCAACTGCTGGAAATTCCTGACGAAAAGGCACAGAACGCGCTCAAGGGCGTGATCATGGAGCTGGAAGACTGCGCTTTCCCTCTGCTGGCCGGTATCGAAGCCCACAGCGACCCGCTGCAGGCATTCAAGGACACCGACTACGCACTGCTCGTGGGCGCCCGTCCTCGCGGCCCAGGCATGGAGCGCGCCGACCTGCTGGCTGCCAATGCCCAGATCTTCACTGCCCAAGGCAAGGCCCTGAACGCTGTCGCTTCGCGCAACGTCAAGGTGCTGGTGGTGGGCAACCCTGCCAACACCAATGCCTACATCGCGATGAAGTCGGCTCCGGACCTGCCCGCGAAGAACTTCACCGCCATGCTGCGCCTGGACCACAACCGCGCTGCTTCCCAACTGGCTGCCAAGGGCGGCTTCAAGGTGGGCGACATCCGCAAGCTGACCGTCTGGGGCAACCACTCGCCAACGATGTACGCCGACTACCGTTTCGCCACCGTGGACGGCAAGTCGGTCAAGGAAGCGATCAACGACCAGACCTGGAACAAGGACGTGTTCCTGCCCACCGTGGGCAAGCGTGGCGCCGCCATCATTGCTGCTCGTGGCCTGTCGTCGGCAGCATCGGCTGCCAACGCCGCCATCGACCACATGCGTGACTGGGCCCTGGGCTCGGCGGGCGAATGGGTGACCATGGGCGTGCCTTCGAATGGCGAATACGGCATCCCTGCCGGCATCATCTTCGGCTTCCCCGTGACCACCGAAAACGGCGAATACAAGATCGTCGAAGGCCTGGAAATCGACGCATTCTCGCAAGAATGCATCGACAAGACCCTGGCTGAGCTGCAAGGCGAGCAGGACGGCGTCAAGCACCTGCTGTAATCCAAGGCCGACCCGCATGCTTGCATGGAATGCCCAGCTCTACAGCCGGTTCGAGGACGAGCGCACGCGCCCGGCCGCCGAGCTGCTGGCGCGCGTGGCGCTGCCCGACGATGCCGCCTATGTGGTGGATCTGGGCTGCGGGCCGGGCAATTCCACCGAGCTGTTGGCCCAGCGCTTCGTGCATGCACGGGTGCTGGGTGTCGACCAGTCGCAAGACATGCTGGCCGCTGCGCGCCAGCGTCTTGCGCATGTGCATTTTGAGCAGGGTGACATCGCCCATTGGCAGGCTCCACTGCACAATGGGAGTTTGCCCGACCTGATTTTTGCCAATGCGGCCCTGCAATGGGTGCCGGACCACGCGCAGCTGCTGCCCCGCTTGATGGGCATGCTGGCGCCCGGTGGCGTACTGGCCGTGCAGATGCCGGACAACCGCGATGAGCCCACCCACCGCCTGATGCGTGAAGTGGCAGCGCTGCAGCCCTGGGCTGCAGAGATCGGCGATCCGCATGCGTTGCGCACGGATTTGCTGTCTTTGAATGATTACTACGATGTGTTGGCCCGTGTTGCGCAGGTGGATGCCTGGCGTACGGCGTACCAGCACCCAATGGACAGTGCGGAGGCGATTGTCCAATGGGTTCGTGGCACCGGTCTGCGGCCGTTTCTCCAGCCTCTGCGTGCCGAGCTGCAAACCAGCTTTGTGGCCGAATACACGCGCCGCATCGACGCTGCCTACAGCCTGCGCAGCGATGGCCGGCGCCTGCTGGCCTTTCCCCGCTTGTTTTTGGTGGCCCGCCGCCCCATCTGACGATCAGTAGCCATGAGTGTTTCCGCCCTCCATCCCGCCCAGGTACTGCTCGGCGCCCAGTCCGGGGCCCTGGCATTGCCGGTCTGCGACCACTACAGCGGTGTTGAAGACCGCATGCGCAAGAGCCTGGCCTTGCAGGCGCAGATGATGGAAGAGTTTGGCCGCTGCGTGTTCGATGTGACCCTGGACTGCGAAGACGGCGCGGCCGTCGGCCAGGAAAAGGCCCATGCCCGGCTGGTCGCCTCGCTCGCCAGGAACGCCGCACCCGGCGCTCGTGTCGCGGCCCGCGTGCATGCGGCCGACCACGCGGCGCTGGCCGAAGACATCGCCACCATCGCCGGTGAGGCTGGCGAGCAGCTGTGCCACATCATGGTGCCCAAGGTCGAGTCGGCCGATGACATCGACAAGGTCGACCGCTTGCTGCAGGCGGCCACCAGCACCCCGGTGCCGCTGCATGCGCTGATCGAGTCGCCCCAGGCGGTGCACCGCGCTTTCGAGATTGCGGCCCACCCCCGTGTGCAGAGCATCAGCTTTGGCCTGATGGATTTTGTCTCTGCCCATGGCGGCGCCATCCCTTCGAGCGCGATGGGCGTGCAAGGACAGTTCACGCATCCGCTGGTGCTGCGCGCCAAGCTGGAGATCGCCGCCGCCTGCCACGCCTACGGCAAGGTGCCGTCGCACTGCGTGGTGACCGAGTTCAAGAATCCCGATGCGATGGAGCAAGCAGCCCGCCGCGCCTATGGCGAGCTGGGCTACACCCGCATGTGGAGCATCCACCCCGCGCAGATCCGGCCCATCCTGCAGGCCTTCGCGCCGACGCAGAGCCAGGTCGATGAAGCGGCCCGCATCGTGCGGGCGGCGGCAGACGCGCAATGGGCGCCGATCAGCGTCGATGGGGTCTTGCATGACCGTGCAAGTTATCGTTACTTTTGGCAAATTTTGGAGCGTGCTGCGCAGACGGGTTGTCCGTTGCCGGGTACAGTGCGGGAGTGGCTGTAACCATCCGGGTCCAGCCCTTTTCCTGTTTCTTGCGTTGTATCGCGGGAGTTGTTATGAAAAATCGCGTGATTTCTTTGTTGGTCTTGGTTCCTGCATTGACTCTGGCCATGGGCAGTGTGCAGGCGCAAGAGAAAAAGGCTGCCAAGCCAGCGGCTGCCAAAACCACTGCGGCCAAGAAGGCACCGGCCAAAAAGGCCCCTGCCAAGCGTGCCGCCACTGCCAAAAAGGGTGCTGCGGTCGCCGCGGGCGCCGGCGCCGCCACTGCGGCCGCCGCCATTCCCGCCCAGCAGACGCTGACCCCTGCCGAACTGGCCATCGCCGAGCAGGTCTACCAGGGCCGCATCAACTGCGAGCTGGGCGCCTCGATCAATATCGCCAAGGACTCGGTCAACCCCGGCTACTTCTTCGTTGAAGGCAAGGGCTTCAAGTACCACATGGCACCGGTGTCCACCTCCACCGGCACCATCCGCCTGGAAGACCAGCACGCAGGCGCCATGTGGCTGCAGGTGGCCAACAAGTCCATGCTGATCAACCGCAAGCTCGGTCAGCGTCTGGCCGACGAGTGCATGAGCCCCGAGCAGAACCAGGTTGCCGAAGCCATCAAGAAAAACCCACCTGCCGCACTGTTTGAAGGCAACGGCCGCTGATAAGAACAGCGGCGCGGCTGCCCGACGCCTTGCGAGCGCCCCACCATTGAAATAGAGAACCGGAGAACGTATGTTGAAAGCCTACCGCGACCATGTGACTGAGCGTGCCGCTCTGGGCATCCCCCCACTGCCGCTGGATGCCAAGCAGGTCGCTGACTTGATCGAGCTGATCAAGAACCCGCCTGCCGGTGAAGAAGCATTTCTGCTCGATCTGCTGACCCACCGCGTGCCGCCAGGCGTGGACGATGCCGCCAAGGTCAAGGCTTCCTTCCTGGCTGCCGTGGCACACGGCGACCTGAAAGTGGCGCTGATCTCCAAGGCCAAGGCCACCGAGCTGCTAGGCACGATGGTAGGTGGTTACAACGTTCATCCGCTGATCGAGCTGCTCGATGACGCAGACGTGGCAGCCGTGGCTGCCGATGCGCTCAAGAAGACGCTGCTGATGTTCGACTTCTTCAATGACGTCGCCGACAAGGCCAAGGCCGGCAATGCCAAGGCCAAGGAAGTGATGCAAAGCTGGGCCGATGCCGAGTGGTTCACGTCGCGCCCCGAAGTCGAGAAGAAGATCACCGTCACCGTGTTCAAGGTGCCCGGTGAGACCAACACCGACGACCTGTCGCCCGCACCGGATGCCTGGAGCCGTCCCGACATCCCGCTGCACTACCTGGCGATGCTGAAGAACACCCGCCCTGACGCGGCCTTCAAGCCTGAGGAAGATGGCAAGCGCGGCCCGATGCAGTTCATCGAAGCGCTCAAGAAGAAGGGCAACCTGGTTGCCTACGTCGGCGACGTGGTCGGCACCGGTTCTTCGCGCAAGTCTGCTACCAACTCCATCATCTGGGGCACGGGCGTGGACATTCCCTTTGTGCCCAACAAGCGCTTTGGTGGCGTGACCCTGGGTGGCAAGATCGCTCCGATCTTCTTCAACACGCAGGAAGACTCCGGCGCGCTGCCGATCGAAGTGGACGTCTCCAAGCTGGAGATGGGCGATGTCATCGATGTGCTGCCCTACGACGGCAAGATCGTCAAGAACGGCGAGACGATCGCCGAGTTCTCGCTCAAGAGCGATGTGCTGCTGGACGAAGTGCGTGCCGGCGGCCGTATCAACCTGATCATCGGCCGCTCGCTGACGGCCAAGGCGCGTGAAGCGCTGGGCCTGCCCGCGTCCACCGTGTTCCGTCTGCCCCAGGCGCCTGCCGAATCCAAGGCCGGCTTCACCCTGGCGCAAAAGATGGTCGGCCGTGCGGTCGGTTTGCCAGAAGGCCAGGGCGTGCGCCCCGGTACCTACTGCGAACCGCGCATGACCACCGTGGGCTCGCAAGACACCACCGGCCCGATGACCCGTGACGAGCTGAAAGACCTGGCCTGCCTGGGCTTCTCCGCCGACATGGTGATGCAGTCCTTCTGCCACACGGCGGCCTACCCCAAGCCGGTGGACGTCAAGACCCACCGCGAACTGCCCAACTTCATCAGCAACCGCGGCGGCGTGGCCCTGCGCCCGGGTGACGGCGTGATCCACAGCTGGCTCAACCGCCTGTTGCTGCCCGACACCGTCGGCACCGGCGGTGACTCGCACACCCGTTTCCCTATCGGTATCTCGTTCCCCGCAGGCTCGGGCCTGGTGGCCTTCGGTGCCGCGACCGGCGTGATGCCGCTGGACATGCCTGAATCGGTGCTGGTGCGCTTCAAGGGCGAAATGCAGCCGGGCGTGACCTTGCGCGATCTGGTGCACGCGATTCCGCTGTACGCGATCAAGGCCGGTCTGCTGACCGTCGCCAAGGCCGGCAAGATCAACGAGTTCTCCGGCCGCATCCTGGAAATCGAAGGCCTGCCCAACCTGAAGGTGGAGCAAGCGTTCGAGCTGTCCGACGCGTCGGCCGAGCGCTCTGCCGCTGGCTGCACGATCAAGCTCAACCCCGAGCCGATCAAGGAATACCTGACCTCGAACATCGTTCTGATGAAGAACATGATCGCCGACGGTTATGCCGATGCCAAGACCCTGCAGCGCCGTATCGAGAAAGTGGAAGCCTGGCTGGCCAAGCCCGATCTGCTCGAAGCCGACAAGGACGCCGAGTACGCGCACATCATCGAGATCGATCTGGCCGACATCAAGGAGCCTATCGTCTGCTGCCCCAACGATCCGGACGACGCCAAGTTCCTGTCCGAGGTGGCCGGCACCAAGATCGATGAGGCCTTCATCGGTTCGTGCATGACCAACATCGGCCACTTCCGCGCTGCAGCCAAGCTGCTGGGCGGCCAGCGTGACATCCCTGTCAAGCTGTGGGTGGCACCGCCCACCAAGATGGACCAGAGCGAACTGATCAAGGAAGGCCACTACGCCGCCTTTGGTACCGCGGGTGCCCGTACCGAAATGCCCGGCTGCTCGCTGTGCATGGGCAACCAGGCCCAGGTGCGTGAAGGCGCCACGGTGATCTCGACCTCGACCCGCAACTTCCCCAACCGTCTGGGCAAGAACACCAATGTGTTCCTGGGCTCTGCCGAGCTGGCTGCGATCGCATCGCGCATCGGCAAGCTGCCGACCAAGGAAGAGTACCTGAAGGAAATGGGCGTGATCGATGCCGACAAGGCCTCCGTCTACCGCTACATGAACTTCAACGAAATCTCGGAATACGCCGAGGTGGCCGAGAAGATCTAAGCCTTTTGGCCCAAGTGCAGGGGTTTGCAGCCTCTGCCCTTCCAACCCGCTTCGGCGGGTTTTTTTATGCCATGTATCTAGGTTTTGTGTGCTGCCCCGTGCAAAAAAAACGGAGGTATGCACAATGTTCGCTGGCCGCAGGCCGTGCCTGTGCGCCGGAGGGCCTGGCCATGGCCAGGCCTGCTTGCCCCATTTGTAGACATGCCCGACGGGAGAAATGAGTCCGATGAAGATGTGGAAATATGTGGTGGCGCTGCTGGTGCCTGGAGTGATGGCCAGTGCCAGCCTGGCGCAGGTGCAGGGTGGCGCCACGGACAGCGCCGCCTCTGCCGAGGTCACCAGCGCGCAGGCGACGCCCTGTGAAGGCGCCGTGATGTATGCACTGGACAACTGGTACCAGGTGCAGCGCTGCGAAAGCGCAGGCTTTTTGCGGGCCGATGAAACCGCCCAGAGCAGCGCCGATTTTCTGGCCGCGCACCAGGGCATCGAGCAGGATGTGCGCAGCCAGAGCCGGCGTGCGCAGGAAGCGCTGGCCTTGGCCGGCACCAGCCCCTGGGACTGGAATGACCCGGGCAACCGCAGTACGCTGGAAAACCTCTGCCGCGACACCTTGCAGTCGCAAAAGCGCATGGTGAGCGAGCCCAGCTGGCGCGAATCGCTCAGCTGCGCGCGCTGACACTGCGCGGCGGGCAGGGCGCATCAGCGCCCAGCCCTGATCCACCCACTGAAGCCTTGCAGAGGGTTCCTAGCCCAGGCGCACGTCGAAGTACGCCTCTTCCACGCCAATCCCCTGAAAGCCTGCCTGCCGTGCCTTGTCGAAGGCCTTGAGCCATGCGCGTGCCAGCACCTCTTGGCGGGCAGAGATCTCGCCGCCTTCGGCAGCATCGGTGTAGGCACTCAGCGCTTCCAGCATGTCTTGCTCATCGGGGAAAAACTTGCCGATCTCTCTGGCAAAGCGCGCTTCCGCGCGGTGCTTGAGGGCGGGATCAATGCCGTGGCAATCCTGCAGGCTGATGGCGATCGGGGTAGAGACTTCCATAGATTAGATGACTGTTTAAATAAACAGTGCTTAGTATCTCTGCTAACTGTTTATTTGTACAGGTTTTTATCATCGGTCTCTGCATGGGTGTGGCCGGGGACGGACGCGCGCATGCACTCGCGGTCTGGGATTGCACCCTCGCCGAGGCCGGTTTTGCATAGCACGGATACAATACGCCCCCCTGAGTCCAGGAACCTGCGTGGTTCTCGGGCCATTTTTTCGTAGCCATGGGTTCCCTCGCCCCCATTGACCAAAAAGGAATGTCATGAACTCCGCTCATGCCGTGCAGACCCCTGCATCTCGCGTGCCCTTCTATCTGTCCTTGCTGGTGGCCTTCCATATCGCCATCGTCATCGCCAGCAACTACCTGGTGCAGCTGCCCATCTCGCTGTTTGGTTTTCACAGCACCTGGGGGGCCTTCAGCTTTCCCTTCATCTTTCTGGCAACCGATCTGACCGTGCGTCTGATCGGCAAGGCCGAGGCGCGCCGCGTCATCACCCGGGCCATGCTGCCTGCGTTGCTGGTGTCCTATATCGTCGGCGTGATCTTCCATGAAGGGCGCTTCAACGGCTGGGAGGCCCTGCAGACCTTCAACAGCTTTGTGTTCCGCATTGCGCTGGCCAGCTTTGCCGCCTATGTGCTGGGCCAGCTGCTCGACATCCAGGTGTTTGACCGCATCCGCCAAAAGAGCCATGCCTGGTGGATGGCGCCCGCTGCCGCCTCGGTGTTTGGCCAGGCGCTCGATACCGCTGCCTTTTTCTCCATCGCCTTCTGGCGCAGTGCCGATCCCTTCATGGCCGCCAACTGGGTGGAGATCGCGCTGGTGGACTATGTCATCAAGCTGGCCGTGAGCCTGCTGCTGTTTGTGCCCGCCTATGGCGTGGTGCTGGCCGCGCTGGTGCGCTCGATGCGCATGCCGACGGCGCCTGCTGCGGCATCCTGAATGTCTTTGGCAGGTGCCAGCGCCTGAGGGGGCTCTGGGCTATATGCTGCAATGACAAAGGCCGCCAGATACTGGCGGCCTTTTTGCATGGGCGCGGCGTAGCGTCAGGTGTGGCTTTGCAGGTAGTTGGGCAGGCCCATCATGTTGATCAGGCCGAGCTGCTTTTCCAGCCAGTAGGCGTGGTCCTCTTCGGTATCGCGCAGTTGGGCCAGCAGAATGTCGCGGCTCACATAGTCGCTGTGCTTCTCGCACAGTTCCATGCCCTGGCGCAGGCCGGCGCGCACTTCGTATTCGGTGTCCAGGTCCTTTTGCAGCATCTCGGGCACGGTGGCGCCGGGCGTGAATTCCTTGGGGCGCATATCGGGACGGCCACCGAGCATCAGGATGCGGCGCAGCAGCGCATCGGCGTGCTGGGTTTCTTCCTGCATCTCATGGTCCAGGCGGGTGAACAGCTTGCTGAAGCCCTGGTCTTCGTAAATGCGCGAGTGGGCAAAGTACTGGTCGCGTGCGGCCAACTCGCCACGCAGCAGGTCCTTGAGGTAATCGACAACGTCGGGATGGCCTTGCATGTTCTTGTTCTCGGTAAAGTTTGCGAAGCCTGCAGTATCGCGTGTCTGTGTGGCCTTGGTTGCGACAGCAGCCAAATGCCCATGCACCACCGCTCTGGATGCGGGCCGTAAGCAGATGCATTCGCATTGCCTGTGCCGCCTGCGCGGACGATGCCCGGGGCTGGAACGCAACGGTTCTGGCAAGATCAGGGGTTTTGAAGGGAGCGAGCATGAACCCATCCGACGCCTGGCAAGCGCAAGTCCACCCCATCGACCCGGCGGTGCGCGCCGACATCGAGGCCAAACTGGCGCAGATCGAGATCGAGCACCAGGTGCGCATTCTTTTTGCCTGCGAGTCCGGCAGCCGGGGCTGGGGCTTTGCCTCGCCCGACAGTGACTACGATGTGCGCTTCATCTACGCGCCGCGCCTGCCCTGGTACCTGAGCGTCAGCGAGCAGCGCGATGTGATCGAGCTGCCGATCTCCGATGTGTTCGATGTCAACGGCTGGGAGCTGCGCAAGGCGCTGGGCCTGCTCAAAAAGGGCAATGCCACCTTGATCGAATGGTTTGATTCGCCGGTGGTCTACCAGGCCGATCCGCTGTTTGTCGCCGACATGCGTGCCGCCATCGAACGCGTGCACCTGCCTGAGCGCACGCACTACCACTACCTGCACATGGCGCGCAAGAACTACCGCGAGTACCTGCAGGGCGAGACGGTGCGGCTCAAAAAGTACCTGTATGTGCTGCGCCCGCTGCTGGCCTGCCTGTGGGTGTCCGAAGGCCGGGGCGTGGCGCCGATGCGCTTTCAGGATCTGGTCGATGGCACGGTCGCCGATCCGGCGGTGCGCGACGCGATCGCGGCGCTGCTGGTGGTCAAGCGTGCGGCCAAGGAATCCGAGCATGGCCCCGCAATGCCGGTGCTCAATGCCTTTATCGAGACCACGTTGGCACAGCTGGAAGCCGCACCGGCGCCGCAGACGCCGAGCGTGGACTTTGCGCCGCTTGATGACTTGCTGCTGCGCACCGTGCTCAGCGGCCACACGGGCTGATCAAGCGCCTTGCGCCACTGCCTGCACGGCCGATTGCAGGCTGAGCAGCAGCTTGTGCACCAAAGGGTTGTCGGGCTGGCTGCGCCAGACGGCCAGCAGCTCGGATTGCGGCTGCTCGCCCATCAGCGGGATGAACGCCACATCGGGCATGCCCACACGCTGCAGCGCGGCCGGCACAATGGCCGAGCCCTGGCCCAGCGACACCAGCGACAGCACCGACAGCCAGTGCCGCACCTCATGCCGCACCTCGGGCGCAAAGCCATGGGCCATGCACATCTGGTAGATGCGCTGGTGGTAGAGCGGAGAGACGGCGCTGGAAAACAGCACCAGGCGCTCATGCCTGAGCTGTGCCAAATCCAGCACCGCATGGCCGGCCAGCGGATGCTGGCGCGGCAGGCAGGCCACAAAGGGCTCTTGCATCAGCAACTGGCTGTGCAGGCCTTCGGGCAGCATCACCGAATGCACCAGGCCCATGTCCAGCTCGGCCTGCTGCAGGCCCAGCAGCTGCTCGGCGCTGTTGAGCTCGCGCATGTCAATGCGCACCTGTGGATGCGCATTCTGAAAATGGGCCAGCGCCTGGGGCACGCCCCGGTACAGTGCCGAGCCGACAAAGCCCAGGCGCAGATGGCCGCGCACACCCTGGCCCACATCCCGTGTCTCCTGCACCGCCTGGCCGGCCAGCGCCAGCAGCTGGCGTGCGCGTGGCAGCAGGTGGGCGCCGGCAGCGGTCAGGCGCACGCCCTTGCTGCTGCGCTCGAACAGCGCGGCGCCAATTTCTTCCTCCAGCTGGCGGATCGCGACCGACAGCGGCGGCTGCGAAATGGACAGGCGCTGGGCTGCACGGCTGAAGTGCAGCTCTTCGGCCAGGGTTGCGAAGTAGTTCAGCAGCCGCAGCTCCATGGGGTGCTCCTAACTATATTTAATACGTATCGATAAAGATTTTAATAATATTTGACGCGAATAGAAGCGGCTGCTGAAATGGCGCAAAACCCCGCGACCAGAGCGCGAACCCACGCACAAAACACGCGTAACCCGCGGGCCGGCAGCGCAGTCCCTTCCCGAGCGCAGCGCCGCCAGTCCCGCCATCAGGAGACCCGCATGTCCGCACCGGACCCATCCCAGCGCAGCGCCATCGCGCAGGTGGCACACGCCCATGACCACCCCGTGCCCGATCGCCACGGCAGCAATTTCTACAGCACCGACCCGGCTTTGCAGCAGCTGCTGCAGCTCTACCTGCCCGCCGATCTGCTGGCCCATCTGCAGCCCTATCTGCAGCGCATGGGCGAGCTGGCCGGCGGCCGCATCGACGAGTTGGCCAGCATTGCCGACAAGAACCCGCCCACCCTGGAGCACCGCAGCCGCGCCGGGCAAGACCGCCAGCGCATCATCAAGCACCCGGCCTATGAAGAGCTGGAGCGCATCGCCTATGGCGAATTCGGGCTGCAGGCGATCTCGCACCGCGACGACATGCTGGGCTGGCAGGGCAAGATGCCGCCCATCGTCAAATATGCGCTGACCTACCTGTTCGTGCAGTCCGAGTTTGGCCTGTGCTGCCCCTTGTCGATGACCGACTCGCTGACCCGCACGTTGAAGAAATTCGGTGCGCCGGAGCTGGTCGCCAAGTACCTGCCGCAGCTGCTGTCGCTGGACTGGGACAGCCAGGCCCAGGGCGCCATGTTCATGACCGAGCAGGCCGCTGGCTCCGACATCTCCAACACCCAGACCCTGGCGCAACCGCAGGCCGATGGCAGCTGGCGGGTGACGGGCGACAAGTGGTTCTGCTCCAACCCCGATGCCGAGTTTGCGATGGTGCTGGCCCGTGTCGACGGCGCACCCGCTGGCATGAAGGGCATCTCGCTGTTCCTGCTGCCCCGCCAGCTCGATGACGGTAGCCAGAACCACTACCGCATCATCCGCCTCAAGGACAAGCTGGGCACCAAGTCAATGGCCAGCGGCGAGATCCGCATGGAAGGCGCGATGGCCTACCTCATCGGCGAGCAGGGCCGGGGCTTTGTGCAGATGGCCGACATGGTCAACAACTCGCGCCTGTCCAACGGCGTGCGCTCTGCCGGCATGATGCGCCGCGCTGTCGCCGAGGCCGAGTTTGTGGCCAGCGAGCGCGTGGCCTTTGGCAAGCGCCTGCAGGACATGCCGCTGATGCAGCGCCAGCTGGACAAGCTGCGCGTGCCCGCCGAGCAGGCGCGGTCGATGGTGTTCCAGACCGCGCAGACCCTGATGCGCTCGGACGCGGGCGACAAGGAGGCCTATGCGCTGCTGCGCATCCTGACGCCGATGATCAAGTTCCGCGCGTGCCGCGATGCGCGCAAGGTGACCGGTGACGCGATGGAAGTGCGCGGCGGTTGCGGCTACATCGAGGAATGGACGGACCCCCGCCTGGTGCGCGATGCGCACCTGGGCTCCATCTGGGAAGGCACCAGCAATATCGTCGCGCTCGATGTCGTGCGCGCCATCCAGCGTGAAGGCTCGCTGCCGGTGCTGCAGGCCTACCTGCAAGGCCTGCTGGCAGACTGCCGCATCAGTGCCGGCTACCGCCAGGCGCTGGATGCCGCACTGGCCCGCGCCAGTGCGCTGGCCGAGCGTGCCGCGCAAGACGGCGGCGCGGTGCTGGCCCGCCAGGCCGCCACCGGTCTGTACAACTGCACCACCGCCATTGCGATGGCCTGGGAAGCCGGCCAGATCGCATCTGCCGAGCGCCTGCGCCTGTCGCAACTGGTGCTGCTGCACCGGGTGCTGCCGCGCGACCCGCTGGCCAGCGAGTCCATTCCGCAAGAGTGGCTGGCCTGATTTGCCTATCCGCAGACCGGCGCAGATGCCGAGATCAACACGCAGGCACCAGACCTGCATTTCTGAATCCATGGAGACAAAATGCAAAAATTTTCGTTGAACGCGGCCGCGCTCGCCCTCGCTTGCCTGGGTGGCCTGGGTGGCTTGGGTATGGCATCGGCGCAGGCCGCTGACAAGTTTCCCGACCGCCCGATCATGTTCACCGTGCCCTTCCCACCGGGCGGCCCCACCGATGCGATGGCCCGCATTCTGGCGACGGAGCTGACGCGCGAGCTGGGCCAGAGCGTGGTGGTGGAAAACCGCGCGGGCGCGGGCGGCAATATCGGCGCCGAGTATGTGGCGCGCGCCAAGCCCGATGGCTACACCATCATGTTCGGCACCTCGGGCCCGCTGGCGATCAACAAGAGCCTGTACAAGTCGATCAGCTACGACCCGCGCACCAGCTACGCGCCCATCATCTATGTGGGCTACCTGCCCAATATCCTGGTTGTCAAGGCGAGCCTGCCGGCCGACAACGTGCAGGGCCTGATCGCGCTGGACAAGGCCCATCCGGGCAAGCTCAATTTCGCGTCGTCGGGCAATGGCGCTTCGTCGCACCTGGCTGGGGTCCTGTTCAACAACCTGGCCGGCACCAAGCTGCAGCACATCCCTTACAAGGGCACGGGCCCGGCGCTCAATGATTTGCTGGCGGGACAGGTCGACATGAGCTTTACGGATATCCTCACGGCCATGCCCTATATCAAGGCAGGCAAGGTCAAGCCGCTGGGCGTCGCCACCGCGCGCCGCTCCAGCGCCTTGCCCGACATTCCCACCGTGGCCGAGCAGGGCATGGCCGGGTATGACGTGAGTGTCTTCTTCGGTGTTGTGGCTCCCAAGGGCACGCCGCCCGAGCGTGTGCAGGTGCTCAACCAGGCCTTCTCCAGGGCGCTGGATTCGGACAGTGTGAAAAAGGCCTTTGCCGCGCAGGGCCTGGAGGCATCACCCGATCGCTCGCCTGCCTACCTGGGGCGCTTCATCGCCACCGAAGTGGACAAATGGCAGGCAGTGGTTCAGCAGTCGGGTGTGACGCTGGACTGACCCAACGGAAAACGGACATGACAACAACACAGGCGGCCCATGGTGGCGCTTTGCAGGGCATCAAGGTGCTCGATCTCTCGCGTATTCTGGGCGGGCCGCTGTGCGGCCAGATCCTGGGTGACCATGGTGCCGATGTGCTCAAGGTCGAGCCGCCGCAAGGCGACGACACGCGCAGCTGGGGCCCGCCGTTCCGCGATGGCGTGGCCTCGTACTACCTGGGGCTGAACCGCAACAAGCGCGTACAGTTCATGGACCTGGCCAGTGGCGAAGGCCAGGCCCAGGTGCGCGCCCTGATGGCACAGGCCGATGTGGTGGTCGAGAACTTCAAGACCGGCACGATGGAGAAATGGGGCATTGGCTACGAGCAGATGCAGCAGCAGTTTCCGCACCTGGTCTGGTGCCGTGTCACCGGCTTTGGGGCCGATGGCCCGCTGGGCAGCCTGCCCGGTTATGACGCCGCCATCCAGGCCATGGCCGGGCTGATGAGCATCAACGGCGAGGCCGACCGCGACCCGCTGCGCGTGGGCCTGCCGGTGGTCGACATGGTCACCGGCCTCAATGCCGTCATCGGCGTGCTGCTGGCGCTGCATGAGCGCGGCCGCAGCGGCCTGGGCCAACTGGTCGATGCCTCGCTGTACGACGCCGGCATCTCGCTGCTGCACCCGCATGCCGCCAACTGGTTCATGAACGGCAAGATCCCCGGCCGCTCCGGCAATGCCCACCCCAACATCTACCCCTACGATGTCGTGAACACCGGCAAGGCGCCGATTTTTCTGGCCGTGGGCAACGACCGCCAGTTCCGCCTGATGTGCCAGCACCTGGGGCAGGAAGCCCTGGCCGACGACCCGCGCTTTGCCACCGCCGGCCAGCGCTCGGTCCACCGCGATGTGCTCAAGCCGCTGCTGGAACAAGCGTTTGCCGCACATGACGGCGTGCAACTCGCCGAAGACCTGATGGCCATCGGCGTGCCCGCCGCGCCGGTGCTGAATGTGGAGCAGGCCTTGCAAGCCCCGCACACCGCGCACCGCGAGATGGTCGTGAAGATGGGCGACTACACCGGCCTGGGCGCTCCGGTCAAGCTGAGCCGCACGCCCGCGTCCTACCGCTTTGCGCCGCTGACCGAGGGCACGGCGTTCCTGGATGCCGCCAACGACCACTGATCTGCATCGTCACCCCGCAAAAAAGGCCCATGCCTGCGCATTGCAGCATGGGCCTTTTTGTGGGTGGGAGGGCGGTGCTCAGTCCAGCAGACGAATGCCCGTGCGCTGCACAAACTCTTCGTAGCTCAGGGGCTTGCCGGCCTTGGCCGATGGCTGGTTGTCCTGCAGATGCACCCAGCGCTGGCCGGTGGCCGGGTCATAGACCATCTTGAACACGGCATCGGGTACCCAGACCTGGCCTTCGCCAATGGTGCGCCGCTGCTTGCCAAACACCGGGCCGGTGATGACAAACACATCGCCCTGGGCGCGGCGGATATAGCGGCGCGTGTCCTGCTCGATCTGCGACCAGGGCTTGCCGTTCTGGGTCGGGTCCTGCGGCACCATATTGGCCAGCGAGTAGCTTTGGGCCTTGCCGTACTTGGTGCTCATGTCACCAGCGGCAGCCATATGGCCACGGCTGAGGCCGGAGCGCCGGTAGTCCGACAGCTGGGCGCGTTCGCGCTCGGGCAGGCGCGCTTCGGGGTAGAACTTGTCGCTGCGCTTCAGGTCCTTGGCCTGCTCCAGCATGCGGGCGTTCAGGCGCTGGGCCACAAAGATGGGTGTCTTGGTCTGGCCCGAGTGCAGCACTGCGAACTCTTCAAAACACAGCGGGCGCAACTGGCCGTAGGCGCTGGTACTGGGCGGCTTGCCCGCAAAGAACTGGGGACAGTCATCAAAGCCTGCAGCCAGGGCAGGGGCGGCGGCGCACAGCAGCATGGGCGCCAGGTAAACAGAGAGGCGAGAAAACATAAGCGCGCAAGTGTTGCACAAGATCGGGGCGCCCGGCGCAAAGGCCGGGCAGGCCGTCGGCTATGCCGGGCTTGGCGGGGGCGCCTGCGGGTACCTGTTGCGGCTGGCTAGTGGGCGGCTTCTTGCAAAAAACTCCACAGGCGCAGCGCCTGGGGCGGCAGTTGCGCCGGGTCGCGGCAGGCCAGCACCAGCTGGCGCGCGGCCCAGTCGGCGCTCAGCGGCCGCAGGCGCAGCCGCGCCTGGGGCCAGCGCAGGGTGGCGCATTCTGCAGCAGTGCGTGGCACCAGTGCGGCGCCCAGGCCCATCGCGACCCAGTCGCACAGCGCTTCCAGGTGCGGGGCCAGGGCGCGGTAGCGCAGCGCCACACCCGCCTGCAGCGCCTGCGCGGCCATCAGCTGGTGCAGCGCATGCTGGGGCAGCAGGCCCAGCAGCGCAATGTCCTTGAGGTGGTTCAGCTGCACGTCCTGGGGCAGGGCGCTCAACAGGCGCGTCGTCCCCAGCAGCACCAGCGGGTCATCGCGCCAGACCTGGGTGTGCAGGCTGCCCGCAGGCACGGCGTTGGAGAGCACGCCCATGTCGGCTTCACCGGCCACCAGCGCACGGGCAATGGCATCGCTGGTGCATTCGCGCAGCTCCAGCCGCAGCTGCGGGTTGGCCTGCATGAAGGCGCCCAGCGGCGCAATCAGGTGTTCGCTGATCGCCGAGGTATTGGCCAGCAGCTCGATGCGCGTGCCCAGGCCCTGGCCAAAGGCCTGCATGTCGCCGGCCAGCTGCTCCATCTGCAGCAGCATGCGGCGCGCATGGGGCAGCAGCACGGCCCCCGCTTCGGTGGCTGTTACCCCGCGCTTGCTGCGGTGGAGCAGCGGCGCGCCCAGCACCGTCTCCATGCCCCGGATGCGCTCGCTGGCCGATGCCAACGTGATATGGCAGCGCTCGGCCCCCTGGGTGATGGTGCCGGACTCCAGCGTATGGACAAAAAGGCGCAGGTCTTGCAGGTCAAAGCGCATGGCGGACGAGGGCAGCGGAGCGTGGGGATGCGACATCGTAACGGGCCGTCGGCATCGTGGATACGGATTTTCGAGAGTCACTGTTCGGAATGCATTGCTGCAAAAGGCGATGGTCCGCATTCCTATGGAAAAAATGAATGCTTCGGCCAGCGCAGGGCTGGGACGGCCGCAGGCATGCCGCCCTGCGCAAACCGTGCATCGCCTGCGGCTGGCGGCCGTGACCTGGCCTGCGCTGGGGTATGCTCTGCGCAGTATGGGATCCAAACATGGCTACTTCGTCTTCTGAAAGCAGTGTTGCCGGCACGGCAGCGTTTTCCAAGTTCATGCGTGTGCTGCAACTGGTGGCCGACAGCAGCGAGCCCCTGGGCATTGCAGAAATAGCCAAGGCGACGGGCTTTCCGCGGCCCACAGTGCACCGTATCGTGGCGGCGCTGCAGGCCGAGCGCATGCTGGTGGAGGCCGGGTCGACGCGCTGCTGGACCCTGGGCCCGCGCCTGGTGCAACTGGCCAGCCGCAGCTGGAGCCGCTCGGGCCTGCGTCTGGCCGCTACACCGGCGCTGCGTGATTTGCGCGATGCGACACAGGAGACCATCCATTTCGCCGTGCCGTCGGGCCACAGCATGGTCTATATCGAAAAGCTCGAAAGCGACAGCGCTGTGCAGATGTCATCGCGCATTGGCACCAGCGTGAACCTGTACTCCACCGCCGTCGGCAAGGCCTATCTGGCCGCATTGCCGCAGCCCGAGGCCAGCGCATTGATGGCAGCGCTGAGCTATGCGCCGCTGACCGCGCAGACTGTGGGCGATGCCAAGGCGCTGCAGCAGCAGGTGGACGAGGTGCGCGAGCGCGGCTGGTCCACCGATGCGCAGGAGAATGAGGAGGGCATTTACTGCTTTGGCGCCGCCGTCTTGGGGCCGGACGGCAGCCCCGTGGCCGCCATCAGCGTCAGCACCTTGCTGTTCCGCCAGCGTGAGGATGTGCAGGCTGCCTACATCCAGCCGCTGCTGCGCACCTGCCGCGCGATTGCCCAGCAGCTGGCGCAGAACCCGAACCTGGTGCATGGCTGAGTGCCAGCGCCGGGGCCTTGCGAGCCCCCCGCTACCACATCCATTTAGAGCATCACGTTGGAGTTGGTGATCTTCTTTACCGGCCGGATCGCGCTGCTGTCCGGCTGGATGGACGCTGCATTGTCGCCACTGTCCCAGTGCGGGTCTTCGATGCTGTCAAAGGCCTGGCGCAGCTTGTCGCCCCAGGTGTTGCGCACCATGCGGAAGTACTGGTTGAACTCGTCGATGCAGGCGATGTTGTCGCAGGCGAGCGCGTCGGTGTCGTAGACCACCAGGTCCAGCGGCAGGCCCACCGACAGGTTGGATTTGAGCGTGCTGTCCATGGAGACCAGTGCGCATTTGGCCGCTTCGTTGAGCGGCGTCGTCGGCGTCAATACGCGGTCCAGCACCGGCTTGCCGTACTTGGCTTCGCCGATCTGGAAATAGGGCGTCTCGGCCGTGGCCTCGATAAAGTTGCCGGCTGAGTAGACCTGGAACAGGCGCGGGCTCTCGCCGGCGATCTGGCCGCCAAACACCAAGCTGCAGTTGAAGTCCACGCCGGCGCGCTCCAGCGCCTTGCCGTCGCGCTCCTGGATATGGCGCACGGCGGCACCCAGCACGCGGGTGGCATCGAACATGCTCTTGGCGTTCCAGATGGTGATGGGCGGGCCGCCGTTCTCGTCTTCGAGCTGCTGGGTCTGCAAAATCTCGCGCACCGATTGCGAGATCGACAGATTGCCGGCAGACAGCAGCACCATGAAGCGCTCGCCGCGCTTCTCATACACCATCATCTTGCGGAAGGTGCTGATATGGTCCAGGCCCGCATTGGTACGGGAGTCGGAGAGGAACACCAGGCCGGCGTTCAGCTTGATGGCTACACAATAGGTCATGACTTGTCAGCGAGTCGCTTGAGTGAATACAGTAGATCGAGTGCGTCGCGCGGTGTCAACGTGTCCGGTTGCAGCTCGCGCAGTTGCGCCTCGACGGCGCTGGGGGTCGGGGTTTCGGCCGAGGCCGGTTGGGCAAACAGGTCCACCTGGGAGTCGCCTGCCTGCTGGCGCGATTCGAGCGCGGCCAGCGCATGGCGGGCGTGGCTGAGCACGGGCGCCGGCATGCCGGCGAGCTTGGCCACCTGCACGCCATAGCTGCGGCTGGCCGGGCCCGGTTGCAGCTCGTGCAAAAACACGATGTCGCTGCCCGCCTCGGTCGCGGCCACATGCATGTTGATCGCATGCTTGGCCTTGGCCGGCAGCTCGGTCAGCTCAAAGTAATGGGTGGCGAACAAGGCCAGCGCCTTGGTCTTGTCATGCAGGTGCGTCGCAATGCCGCTGGCCAGCGCCAGCCCGTCAAAGGTGCTGGTGCCCCGGCCAATCTCGTCCATCAGCACCAGGCTGTAGGGCGTGGCGCTGTGCAGAATTTGCGCGGCCTCGGTCATCTCCAGCATGAAGGTGGATTGGGCATTCGCCAGGTCATCGGCCGCGCCGATGCGGGTGTGGATCGCATCGATCGGCCCGAGCAGGCAGCGTGTGGCAGGCACATAGCTGCCCATGCTGGCCAGCAGCGCAATCAGCGCCACCTGGCGCATATAGGTGGATTTACCGCCCATGTTGGGGCCGGTGATGATCTGCAGGCGCTGCAGGCTCGACAGCCGCGTGTTGTTGGCGATGAACGAGGCGTTGGAGGTCTCGGCCAGGCGTGCTTCCACGACCGGGTGGCGGCCCGCATCGATGTCGATGCAGGGCTCGGGCACAAACTGCGGGGCGCACCAGTTCAAGGTCAGCGAGCGCTCGGCGAGTGCGCACAGCGCATCCAGCGATGCAATCGCTTGGCCCACGCGGCACAGCGCCGTCACCTGCGGCTGCAGCTGGTCCAGCACCTGCTCGTACAGCCATTTCTCGCGCTGCAGCGCGCGCTCCTGGGCTGACAGCGCCTTGTCCTCGAAGGTTTTCAGCTCGGGGGTGATGAAACGCTCGGCGTTCTTCAAGGTCTGGCGGCGGCGGTAGTCGTCGGGCACCTTGTCCTTGTGGCTGCTGGTGACTTCGATATAGAAGCCATGCACCTTGTTGAACTGCACGCGCAGGTTGCTGATGCCGGTGCGCGCTTTCTCGCGCGTCTCCAAGTCCAGCAAAAAGGCATCGCAGTTGGTCTGGATCGCGCGCAGCTCGTCCAGCTCGGCATCAAAGCCTTCGGCAATCACGCCGCCATCGCGCACCAGCGCCGCGGGCTCGGGCGCGATCGAGCGGATCAGCAGCTCCATCGCATCCAAGGGCGGCTGCAGCGCCTCAAAAATCTCGCCCAGCAACGGCGCAGGTGCGGCGGCATTGCGCGCCAGCTGCTGCGCCTTTTGCAAGGTCAGGCCCAGCGCCACCAGCTCACGCGGGCGCACCTGGCGCAGCGCGATGCGGGCGGTGATGCGCTCCACATCGGAGACGCCCTTGAGCTCGGTGCGCAGGATCTGCCACGGTGCAGCAGACAGCGTATCGCTGTCGCCGCGCAGCACGCCGATGGCGCCCAGGCGCGCGCGCGCATCGCTGCGGTCGCGGCTGGGTTCGAGCAACCAGCTCTTGAGCAGGCGGCTGCCCATGCCGGTCTGGCAGGTATCGATCAGCGAGAACAAGGTGGGGCTGTCTTCACCGCGCAAGGTCTTGACCAGTTCCAGGTTGCGGCGCGTGGTCGCTGGCAGGTCGATCAGCGCATCGTCGCGCACGACATGGATGGTCTGCACATGGGGCAGGTTGCGGCCCTGGGTGTGCTCGGCATAGGTGAGCAGCGCGCCAGCGGCCGCATGGGCGGCATACAGGGTCTGCGCATTCCAGGCCTGCAGGCTGGCGGCGCCCAGCTGCTCCAGCAGCTTGCGCTCGCCCAGCTTTTCGTCGAACTGCCAATCGGGGCGCAGCGCCAGCGGGCAGGTCAGCACGCCGCTGCTGCGCAGCTGGTACAGCGATTGTTCAAAGCGCTGCGAGGCACCGGCGCTGTAGGCCACTTCGCTGGGCGCGATGCGCGCAATCCAGGCGGGCAGCTCTTCATGGGTGCACTCGGCCAGGAAAATCTTGCCCTGGGTCACGCTCAGCCAGGCCAGGCCGCAGCGGGCGCGCTGGGCCTGGTGCACCACCAGCAGCATGGCCTCGGCCTTGTCGCTCATCAGCTCGCTGTCGGTCACCGTGCCCGGCGTGACGACGCGCACCACCTTGCGCTCCACCGGCCCCTTGCTGGCCCCCACTTCGCCCACCTGCTCGCAGATCGCCACCGATTCGCCGAGCTTGAGCAAACGGCCCAGGTAGTTCTCCAGCGCATGGAAGGGCACGCCCGCCATTGGAATCGGCTGGCCGGCCGACTGGCCGCGTTGGGTCAAGGTGATATTGAGCAGCTGCGCGGCCTTCTCGGCATCGCCATAAAACAGCTCGTAAAAATCCCCCATGCGGTAGAACAGCAGGGTGTTGGGGTGATCCACTTTGGCAGCGTGGTACTGCTGCATCATGGGGGTATGCGATGAAAAATCGGCTTTGGTAAGCGTGGGATTTTCCATGGGGTTTGAACTCATCTATGGTTGGTCGGGTGGGGAAGAAGCCAGCCCGGGATGGCAGGGGTAAAGAGGGTCGGTAGGGGCCTTGTCGAGGCGGCTTGACCAGCAGCGCACCCGGGGGCGGGGCGCCTGCGCCGGTCTGCCTGTGGCCGCAATGCGCATCATACAAGGCTGGCCGGAGGCCCAGGGGCCGAGCGGGGTGTGCATATTACCGTATCGGCGGGAGCAAGTTGGCATCCACTCGCTGGTGGAGCGCGGATTTTCCAGGCGTTCACGCGAGGCACAGGCCTTATCCGCCCAGGCGTAAACCGCCGGCCTACCCGCCCCCTTTTTGAAGAGGTTTAACACCCCGATGCGAATGTAAAGCCCGCTGCACGGCCTCGAAAATTCCGGTAAAGCTGGCAGATTCCTACCTATTTGCTGTGTTGCTTGCGCCATCATGGATTGCAAGCGAGGCGATGGTGCCTTGCGTCAAGTACAGGAGGTCCCGATGAAAAATGCAATGACAACTTGGATGAACCGCGCAGCCGCTGCCGCGCTGGTCGCGACCTTGGGTGCGGGTGCCGTCAGCGTGCAAGCCCAGCCGCGCCCTGCGCAGGACTCCCACCGCTACGACAACCGGGGCCATGCGCAGCCCGATCGCCGCCATGATTCGCACCGCCCTGATGCGCGCAACCACCGAGGCGCGGGCCCGGACCACCGCTGGGTCAAGGGCTCGCGGGTGCCGCCGCAGTACCGGGCGCACGGCTATGTCGTCAACGACTGGCGTGGCCACCGCTTGAGCGCACCGCCACGCGGCTACCACTGGATCCAGAATGGCGGTGACTACCTGCTGGTGGCCATTGCCTCCGGCGTGATTGCCCAGATCGTGTTTGGCAACTGACAGCCAGGCCATCTGCTGATCGCCCAAAGACAAAGCCCGCAGGCATGGCCTGCGGGCTTTGTTGTGTATGCGCGCGGAAGTTTACTCGGCTTGCCCGGCGTCCGGCTCGGCCGGGGTGTCTGCAGCGGGCTCGGCGCCGTCGTCGTTCAGCGCCTGGCGCACGCCGGCCTTGTCACCAGCGCTGGCGAACTTGCTGTACTTGGCCAGGATAGGCACCAGCTGGCCGTAGATGCGTGGCGTGCCGGCCAGCACTTCGCGTTGTTCCAGGAAATCAGCTTCACCGGTGAAGTTGCCGACCAGGCCACCGGCCTCGGTCACCAGCAGCGAGCCGGCTGCCACGTCCCAGATGCTCAGGCCCGTTTCAAAGAAACCATCGCTGAAACCGGCGGCCACATAGGCCAGGTCCAGTGCCGCTGCGCCAGGGCGGCGCACGCCGCTGGTGCGCTGCATCACATCGCCCAGCATGGCCATGTACTGCTTGAAGTTGTCGCCTGGACGGAAGGGGAAGCCGGTGGTGATCAGGGTGTCGCGCAGCAGGGTGCGCTTGGACACGCGGATGCGGCGCTCGTTCAGGAACGCGCCACGGCCACGGGTGGCGGTGAACAGGTCGTTGCGGGTGGGGTCGTAGACGACGGCTTGCTCGATGCGGCCGTTCACGGCCAGCGCGATGCTGACGCAGTAGACGGGGAAGCCGTGGATGAAGTTGGTGGTGCCGTCCAGCGGATCGATGATCCAGATGTGGTTGGAGCGGGGGTTGCCGTATTCGTTGCCCGATTCTTCGGCGAGGATGCCGTGGTCAGGGTAGGCGGTCAGCAGGGTCTCGATGATCGCTTGCTCGGAGGCCTGGTCCACTTCGGTCACAAAGTCGTTCACCTGTTTGGTCGAAACCCGCACCGATTCCACGTCAAGCGCGGCACGGTTGATGATGGCGCCAGCAGCGCGAGCGGCCTTGATGGCCATGTTGAGCATGGGGTGCAGGGAGGAGGACGACATAAATTGTGTGGGCGTAAGTGGGGCAGCAAAAACGCTGCGAAACGCTGGGGCAAGAGCGGCTGGTAGATCGCGGCCGGCGATGCGGCAGCGACAATAGGGGCTAGATTGTACCTGCGCTCGATTTTTTTCGCTGGTGCATGCCCCTTTTTGCCCGACCTGTCTATGAAAACCCGTTTTGTTCTGATCGAAACCAGCCATGCCGGCAATGTGGGCGCCGCTGCCCGTGCCATCAAGACCATGGGTTTCGATGACCTGGTGCTGGTGCGCCCGCGCTGGAGCAATGTGCTGCGCAAGGAAGAAACCATCCAACGCGCCAGCGGCGCGCTCGATGTGCTGGCCAACTGCCGCATTGTGCAGTCGGTGGACGAGGCCCTGGATGGCATGAGCCACCTGTGCGCCACCGCCATGACCCCGCGTGATTTTGGCCCGCCTGCCCGCACGCCGCGCGAGCATTTTGCGCTGCTGCTGCAGGGCGCGCTGGCAGCCCAGCCTGCGCCTGGGCCGTTGGATGAAGATGCCGCTCCTGCCGCCACCGATGCCGCCGCCCATCCCAGCGGCGAGACCGGCGTCGCCTTCTTGTTTGGCTGCGAACGCTATGGCATGGCCAATGAGGATGTGTACCGCTGCCATGTGGCGCTGTCGATTCCGACCAATCCGGATTTTGGCTCGCTGAACCTGGCCTCGGCGGTGCAGGTGGTGGCCTATGACTGGCGCCAGGCGCTGGGCGGTTATGGCGTGAGCGATGCCGCAGCCCGGGGCGAGCGCGCCGATGCGCAGCAGGTGGCAGGCATGCTGGCGCACTGGCAGCAGGCGCTGGCCGAGATCGGCTTTCTGGACCTGGAGGCCCCCAAGAAGCTGATGCCCCGGCTCAACCAGATGTTCAACCGCGCGCAACTGACCCAGGAGGAAATCCACATACTGAGAGGTGTTGCCAAGGCTATGCTGCGCACGGCCGAGGCCGCAAAACGATAGACTGGCGGACCCTCGAATATTTATATAACCATTGTTTCCATGTTTGACCGCCTGCGCTCCGATATTCAGTGCATCCTCGACCGCGATCCTGCTGCCCGCAGCCGTTGGGAGGTTGTCACCTGTTATCCCGGTCTGCATGCGATCTGGATGCAGCGTCCTGCGCACTGGTGCTGGAACCATGGGTTCAAATGGACGGGCCGTTTCATCTCGCACATGGCCCGCTGGCTGACCGGCATCGAGATCCACCCCGGCGCGCAGATTGGACGCAATGTCTTCATCGACCACGGCATGGGTGTCGTGATCGGTGAGACGGCTGTCGTCGGCGACGGCTGCACCATCTACCACGGCGTCACGCTCGGTGGCACCACGCTCTACAAGGGCGCCAAGCGCCATCCCACGTTGGGCAGGAACGTGGTGGTGGCAGCGGGCGCCAAGGTGCTCGGCGGTTTTGAAGTGGGTGATGGCGCCAAGATCGGCAGCAATGCGGTGGTCATCAAGCCCGTGCCTGCCGGTGCCACGGCCGTGGGCATTCCAGCCCGCATCATTGCCTCGCGCCAGGGTGCCAGTGCCGATGTGACCGAAGCCCCGGCAGAGCAGAAGTTTGCCGCCTATGGTGTGACGCAAGAGGACGACCCGCTGTCCAAGGCCATGCGCGGCATCATCGACAGCGCTGCCGGCCACGAGCAGCAGATCACCATGCTCTGGGCGGCCATCGAGAAGCTGTCGGTGCAGAGCAAGGTGGGCGATTGCGTGCCTTGCGATGCGCAGCGCGAAGCCGAGTTTGAAGCCCAGAAGCTGAGCGACCTGGTTGGCAAGTAAGCCGGGCTCGGTCGCCAGCGGCACCGCGCTGCTGTTTTGCCGGGCGAGCCGCAGCTGGATGCGTGGTTACCTGATGGGGCTCAGCGCCGGCCGTGCAGCAAGGTCTGCAGTGCCTGCTGCGTGGCATCGCAGTCGCCAAAATGGGTGCTGACCCATTCGCGGTGGTAGTAGGTGGGCAGGTAGCGCTCGCCAGCGTCGCACAGCAGGCTGAGCAACGAGCCGGTTTCGCCCCGCTGGCGCATGCCATCGGCCAGGCGCAGCATGGCCACCATGTTGGTGCCGGTGGAAGGCCCCACCTTGCGGCCCAGCACATCGCCCAGCAGCGCCATGGCCGTGACCGATTCGCGGTTGCTGACGACCTCCATATGGTCCACCACGCCACGGATGAAGCTGGGCTCGACGCGCGGGCGGCCGATGCCCTCGATGCGCGAGCCAGGCGCTGTCAGGCTGGCGTCGCCGCTGCGCCAGTAGGCATGGAATACGCTGCCTTCCGGGTCCGCCACGCAGACCTGGCTGTTGTAGCGCATGTAGCGCACAAAGCGGCCAATGGTGGCGCTGGTGCCCCCGGTGCCTGCGCCCACCACGATCCAGCGCGGAACGGGGTGGCGCTCCATGCGCATCTGCTGGAACATGCTCTGCGCGATGTTGTTGTTGCCGCGCCAGTCGGTGGCGCGTTCGGCATAGGTGAACTGGTCCATGTAGTGGCCGCCGGTGCGCTGGGCCAGCGCACGGGCGGCATCATAGACTTCGCCGGCATGGCCGACAAAGTGGCAGCGCCCGCCGAGAAATTCAATCTGCGCAACCTTCTCGGGCGAGGTGGACTGCGGCATCACCGCGACAAAGGGCAGGCCCAGCAGGCGCGCAAAATAGGCCTCGCTCACGGCCGTGGAGCCGCTGGAGGCCTCGACAATCGTTGTGCCCTCGTGCACCCAGCCATTGCACAGCGCGTAGAGAAACAGCGAACGCGCCAGCCGGTGCTTGAGGCTGCCGGTGGGGTGGGTGGATTCGTCCTTGAGGTAGAGATCAATCCCCGCCTGCGCATAGCAGGGCAGGTTCAGCGGAATCAGGTGGGTGTCGGCACTGCGCTGGTAATCGGCTTCGATCTTCGCAATCGCCTGGTCCCGCCAGCCGGGGTGGCTGGAGGCCGGGGCTGGGCTGGGCGGTGGGGTGTGATGGTGATCCATGGCTATGGATTATGACGCCATGACACGATTTGGCTATCAAGGCTGCGGCTCTTTTGCACTGCCGTGGCCATGGCCGCCTCCCGCCGCTCAGGCAGCTGCTGGCTGCACGCGCCCCAGCGCGGCCAGCACCGCGGGCGCAATGCGCCGGTGCATAGGCGCCACTGGCAGCATGTACAAATGGCCGAGCAGGTTGTGGACATGCACCACCGTCGTGACGGTGATGGAGACCTGGTCCTCGCGGCCGGCCACAGGCGCGCGGTGGACGCTGAGCACCACGTTCAGATGCTTGTCGCTGTCGCCGATCAGCGCTTCATCGGCGCGGTTCTCCAGCACGGTAAATACGCCCACGCGCTCGCCTGGCTGGTAGGCACTGGCGGGGCGCAGCGGGTCGATCTGCGAGAGGGTGCCCAGGTCCTTGAGCCCGACGATGTGACCGACCCGGTTGCGCGCCTGCATGCACCACTCAATCCAGCGCGGCGTGCGCGCGACGGCGGCCAGAAAATAGGCCAGCGCGGGCGCGCCGGTCTGCGCAGTGTGGATGCACCAGGCATCCTGAAAATGCGCGCCGGCCAGGCGTTGGGCGATGCGGCTGCCCGCAGGCGGACGGGTCTCTTGCGGTTGGCTTGGCATGGTGTGGATGAGCGCTAATCAGTGGGCCGCGGCCAGGCGTGCGCTGGCGGCCTGCAGCCATTGGTCCAGCGCATCGGGCGCATCGCAGGCGATGGCCTGGCGGGCAGGCATGCTGCGCAGCCAGGTGATCTGGCGCTTGGCCAGCTGGCGGGTAGCGGCAATGCCCTTGTCGCGCATCTCTGCCCACAACGCGGGCGGTACATCGCTTTCGGTCTGCACGGCAATGCCTTGCTGGGCACAGCTGTCGAGCATCTCCCACATCTGGCGGTAGCCCACGCAGCGCATCGATGGCAGGTTCAGATCCAGATCGCCGCGCGCACGCAACTGCAGCACCTCGGCCAAAAAGCCCTGGGCCAGCATCTGGTCGTAGCGCAGTGCAATGCGCGCATGCAGCCAGGCACGGTCGCTGGGCTCCAGGCTGAAGAGCTGAAAACCGGGTGCCAGCTGCAGCAATGGCGACGGGCGCTTTGGCTGTGCATGGAAATACGACAGCGGCTGGCCGCTGAGCCGCCAGACCTCCAGCGCACGCTGCACCCGCTGGCTGTCGCCGGGCGCCAGGCGCTGCGCAGTGACCGGATCTACCTGCGCCAGCAGCCCATGCATATGCGGCCAGCCATGGACGGCCGCCTCGGCATCGAGCTGGGCGCGCACCGCCGGGTCGGCGGCAGGCATGTCGTCCATGCCGTCCATCAGCGCCTTGAAATACAGCATGGTGCCGCCCACCAGCAAGCTGATGCCACCCCGCGCATGGATTTGCGCCACCAGCGCCAGCGCGTCGTGGACAAACTCGGCGGCGCTGTAGGCATCCAACGGGTCGCGTATATCGAGCAGGTGGTGTGGAATGCCGGCCTGCTCCTGCAGGCTGGGCTTGGCCGAACCAATGTCCATGCCCCGGTAGATCAGGGCCGAATCCACGCTGATGATCTCAACCGGCCGCGCCGCGCCCAGTTGCTGCGCCAGCGCAATGGCAGCGCCGGTCTTGCCGGAGGCGGTGGGGCCTGCCAGGCCCAGGCAGAGAGGGGTATCAACAGCGTGCACGTCGGGAAGCTTGTCAGGGCAGCGGCAGCCGGCACCAAGCGGCGGCTGCTGCGGCGGAACGGGGGAGAGGCGCGCGCCTGCGGACCCAAGAAAAAAAGGAGCCTTGCGGCTCCTTGGGGTGGGGCAATCAGGCGCAGGCCGATTACAGCACACCTTGGGCCAGCATGGCGTCGGCCACCTTCACAAAGCCGGCGATGTTGGCGCCATCGATGTAGCTCACCGTGCCGTCGTCGCGCTGGCCGTACTTGACGCAGGCCGAGTGGATGCCTTCCATGATCTCGAACAGGCGCTGGTCAACTTCGGCAGCAGGCCAGCTCAGGCGCAGCGCGTTCTGGCTCATCTCCAGGCCCGAGGTAGCGACGCCGCCGGCGTTCGATGCCTTGCCGGGTGCGTAGAGCACGCCGGCCTTTTCAAAGGCCTTGGCCGCTTCGATGGTGCAAGGCATGTTGGCACCTTCGGCCACGCAGAGCACGCCGTTGGCGATCAGGGTCTGGGCATCGGCCAGTTCCAGCTCGTTCTGGGTCGCGCAGGGCAGCGCCACATCGGCCTTGATGAACCATGGGGTCTTGCCTTCGTAGTATTCCACGCCGGGCACTTGCTTGGCGTAGTCGCTGACGCGGCCGTATTGCTTGTTCTTGATGTCCATCAGCTTGACCAGCTTGTCGCCGTCAAAACCGGCAGCATCGTAGATGGTGCCCGAGGAGTCGGAGGCCGACACCACCTTGGCGCCCAGCGCCATGGCCTTGTCGATGGCGAACTGCGCCACGTTGCCCGAACCCGAGACCGAGACCGTCAGGCCATCGAAGCTCTTGCCACGGGTCTTGAGCATTTCCTGCGCGAAGTAGACGGTGCCAAAGCCGGTGGCTTCGGGGCGGATCAGCGAGCCGCCAAAGGCCAGGCCCTTGCCGGTGAACACGCAATCGGCGCGGTTGGCCAGCTTCTTGTACATGCCGGCCATGAAGGCCACTTCCCGGCCGCCCACGCCGATATCGCCGGCTGGCACGTCGGTGTCCGAGCCCACATGGCGGAACAGTTCGGAGATGAAGGCCTGGCAGAAGCGCATCACCTCTGCATCGCTCTTGCCCTTGGGGTCGAAGTCCGAGCCGCCCTTGCCGCCGCCCATCGGCAACGTGGTCAGCGCGTTCTTGACGGTCTGCTCAAACGCCAGGAACTTGAGCACCGACAGGTTGACCGACGGGTGGAAGCGCAGACCGCCCTTGTAGGGGCCGATGGCCATGCTGTGCTGGATGCGGTAGCCACGGTTGACCTGGACCACGCCCTTGTCATCCACCCAGCTGACGCGGAAGCTCACCACGCGCTCGGGCTCCACCAGGCGTTCGAGCAGGCTGTGCTGGGCGTAGCGGGGGTTCTTCTCGATGAAGGGCCAGAGGCTTTCCATGACTTCGGTCACGGCCTGCAAGAACTCGGGCTGGCCGGGGTTGCGCTGTTCGACATAAGCGAGAAACTGGGCCAGGGATTGGTGTTGCATGGACAAACTTTCAAGGTCTAGGGCCGGCTTGCACAGAAGTTGTGCGCAGGCTCCGGTGTGCACAGCGATGGTGCGCCATCGCGCCGAAAACCGACATTATGCCGAATCTGCATGCGTTAATGCATAAAACCCACATGGAATGACCCTGATAAGCCAGTCCATTGCACTGCTTTGGTGCTTTTGGAGGCTGCTGGCGGCCCTGCGCAACTGCTGCAATGCCCTGAAATGGGGCTGTGCAGCGAAGCGGGCCTGCTGTCACCCAGAGCACTGCAGTGCAACAAATCTGTGTGCCGGTTGTGGTCTTTGCCTTTTCAACAATTGCCTAGGCAATGAATGATTGGATAATCATTGCCTTGTAAACAATTTCAGAGAGGCCCTGCGGCATGACCGATTCGCACCAGGAAAACACCGCGTCTGCTGGCGAGGACCGAGAAGCGCTGGCAGGCGGATATCCTGAGATTGAAGCCATTCGGCCGGTGGATTTCCCCTGCTGGTTGATGCGCATCATCTCCACTGTGGTCCGTGCCGAGGTGGACCGCCGCATGGAGCCGCTGGGCCTGACGCAGGCGCAGTGGATTCCGGTGTTGCATCTGGCCAGCGGCAAGGCCCATACCTCGGCGGACCTGGCCCGCCGTACCCTGCAGACGCCGGGTGCAATGACGCGCCTGGTCGACCGTCTGGTGGACAAGGGCATCATCGAGCGCGAACGCTCCACCGACGACCGCCGCGTGGTCAGCCTGCGTTTGACCGATGAGGGCCTGGCCGCAGCGAGGCAGGTGCCCGACATCGTCAAGGGCGTTAACAGCGCCGCGCTCAGCCCCTTGTCGCCCGATGAATTGACCCAGTTCCACGGTTACCTGCGCCGCATCTACGAGGCCCTGCCCAACACCTTGTCGGTGGACATGTGCCTGCCCCCGGATGGCTGCGCCGGTGACCCCACAGACAACTCCGACAACTCCGACAACTCCGACAACACCGCACTCCAGCCCGGCAAGGAGAGGGCACTATGACCAGCAGTTTTTCATTTGTGGGCGCCGATCGTCGGCTGGCCCTGTCAGCCATTGCGCTGGCTGCCACCACGTTCATCGCCGGATGCGCCGATATGCGTGGCATCGATACCCATGCGCAGCTGCGCTCGCCGCAGTCCGTAGGCCTGCTCACCGAGCCGTCAGCGGCGGACCAGGCCGCGGCCGTGGCCCCGGTCGATGCGCAGTGGTGGAAGGGCCTGGGTGATGCCCAACTCAACGCGCTGATCGACACCGCGCTGGCGGACAGCCCCAACCTGCAATCAGCGCAGGCGCGCATGCGCAAGGCCTGGTCGCTGGCGCAGGTCAGTGAATCGGCCCTGGGCCCGCAGCTCAATGGCCAGGCCAGTGCCACGCGCAACCATGCGCCGGCCAACGGCTTGGTTCCGCCGCCGCTGGCGGGCAACAACTACAGCACGGCCGAGGCGCGCATCAACGGCAGCTGGTCGCTGGACCTGTTTGGCAAGCACCGCGCAGCGCTGGATGCTGCCGTGGGCTCGGCCCGTGCCGCCCAGGCCGACATGGACGCCGCCCGCGTGCTGCTGACCAGTAACATGGTGCTGGCCTATGTGCAGCTGTCCCGCCTGCAGGCGCAGGAAGAGGTGGCCGTGCGCGCCATCGACCAGCGCGCCCACACCTTGCAACTGGTGCGTGACCGCTATGACGCGGGCCTGGACACCACGTTGGAGGTGCGCCAAAGCGAGAGCGGTGTGCCCCAGGCCAAGGTTCAGCTGCTGCAAGTGCGTGAGCAAAAGCAGCTGGCGCAGAACGCGCTGGCTGCGCTGATGGGCCAGCCGGCACGGGCCCAGGAACTGGTGGCGTCGCCCATTGCGCAGCTGAGCCTGCCGCGCTTTCCGGTGCAGCTGTCGTCCAACCTGCTGGGGCGCCGGGCCGATATCGTGGCCGCGCGCTGGCGCGTCGAGGCCGCCGAGCAAGGCATTCGCCAGGCCAAGGCCGAGTTCTATCCCGATATCGACCTGACTGCCTTCCTGGGTCTGTCGAGCATCGGCTTCAACAACTTTGCCAAGGGCAGTGCGCGCGAATGGGGCGTGGGCCCGGCGCTGAGCCTGCCGATCTTTGATTCGGGCCGTCTGCGTGCGAACCTGAGCGGCAAATCGGCCGACTATGAGCTGGCCGTGCAGGCCTACAACCAGGCCGTGATCACGGCGGTGCATGACGTGGCCGACCAGGTCGCCAGTGCCCGCTCTGCCCATGCACAGCTGCCCGAGCAGCGCCGCGCCGCCGATGCCGCACAAAGCGCACTCGATATTGCCAACCAGCGCTATGCCGCAGGCCTGGGCACCTACTTGAATGTGCTGTCGGCCGAGACCAATGTGCTGACCCAGCGCCAGCAGATGGTGGATGTCGAGGCCCGCATTCTGTCGAGCAATGCCGCCCTGGCCCAGGCTTTGGGTGGCGGCTACCAGGAGCAGACCCACAGCAGTGACAGCAGCGACAGCCTCGCCAACCCGGACAGCAACGCCTCCACCCAGACCAACACCCCGATGGACAGCGCCAAGAGCTGACCTGCCCACCTCGCGTGCAACACACATAAGCAAGACCTTGAAGGCCAGGCCTCTCGTCATATAACTCGCTACGCAACACCATGTCGAACAACAACACCTCCGTTTCTCCCTCCGCTGCGCCCGCTGCCCCTGAGGCGCCCGCTGCCCAGCCCCGCAAAAAATGGCTGCTGCGCCTGACCGGCCTCGTCGTCGTGCTGGGCGCCGCCTACGGCATCTACGACTGGATGGTCAACAGCCACTTCGAAGAAACCGACAACGCCTATGTGCAGGGCAATCTGGTGCAGATCGCGCCGCAGACCGCTGGCACCGTGCAGTCCATCCTGGCCGATGACACCGACTATGTGAAGGAAGGCCAGGCGCTGGTGCGCCTCGATCCCGCCGATGCCAAGGTGGCTTTCGAACAGGCCAAGGCCAACCTGGCCCAGGCCGTGCGCCAGGTGCGCACCTTGTATGTCAACAATGGCTCCTACACCGCACAGATCGCGCAGCGCCAGGCCGAAGTGGCCAAGGCCAAGAATGACCTGGTCCGTGCGCAAAGCGACTTCAAGCGCCGCCAGGCACTGACCGGCAATGGCGCAGTATCGAAGGAAGAGCTGAGCCATGCGCAAAGCCAGGTGGATGCCGCGCAGGCGGCCGTCAACGCTGCGCAGGCCGCTGTCAACACGGCCCGCGAGCAGCTGGCCAGCAACCAGTCGCTGACCGAAGGCATCAGCGTGAACGACCACCCCAATGTGCAGGCCGCTGCAGCCAAGGTGCGCGAGGCCTACCTGGCCATGCAGCGCAATGAGCTGGTCTCGCCCGTCTCGGGCGTGGTGGGCAAACGCTCGGTGCAGGTCGGCCAGCGCGTGGCCCCCGGCACGCCGCTGATGACCGTGGTGCCGATGAACCAGCTCTGGGTGGAGGCCAACTTCAAGGAAAACCAGCTGCGCAACCTGCGCCTGGGCCAGCCCGTCAAGATGACGGCCGACCTCTATGGCAAGAAGATCGAGTACAGCGGCACCGTCGAAGGTCTGGGTGTGGGTACGGGCTCGGCTTTCTCGCTGCTGCCCGCGCAAAACGCCACCGGCAACTGGATCAAGGTGGTGCAGCGCGTGCCGGTGCGCATTGCGCTCGATCCCCAGCAGGTGCAAGCGCATCCGCTGCGCGTAGGCCTGTCGATGCTGGTGGATGTGGACATCCAGAACCAGGACGGCAAGCTGCTGGCCGATGTGCCGCGCAAGGAGCCGCTGGTGCAGACCAATGTGTATGACGTGCAGGACGAAGGCGCCGATGCAGTGATTGCACAAGTGATCGCCAGCAATGCCGGCAAGAAGCTGTAAGCGCCCCTTGTTTTGACCAGGGCCTGCCCACCGGGCGGCCCAAGGATGCGTTATGGCAACTTCCAATCCTCCGTTACCCCACCCGCCGCTCGAAGGATCAGCGCGCCTCATCGGCACCCTGGCGCTCTCGGCTGCGGTGTTCATGAATGTGCTGGACACGTCGATCGCGAACGTGTCGCTGCCGGCCATTGCCGGTGACCTGGGCGTCAGCGCCAACCAGGGCACCTGGGTGATCACCAGCTTTGCGGTGGCCAATGCGATCTCGGTGCCGCTGACCGGCTGGCTGTCGATGCGCTTTGGCCAGGTGCGGCTGTTCATGCTCAGCGTGACCTTGTTCGTGATCTCGTCCTGGCTCTGCGGCCTGGCGCCGAATATGACCACCCTGATCGCGTTCCGCATCCTGCAGGGCTTTGTCGCCGGGCCGATGATTCCGCTGTCGCAGTCGCTGCTGCTGGCCAGTTACCCGCGCGCGATGGCGGGCACGGCCATGGCCTTCTGGTCGATGACGACCTTGATCGCGCCGGTGATGGGCCCCTTGCTCGGCGGCTGGATCACCGACAACATGTCCTGGCCGTGGATCTTCTACATCAATGTGCCCGTCGGCATGCTGTCCGTGGGCGCCACCTGGGCGATCTTCCGCAACCGGGATTCGGCCCGCAAGGCCTTGCCGATCGATGCGATTGGGCTGGGGTTGCTGGTGGTCTGGGTCTCGGCGATGCAGATCATGCTGGACATCGGCAAGGAGCATGACTGGTTCCAGTCGCCGATGGTGGTCGCCTGTGCGGTGATTGCGGTCGTCGGCCTGTTGTACTTCCTGATCTGGGAGCTGGGCGACAAGCACCCGGTGGTGGACCTGCGCCTGTTCAAGAACCGCAATTTCTGGGCCGGCACCCTGGCCATCTCGGTAGGCTATGGCCTGTTCTTTGGCAATGTGGTGCTGCTGCCGTTGTGGCTGCAGCAGTTCATGGGCTATACCGCCACCGATGCCGGTCTGGTGCTGGCGCCAGTGGGTTTGCTGGCGCTGGTGCTCTCGCCGGTGGTGGGCAAGACCATCCACAAGGTCGATCCCCGGCGCTATGCGACGGCCTCGTTCATCGTGTTCGGTCTGGTGATGTGGATGCGCTCGCGCTTCAACACCCAGGTGGACCTGACGACGATCATGATCCCGACCATCGTGCAGGGCGCGGCCATGGCTGGCTTTTTCATCCCGCTGATGACCATCACCTTGAGCGACATCCCGCCCGAGAAAATGCCCAGCGCGTCGGGCCTGTCGAACTTTGTGCGGATCACCGCCGGTGCGGTGGGTACGTCGGTCGCCACCACCTTGTGGGAGCGCCGCGCGACCTTGCACCATGCGCAACTGGTCGAGCACATCAGCCTGGGCGACGGCCCCACCGCGCAGGTGGTGCAAGGCCTGCAGGCCTCGGGGCTGACTTTGCAGCAGGCGTTGGCCAGGGTCGACCAGCTGGTCAACCAGCAGGCCTTCATGCTGGCGGCCAATGATATTTTCTGGGCCTCGTCGATGCTGTTCCTGCTGCTGATCCCGCTGGTCTGGCTGGCCAAGGGCCCGAAGAAGGGCCAGGGCGGCGGTGGATCGGAGGCGGCATCGGCGGCGCACTGATCTGACACCGCTGCATCCACAAAAAAAGGAAGCCTCGGCTTCCTTTTTGTCGTTTGCAGCGCTGCGGTTCAGCGGCCGCGCAAGAACAGCGCGTCCAGCTCCTTCATGCTGAGCTGCCGCCACGTGGGGCGGCCATGGTTGCACTGGTCGGAGCGTTCGGTGTGCTCCATATCGCGCAGCAATGCGTTCATCTCGTCGATGGTCAGTTGCCGGTTGGCGCGCACGGCGCCGTGGCAGGCCATCGTCCCCAGGATCTCGTTGCGGGCGCGCTGCACCACGGTGCTGGCATCGTGCTGCGCGAGCTCGGCCAGCACGCTGCGCGCCAGCTCCACCGGGTTGCCCTGGGCCAACGTGGTGGGCGTCGCGCGCACGGCCAGGGTCTTGGGCGAAAAGGGCACCACCTCCAGGCCCAGCTGGGCCAGCGTTTCGCTGTGGTCTTCGGCCGTGGCGACCTCTTCCGGCGTGGCCGAGAAGGTCGCGGGAATCAGCAGCGGCTGGCTGGCAATGGCGCTGCTGGCATCGCCATCGTCCAACTGGCTTTTGAGGCGTTCATAGACGATGCGCTCATGCGCTGCATGCATGTCGACAATGACCATGCCCTGGGCGTTTTCCGCCAGGATGTAGACGCCATGGATCTGCGCCACGGCGCGGCCCAGCGGCCAGGGGTTGTCGGCAGACTCCGGAGGCAGGGTGGGCACCAGCGGGGCGCCGGCGGCCATCGCGCCAGCGGCCGGTTGCAGGTTCCAGCGTGGGCTGGCTTCCTGCACCTGCCAGGGCGTGGCATCGATGCTGGTGGGCGTGCTGGTCGCTGTGCTGCCGGCCAATGCATTATCCGCTGCTGCCGTGCCGCCAGCCTGGCCCCAGAGTGCAGCCGTTTGCTGCAACGCCTGCAGGCCGTTGACACGGGGTGGGGCCTCAAAGCGCATGGCAGTCTGCGCCTGGGGTGCGGGCGCATAGGCCTGGCCGGGCAACGCGGTCGGCTGGCCTGCAGCAGCGGCTGTGGGTGTGGGTGTGGCGGCTGCAGCATCCAGCAGCTGCTGCGCGCGTGGGGCGGCGAGCGCGTTCTCCACGCCATGCAGCACCGCCTGGTGCACCTCGCGGCTATCGCGAAAGCGCACCTCGATCTTGGTCGGGTGCACGTTCACATCGACCCGCATCGGATCGAGGCTGATGTAGAGCGCATAGACGGGCTGGCGGTGGCCGTGCAGCACGTCTTCATAGGCGGCGCGCGCCGCGTGGGTGAGCACCTTGTCGCGCACAAAGCGGCCGTTGACGTAGCAGAACTGCTGGTCGGCACGCGAGCGCGCCGCATCGGGCAGGCCGGCGCGGCCGCGCACCTGCACATGGCCGGCCTGGTAGTTCACGACAATCGACTGTTCGAGAAAATCGGGGCCCAGCACATCGGCCAGGCGCTTGTCCATCGCCCGCTGCTCCAACTGCTGCCAGGCGGCTTCGTCGTGCTGGTCTTCATCGCTGCGGGGCGGCAGGGTGGCGCGCCACTGCTCCACGAGCTTGCCCTCATGCCATATCGCAAAGCCCACGCCCGGGCGGGTGAGCGCATGGCGGCGCACGGCTTCCACACAATGGGCCAGCTCGGTGGCATCGGTCTTCAGGAACTTGCGCCGCGCAGGCGTGCTGAAGAACAGTTCCTTGACCTCCATCGTGGTGCCGGGGTTGCGGGCTGCGGGGCGCAGCTCGCCACTGCGGGCATCGAGCAGGTAGGCGCTCTCCTGCTGGGCGGGGCGCGAGAGCACGCTCATCTCCGACACCGACGCGATGGCCGCCAGCGCCTCGCCCCGGAATCCCATCGTTGCTACCGATTCCAGGTCATGCAGGTTGCGGATCTTGCTGGTGGCATGGCGGCGCAGCGCAATGGGCAGCTCCTCGCGCGGAATGCCGCAGCCATCGTCTTCGACGGTAATCAGCCGCACGCCACCGGCGAGCAGGCGCACCGTGATGCTGGTCGCCCCGGCATCGAGCGCGTTGTCAACCAGCTCACGCACCACGGAGGCGGGCCGTTCCACCACCTCGCCGGCCGCAATCTGGCTGACCAGCTCATCGGGCAGATCCTGGATGGGACGGCGCGCCGGGGCTGCCCGGTCTGCACTGTGGGCTGCAGGCGTCAAAGCGTCGTCGGTGGCGTCTGCCGGGTCAAGGGTGGCGGGTGCGGTATCTGCGGTCATGCAGGGATTTTAGGCAAAGCCGCCTGGCATTCGGGGTAAAGTGTGCAATCGCCACTCTGGGCCCTGGGGCTGCAGTTCCCTCGCCTGCCTAGGTGGTTATCAAGATGGTTTGCCGCAGGGCCTCAGGGCTGCTGCGGTTTTTGTGTAGAGAGGTTGTGTTTTGGAATTTTTCAGCTGGTTCATCGATGCAGGCATGCATCTGATCGACTTCATCCTGCATGTCGACAAGTACCTGGAAGCCTTTGTGACGACCTATGGCATGTGGGTCTATGCGCTGCTGTTTCTGATCGTCTTTGTCGAGACGGGTGTCGTGGTGATGCCCTTTCTGCCTGGCGATTCGCTGCTGTTCATCGTCGGCGCGATGTGCGGTGCCGGCTTGATGAGCTTTCCGCTGGCGACTGCGCTGCTGTTTGCGGCGGCCTTCCTCGGGGACCAGTGCAATTACCAGATCGGCCACCACTTAGGGCCCAAGGTCTTCAAGTGGGAGAACTCGCGCTGGTTCAACCGCAAGGCCTTTGACAAGGCCCATGCGTTTTACGAGCGTTACGGCGGCATCACCATCATCCTGGCGCGCTTCATGCCTTTCATCCGCACCTTTGCGCCGTTTGTGGCCGGGGTCGCGAACATGAACCGCACCAAGTTCGTCATCTACAACCTGGTGGGCGCGGCGATCTGGGTGTTTGGCATTTGTGCGGCAGGCTATTTCTTTGGCAACCTGCCCTGGGTCAAGGCCAACCTGGAAAAGATCATCTGGGGCCTGATCCTCGTGCCCGGCCTGCTGGCCATCTTTGGCGCCTGGCGCGCCGGCAAGAACGAGAAGGCTGCCGGCCCCGTTTGATCCGCGATCGCACAATGAAGAAGGGACCGCCGAGGCGGTCCCTTTTTTGTGCCGGAAAAGCGGGAGCGAAGGTCAGACCGTGCGGTTGCGCGCCAGCGGCGGGTTCTTCGCGAAGTACGCCTGGATGCCGCGCATGATGGCATCGGCCAGCTGGTTTTGGTAGGCGGTGCTGCGCAGCTTGGCTTCTTCCTCGGGGTTGCTGATGAAGGCGGTCTCGACCAGCACGCTGGGGATGTCGGGCGCCTTCAATACCGCAAAACCGGCTTGCTCCACACGGGGCTTGTGCAGGCGCGCGAACTGGCCCAGCTGGCCCAGCACATGGGTGCCGAGCTTGAGGCTGTCGTTGATCTGGGCGGTGGTGCTCATGTCCAGCAGCGCGCGCTGCACATGGGCATCGCTGCTGCCCACACCGGCCACGTTCAGGCCACCGACCATGTCGGCCTGGTTTTCCTTGTTGGCCAGCCAGCGCGCGGCCGAGCTGGTGGCGCCGCGCTCGCTCAGTGCAAACACGCTCGCGCCATTGGCCGACGGCTTGGTAAACGCATCGGCATGGATGCTGATGAACAGATCGGCCTGCACGCGGCGGGCCTTTTCGACCCGGGTGTTGAGGGGCACAAAAAAGTCGGCGTCGCGCGTCATGAACGCACGCATCGGGTTGCCGCCGACGCTGCTGTTGTTGATGCGCTCGCGCAGCATGTGCCCGATCTTGAGCACGATGTCTTTTTCGCGGGTGCCGCTGGGGCCGGTAGCGCCGGGGTCTTCACCGCCATGGCCCGGATCGAGCGCCACGATGATCAGGCGGTCGGTTCGCGAGGCGGGCCGGCCGCGTGCCGGCGGTGGGCTGGGTGGCGGCGGTGCAGGGGGCGGTGGAGGCGGAGCAGCAGCCACGACCGTGGGCGGCGGCGCGACCGGGGCGGGTGGGGCGACGGGGCGGTTGCCGCTCTTGGCAATCAGCTCGGCCAGCGGGTCGGCGGTCTGGGCCGTGGCGGCTACCGATGGGGCGGCCGCCACCACGGTGCCCAGCGCGGCGGGTGCCGGCGGGTCGCCGGCAATTGCAGCGGCCACAGAAGGCGGCAGGCTGCTGCCGGCAGCCGGTGGGGGCACCGGTGCCGGTGCGGCGGCCACGGCGCTGTGGCTGTTCTCCATCATGCGCTCGGTGATCAGGCTCTCGAGCGGATCGGTGGGCCGGGCGGGGTAGAGGTCAAGCACCAGGCGGTGCTGGTAGGGGGCGACCGGCTTCAACGTAAAGACCTGGGGCTTGGCTTCCTGCTTGAGGTCGATCACCAGCCGCACGACATTGGGCGAGTTCTGGCCGACGCGGATGCCGGCGATATTGGGGTCGTCCGAGCGGACCTTGGCCACCAGCTCGCGCAGGGCCGGGTTGAGGTCGATGCCCTCGATATCGACGGCCAGGCGCGGCGGCTCGGGCACAAAGCGCTGCTCGGTCTTGAGTGGCGTGTCCGACTCGATCGTGACGCGGGTGTAGTCCTTCGAGGGCCAGAGGCGAACCGCGACGATGCTGGCACCGAAGGCCAGATGGCTGCTGCCGAGCAGCAGCACCAGACTGCCACCGCGCAGCACATCGCGGCGCGACAGACCGGGGTGGCTGGCGGACGCGCCGTCAGCAGGGGTGAAAGGGGCAGAGGCGGGGAGATATTTCGGGGTGTCGCTCACGCTGAAAACCCTTGGACGATGGAGGCACCTGCCGGGGTGAAGGCCTGCAGATGCACCTGGCGTTCTGATTCGTTGATTGCTTCAATACTGATAGCTACATCGGCAATAGGTGTTACCGCTGCAGCCTTCTGCGGCCATTCTGCCACTTTCAGGCCGGGGCTGGCAAAAATATCCCGGAAGCCGGCGTCTTCCCACTCGCGCGGATCATCGAAACGGTAGAAGTCAAAGTGCCAGATGGGGAAATCGCGTCCCTCATGCGGTTCGACCACTGCGTAGGTGGGGCTCTTGATGCGGCCCTGCACGCCCAGGGCGCGCAGCAGGTGGCGCACCAGGGTGGTTTTTCCCGCGCCCAGATCACCATGCAAAGTTAGGTAAACATTGGACAGTGCTGGCTGCGCAGCCAGGCGCGCGGCAAAGGCTTCCGTATCGCGCTCGTCTTTCCAGACACCTTGGAGCGAAGGATAGGAGGGGCTGGCAGTAGCGTTCAAAATGTCGTTCCCGGGCCGCGCGGGCCCTCAGGTTTTTTACAATGGCAGCACATGGACGCCGCTGATCCCACCTTTATCCAACAGATCAACGACTGGGCGCTGGAGCTGGGATTTTCCCAGATCGGCGTGGCAGGCGTGGATCTGTCGACGGCGGAAGCTGGATTGATGCAGTGGCTGGAAAAAGGTTTCCATGGCGAGATGCATTACATGCAGGCCCATGGCCTCAAGCGTGCCCGGCCGGCGGAGCTGGTACCCGGCACGCTCAGCGTGATTACAGCACGCATGGATTATCTGCCGCAAAACACCCCGCCAGACTGGCTGCGGCTGGAGTGGGAGCGCCATGCGCGGCCCGGCGAGGGCCTAGTCAGCGTCTATGCCCGGGGGCGCGATTACCACAAGGTGCTGCGCAACCGGCTGCAAAAACTGGCCGAGCGCATTGATGCTGCGCTCAGTGAACACAACCTGGCGCACCGCGCGTTCACCGATTCAGCCCCCGTGCTGGAGGCTGAGCTGGCCAGCCGCAGCGGCCAGGGCTGGCGCGGCAAGCACACGCTGGTGCTGAGCCGCGATGCCGGCTCGATGTTTTTTCTCGGCGAGATCTTTGTCAATATCGCCTTGCCCGCCACCGCGCCGGTGACGGCGCATTGCGGCCAGTGCACGGCCTGCATCGATGCCTGCCCGACGGCGGCCATCATTGCGCCGCAGTCCATCGACGCGCGGCGCTGTATCTCTTACCTGACGATCGAGCTCGATGGCGCCATTCCGGAGGCGTTCCGCGCGCCCATGGGCAACCGCATCTATGGCTGCGACGACTGCCAGCTGGCCTGCCCCTGGAACAAGTTTGCCCAGCGCGCGGTGCTGCCCGATTTTGATGCGCGCGGCGCGCTGATGGACCAGCAGCTGCCCCATCTGTTTGCGTGGGACGAGGCCACGTTCCTGCGCATCACCGAAGGCAGCCCCATACGCCGTATCGGCCATGAGCGCTGGCTGCGCAATATCGCCGTGGCCCTGGGCAATGCCTGGCGCGAGACCGGCGATGCGCGCTACGCCCAGGCGCTGCACAGCCGTGCGGACCACGACAGCGCCGTGGTGCGCGAACATGTGGCCTGGGGGCTGGGCCAGCGTAACGCCTGAGGGCTGGCGGGCTCCATGGTCAGCCGTTGAAAAAGCCCAAGGCCTTGAGCTGCGCCACCAGCAATTCGGTAAAGCGCGCATAGCCTGCGGCATTGGCATGCACCTGGTCGGCGCGCATGGCGTCATTGGCCAGCACCTCGCTCCAGGCCTTGGCGAGCAGCGGCACCTGCTCCTCCTTGGCCAGCGCTTCATAAATGGGGTGGTCCTGCACGCGGCCCGTCAATGCTGCGGCCATGTTGAACTCGGGCACGGCGACCAGCAACACCGGAATGTTCTGCGCCTTGCACTGCTGCAGCATGCTGGCGATCTGTGCCTGGGCCGCCTGCGCGCTTTGCCGGCGCAGCCAGTCGTTGCCGCCGGCGCAAACGATCACCAGCGCTGGATGGTGGGCCTGCAGCAACTGCGGCAGGCGCTGCGCAATCTGGCTGCTGGTCTCGCCGGAGATGCCGGCATTGATGACATTCCAGCCGGTACGCTCGGCCAGCAACTGCGGATAGGACTGGGCGGCGCTGGCGCCCACGCCCTGGGTCAGCGAATCTCCCAGCGCCAGCACGGTGGCTCCGGCGGGCAGCGCGGTAGCGAGCGGGGCTTTCTTGCTGCAGGCGGCCAGCCCGGCAGTGGTCAGGCCCCAAAGGGGGAGGAGGGCCAGGCGCCGGAGGCTATGGCGGCGCGCGGTGTCACAGGTTTTCTGCATAGCCGCCGAGCTTAACCGATGGCCCTCGCTGAACGCGTTGTTAAACCGGCCAGGCATCCAGCAGGCTGAGCGCAAACGGCAGACTGGCCACGCCGCAGAGGGTCGACAGGGTGACGAGTCCGGCCACATAGGCGCCGTTGTAGCCCATGCGGGCGGCCAGCACATAGCAGGTGGATGCGGTGGGCAGCGCCGAGAAGACCAGCAAGATGGCGGCCTGCTGGGCCGACAGCGCCAGCCAGTGCGCCATGCACAGCGCCATCAGCGGGGTGACAAAGTGGCGGATGGCCAGCACCGAGGCGCTGAGCAGCTTGCCGCGCGCCAGCAGCCCCAGCTGCATGCCGGCGCCCGCTGACATCAGGCCCAGCACGATCGAGGCCTGGCCGATGCGGGCCACCGTGGGCTCGACGATGGCGGGCAGGCGCAGACCCAGCAGATTGCAGACCAGTGCGGTGAGCGTGGCAACGATCAGCGGGTTGCGCAGCAGCTCGCGCATGAAGCCATGCTGCGAGCCCCGGGCCATCGGGTAGACGGCGGCAATATTGAACATGGGCACACAGACGCCGATCAGCACCGAGATCAGCTGCAGACCTGGGGGGCCGGCCAGCCGGTCGGCCAGCGCCAGGCCGATGAAGGAGTTGAAGCGAAAGGCGATCTGCGCGCTGGCGGCGGCATCGCGGTGGTCCACCCGCTTGCCCAGCCAGGGCCAGTGCGGCAGGGTGTAGGTCATCGCGATGGCAACCAGGCCGGTGGCCACGCCGGCCAGCATCAGGCTGGAGGTGCCTTGCCAGTCGATCGGGCTGCGGATGATCGAATAGAACAGCAAGGTGGGGAAGAGGAAGTAGTACACCAGGCTTTCCACCGGCTGCCAGATGGCCCGGTTCAGTGCCGTGTAGCGGCAGACCAGGTAGCCAATCAGGATCAGCGAGAAATCGGGGAAAAGCAGTTGGGCGTAGTTCACCGGCGCAAGCATAGCGGAAGGGCGAGCGCGGCGGCGCTGTGGCTGTCGCCACCGTGAGAAGGTCCTGCGCATGCCGGGGTGCAAGCCCTGCCAAAGCAGTTGCCGATTGCGCTATCTGCGGCCCCGATGCGGGAAAACACGGGCCATCGGCCGCGCGCTTTGAGGCAGAACAGCCGGCCAACACCGCTAGCATGGAGGCTACATACATGCCGTCGCTGTAGGCGTTCCTGGCCTGCACACACACATTAGATCCGAGGAGAGCTCCACGATGATGAACCGCCGACTGTGCCTGGCCCTGGCACTGGCACTGGGCAGCAGCGCTGCCCTGGCCGCTGACCCCTATCCGAACAAGCCCATCCGCCTGATCGTGCCCTTTGCCGCAGGCGGCACCACCGACATCGTGGCGCGGGTCATCTCCGAGCCGCTGTCCAAGGCGCTGGGCCAGCCGGTGGTGGTGGACAACAAGAGCGGTGGCGGTGGCACCGTGGGCGCAGCCGAAGCCGCACGTGCCCAGCCCGACGGTTACACCCTGAGCATTGCGACGGTATCGACGACAGCCACCAACCCGGCCGTCAACCCCAAGATGCCCTACAACGTGCAGCGCGATTTCACGCCCATCATCAATGTGGCGGCCACGCCCAATGTGATTGCCGTGCATCCCAGCTTCCCGGCCACCAACTACCAGGAGTTCATTGCCGAGCTCAAGAAGAACCCCGGCAAGTACTCGTATGCCACCCCCGGCACGGGCAGCATTGCCCATTTGCTGATGGAAATGCTCAAGTCCGAAACCGGTGTGAACGTGGTCCACATTCCCTACCGGGGCGGCGGCCCGGCCTTGAACGACACGGTCGCCGGCCAGGTCAACATGATTTTTGACAACCTGCCCTCGGCCTACCCCTTTATCCGCGACAAGCGCCTGCGCGCCATCGTCGTGGCGGCGCCCAAACGCGTAGCGGGCCTGGAATCCATCCCCACGTTTACCGAAGTGGGCGCGCCTGTCGTCAACCGCAGTGCCTATTACGGCATCGTCGGCCCCAAGAACCTGCCCAAGGAGATCGTGGACAAGGTCAACGCGGCCACCAAAAAGGCGCTGGAAGACCCGAACGTGCAAAAGCGCATCGCAGAGACTGGCTCGGACATCCTGGGCACCACGCCCGAAGTGTTTGCCCAGCAGATGAAAGACGAATATGCCGCCTACAAGGCAGTGGTGGACAAGCAGGGCATCCAGCTGGATTGATCCGCCATTCCTGGTCTGTTCTGCCTCAAGGCGCGTGTTCCCCTCGGGACCCTCTGCAAAACTCCCTGCCGTGGTCTGAACGCGGGCTCGGGCGATCCGCTGCGTTGTCTTCCTTGTCAATAGCTCGCTATTGACTGCAAAAGACGCCTTGCGGCTCATCCCGATCCGCGCCCATCCCATTGGGCGAGGGTTCTGCAGAGGATCCCTAGGGAAATCACGCGCCTTTTGTGCGGTTGCAGCACGGTGGCGGCCGTATTAATCCGGTATAAACGCGCTGTGCTGAAAAAGCATTCAGTGGCCGTGCGCCATGCGGGTGACCCCGGCAGGCGAACCACGGCCACACCATTTCTAATGAGGAGATTCATCATGCAACGTCGCTCTCTCGTGGGCCTGACCTTGATCGCTGCTGCCGCAGCCACCTTGAGCACTGGCGCTCTGGCCGATACAAAATACCCTAACAAGCCCATTCGCCTGATCGTTCCTTTTGCAGCTGGCGGCACCACCGATATCATTGCGCGCGTGATCGCCGACCCCCTGGGCAAGGAGCTGGGCCAGCCCGTGGTGGTGGACAACAAGGGGGGTGCTGGCGGCACCATCGGCGCGGTGGAAACGGTGCGCGCTGCGGCCGATGGCTACACGCTGGGCATTGCCACCGTCTCGACGGTGGCAACCAACCCCGCGATCAACCCCAAGATCTCCTACGACCCGATCAAGGACTTCACGCCCATCATCAATGTGGCGGCCACGCCCAACATCATTGCGGTGAACCCGAAGTTCCCGGCCAAGGACTACAAGGAGTTCGAGGCCGAACTCAAGAAGAACCCCAACAAGTACGCCTACTCGTCCTCGGGCACCGGCGGCATCCAGCACATGCTGATGGAGCTGTACAAGAGCCTTACCGGCATCCAGATGACCCACATCGCCTACCGTGGTGCGGGCCCGGCGCTCAATGACACGGTGGCCGGCCAGGTCAACATGATCCTGGACAACCTGCCCTCGACCCTGCCTTTCGTCAAGGACAACCGCCTGGTGCCCATCGTTGTCGCCGCGCCTGAGCGCCTGGCCGTGCTGCCCAATGTGCCGACCTTCAAGGAAGTGGGCCTGGAGCCGGTGAACCGCATGGCTTTCTACGGCATCCTCGCGCCCAAGGGCGTCTCCAAGGATGTGGTGGACCGCATCAATGCCGCCACCAAGAAGGTGCTGGCTGACCCTGCGGTGAAAAAGCGCATCGAGGACACCGGCTCGCTGGTCGTGGGCAACACGCCCGAGCAGTTCGCCGAGCAGATCAAGGCCGAGTTCGACGTCTACAAGGACGTCGTGAAGAAGCAGGACCTGAAGCTGGACTGACCGCCGCTTCCCAAGTCCCCAGCCGCCCGCGCAAGCCGGCGGCTTTTTTCATGCCATGATGCCGGGCATGGCTCGCTCTCCCTCTGCATCCACCCCCTCTGCCACCCCCGGCGGCGCCGCTGCGGCGCACCCGGTGATCGACCGCTTCATCGATGCGGTGTGGCTGGAAGACGGCCTGGCGCGCAATACCTTGGCGGCCTACCGGCGCGACCTGGTGCTGTACGGCCAGTGGCTCGCGCAGGAGCACCCGGGCCAGGCGCTGGAGCGCAGCGATGAGGCCCAGCTGCAGGCCTTTTTTGCCACCCGCATGGGTGACAAGTCCAGCACGGCCAACCGGCGCCTGACGGTGCTGCGGCGCTTCTTCCATTGGGCGCTGCGCGAGTCGTTGATCAGCGCCGATCCCACCCTGCGCATGCTGGCAGCACGCCAGCCGCTGCGGGTGCCCAAGACGATGACCTCGGCCATGGTCGATGCCCTGCTGGAAGCACCGGACGCCGGCAACCCGCTGGGCCTGCGCGACCGCGCGATGCTGGAGCTGATGTATGCCAGCGGCCTGCGCGTGTCCGAATTGGTCGAGCTGCAAAGCGTGCAACTGAGCCTGGCCGATGGCATCGTGCGCGTGGTGGGCAAAGGCAGCAAGGAGCGGCTGGTGCCCTTTGGCCAGGTGGCCCAGCAGTGGCTGGAGCAGTACCTGGCCGAGAGCCGGCCTGCCATTCTGGCCGGGCGGCAAAGCGCGGACCTGTTTGTCACCCAGCGCGGCAGCGGCATGACGCGGGTCGCCTTCTGGATGATCGTGAAGAAATATGCGCAGCGCGCCGGCATCACCGCGCCGCTGTCACCCCACACCTTGCGCCACGCCTTTGCCACGCATTTGCTCAACCATGGCGCCGATTTGCGCGTGGTGCAGCTGCTGCTGGGCCATGCCGATATCTCCACCACCACCATCTACACCCATGTGGCGCGCGAGCGCCTCAAGGTGCTGCACAGCCAGCACCATCCGCGTGGCTAGCGCGGCGGGCAGCGGCAATCAGATGCCCAGCGGGTTCTTGCGGCCCTTCTCGACCGGGTTGGCCAGCAGCTTTTGCGCGGGGTAGGCGCGCAGAAATTCCTTGGCCTTGTAGGCCGATGAACGCAGCCAGGCGTCATAGGCGCCTTCGTTCAGGATGGCGGGCATGGTCTTGTCGTTACCGGGCTGCTGGTAGCGGTTCATCAGCGCATGGGCATTGGCGTTGACGGTGATGATGGCGTAGCTCAGCAGCTCGGTGCCGTCGTCATCGGTCCAGCGGGACCAGATGCCGGCGACGCCCATCGGCAGGCCATCGACGCGGGCAATGCGCGTGGGCTTGGCCTTGCCGGTGCGGTAGTCGTCGGTGACAAAGGCCATCATCGGCACGATGCAGCGCTGGTTGTTGAGCCAGGCATCGCGAAAGGCGGTGCTGGTCGATGCATTGTCGGATTTCACGTTCACCAGTTTGGTGGCGCGCAGCTGGCCATCGGAGGCGGACTTGACCCAGTGCGGCACCAGCCCCCATTGCGCGGGCACCAGCAGGCGGGCTGTGGCCGCCGGCGCAGCGGCGGGTGCGGGCTCGGTAGCAGCGGCGGCGCCGCCCGCTGCTGCCTCTGCAGCGGCCTGCTCGGCCAGGGCCGCCTTGCGCGCCGCGTTCTCGGCATCGGTGGCGCCCGTCAGGCTGTTGGTGATGAAGAAGCCGGGCCGGCGCGGCGTCATCTTGCGCTCGCCCATCTCTGCAGGCGGCTCCACCTGGAAGGCGCTGAGGTACAGCTCGGGGGCTTTGAGGGCTTCGTATTGGGTGCTCATGGGCGCAATGTTACGTGAAGGCTGCAGCGGTGCCCGCTGGCGCCGGTTTCTGGCAGAAGATAAAAAGCCCACCCTGGGGCAGGGTGGGCTCGGTGGCAGGCACTTGCGGCCGCAGTGCGTATTTTAAATCAGAGCGACTGGCCCAGCTTGCGCAGAAAGCGCTCGCAGGCCTCGAGCTGGCTGATCTCGACAAACTCATTGGGCTTGTGGGCCTGCTCGATATTGCCCGGGCCGCAGACCACGGTGGGGATGCCCAGGTTCTGAAACAGGCCGGCTTCGGTGCCATAGGCCACCTTGCGCGTGGCCTGGTCGGCAGTCAGCGCACGCACCAGCGCAGTGATGGCAGCTTGCTCGCTGGCTTCCAGCGCCGGGGCGGCAGGGCCGGTTTCGATGTCGATGCGGGCATCGGCAAACTCGCGGCGCATGCGTGGCAGCAGCTCGCCGGTGACATAGCTTTGCACCTTGGCCTGGATGCTCTCGGCCGTCATGCCGGGCAGGTTGCGGAACTCGTAGTTGAACTCGCACAGCTCGGGGATGGTGTTGACCGCGATACCGCCCGAGATCTGGTTGGTCGTCATGGTCGTGAACGGCACATCGTAGAACTCGTCGTAGGGGCCATTGGCCTTGAACTGGTCGGCCACATCGCGGATGTGGCAGATCAGGCGCGCGGCGTATTCAATGGCATTGCAGCCCTTGGGGGTCAGCGACGAATGCGCTGCCTTGCCGTGCACCTTGCAGCGGTACAGGTTGATGCCCTTGTGCGCGACCACCACCTGCATGCTGGTGGGCTCGCCCACCACGCAGCCATCGGCCTGCTGGCCGCGTGCCTTCAAGGCGCGCAGCATCACCGGGGCGCCGGCGCAGCCCACTTCCTCGTCATAGGACAAGGCCAGGTGGATCGGCTTCTTGCGCGGCATCGCGATGAACTCGGGCACCAGCGCGATCGATGCGGCGATATAGCCCTTCATGTCGGCACTGCCACGGCCGTACAGACGGCCTTCTTTTTCAGTCAGCGTGAACGGATCGCTGTCCCAGTTCTGGCCATCGACCGGCACCACATCGGTGTGGCCCGACAGCACGATGCCCCCCTGGGTGCTGCCGTCATCGGCCGGCAGGGTGGCGAACAGGTTGGCCTTGTCGCCCTCGGGGGAGTGGATCAGCTCGACCTTCAGACCCTGGTGGGCCAGTGCATCACGCACGGTTTCAATAAGGGCGAGGTTGGAGTTGCGGCTGGTGGTGTCGAATGCGACCAGCTTTTCCAGCCAGGAGCGGGTGTTCATAGCGCTTCACTTGGTGTTACATGCAAGGGACCGAGTGTAGGGCGCTTGCGCCTTCGCGGCAGCGCGCGCTGCCTAAGCTGGGGTTGGGTGTTGGGGTTTTAGATGGGTTGGCCCAGTGGCTGGGACGGAAAGAAAAACGGGAGCATCTGGCTCCCGTTGTGATCCCGGTGGCTCGGAAGGCCATCAGCCCAGCACTTCGAGCAGGCGGTCCAGCCCGCCGGTGTTGATCGCCACCTTGGCCTCGGCGCGCACGCGCGGCTTGGCGTGGAACGCGACCGACAGGCCCACGGCACGCATCATCGGCAGGTCATTGCTGCCATCGCCCACGGCAATCACCTGCTCGGGCTCGATGCCCATCAGCGACGCCAGGCCCAGCACGGTGTTGCGCTTTTCCTCGCCGTCGCAGATATCGCCCCAGCTCTGGTCGATGAGGCCGCCGGTCAGCTGGCCGTCCTTGACCTCGAAGCGGTTGGCACGCACAAAGTCGATGCCCAGCAGGCTTTTGACATGGTCGGCAAAGAAGGTGAAGCCGCCCGAGACCAGCAGCACCTTGAGGCCGGCGGCATGCGCCGCATCGACCAGCGTCTTGGCGCCTGGGGTCAGGGTCAGGCGCTCTTGCAGCACCCGCTCGATCGAGGCCATGGGCACGCCCTGGAGCAAGGCCATGCGCTGGCGCAGACTGTCCTTGTAGTCGGTGATCTCGCCGCGCATCGCCGCTTCGGTGATCGCCGCGACCTCGGCCTTCTTGCCGGTGATGTCGGCGATCTCGTCAATGCACTCAATGGTGATCAGGGTCGAGTCCATGTCGAACGCGATCAGCTTGTAGTCGGACAGCTTTTGCGGCGTGGCCAGGTTCTGGAGGGTTAGGCCGGGGGCGAATTCGGTGGAGGCACTCATGGGAGCTTTACAGGGGTGAGAGTAGGGGGAATGATAAACGGGCGGGTTCAGACAGGCTGCTCAGGCCGTAGCCGCAGCGGCTGCCGCCACCGGCTTGCCCAGGCTGCGCACCACATCGCGCACCATCTGCACGCGGTCCTTGACCTCGGGCAGGGCGCGCTCGATGCGCAGCTTGTCGTTGCCGGCCAGCTTGATGGCCTTGTTCTTCTGGATCAGGCTGATGATGGTCATCGGCTCGATCGGCGGGTTAGGGTAGAAGGTGATGTTGATCACGCCGGGCGCGGCATCGACCTTCTGCACACCAAAGGGCTCGCACAGCACGCGCAGGCGGTGCACATCGACCAAGGTCTGGGCCTGCGGCGGCAGCTTGCCGAAGCGGTCCACGATCTCTTCGAGCAGGTTGTCGATCTGGTCGCTGGTCTTGGCGGTTGCCAGCTTTTTGTAGAACGACAGGCGCAGGTGCACATCGCCGCAGTAGTCGTTGGGCAGCAGCGCTGGGGCATGGAGGTTGATGTCGGTGGCAGCAGACAGGGGGCTGAGCAGGTCGGGCTCCTTGCCTTCCTTCAGGCTGCGCACGGCCTCGGACAGCATCTCGTTGTAGAGCTGGTAGCCGATCTCCATCATGTTGCCGCTCTGGTTGTCGCCCAGCACTTCGCCGGCGCCCCGGATTTCCAGGTCATGCATGGCCAGGTAAAAGCCGCTGCCCAGCTCTTCCATTTGCTGGATGGCTTCGAGGCGCTGCGCGGCCTGCTTGGTCAGGCCATCCAGATCCGGCACCATCAGATAGGCATAGGCCTGGTGGTAGCTGCGGCCCACACGGCCGCGCAGCTGGTGCAGCTGCGCCAGGCCAAACTTGTCGGCGCGGCTGATGATGATGGTGTTGGCGCTGGGCACGTCGATACCAGTCTCGATGATGGTCGAGCACAGCAGGATGTTGTAGCGCTGGGCCACAAAGTCGCGCATCACGCGTTCGAGCTCGCGCTCGGGCATCTGGCCATGGGCCACGGCAATGCGGGCTTCGGGCAGGATTTCTTCGAGCTTCTGGCGGCGGTTCTCGATGGTCTCGACCTCGTTGTGCAGAAAGTAGCACTGGCCGCCCCGCTTGAGCTCGCGCAGCACGGCTTCGCGGATCACGCCGGTGCCTTCGCTGCGCACAAAGGTCTTGATCGCCAGGCGGCGCTGCGGTGCGGTGGCAATCACCGACAGGTCACGCAGACCATCGAGCGCCATGCCCATGGTGCGCGGGATGGGGGTGGCCGTGAGCGTGAGCACATCGACCTCGGCGCGCATGGCCTTCATCGCCTCTTTGTGGCGCACGCCAAAGCGGTGCTCTTCATCGATGATGAGCAGGCCCAGGTTCTTGAACTGGGTTTTTTCAGACAGCAGCTTGTGGGTGCCGACCACGATGTCGACGGTGCCGTCGTCCAGGCCCTTGATGGTGGTGCTGACCTCTTTGCCGGAGCGAAAGCGCGACACCAGCGCCACCTTGATCGGCCACTTGGAGAAGCGGTCGGCCAGGGTCTGGTAGTGCTGCTCGGCCAGCAAGGTGGTGGGCGCAAGCAGGGCCACCTGCTTGCCACCGGTGACGGCCACAAAGGCGGCACGCAAGGCCACCTCGGTCTTGCCAAAGCCCACATCGCCGCAGACCAGGCGGTCCATTGGCTGGGGCGAGATCATGTCCTGGATCACCGCATGGATGGCGGCGCGCTGGTCGGCGGTTTCCTCAAAGCCGAAGTCGTTGGCGAACTGCTCATAGTCCTGCGGGCTGTAGCGGAAGGCATGGCCTTCGCGGGCGGCGCGGCGGGCGTAGATGTTGAGCAGCTCGGCTGCCGTATCGCGCACCTGCTCGGCGGCCTTGCGGCGGGCCTTTTCCCACTGGCCGCTGCCCAGCTTGTGCAGGGGGGCTTCTTCGGCGGATACACCGGTGTAGCGGCTGATCTGCGCGAGCTGGCTGACGGGCACATAGAGCACCGCCTTGTCGGCATATTCCAGGTGCAGGAACTCCTGCAGCGCCGGTGTGCCATCGGGGTTCTTCTGGCCCACATCCATGTTGATCAGGCCGTGGTAGCGGCCAATGCCGTGCTGGGCATGGACGACCGGGTCGCCGACCTTCAGCTCGGACAGGTCCTTGATCAGCGCCTCGACATCGCTGGCCTGCTCCTGGCGGCGCTTGCGGCGGGCACCGCCGGTGGCGGCGAACAGCTCGGTCTCGGTGACAAAGTCAATGCCTTGCTCGGCCCAGCGAAAGCCCTTGGCCAGCGCTGCCGTGGCAATGCCGACCGGCTCGTCGGTGGTCTGCTGGAACTCGGCCAGCGAATCAAAGGCCGGTGGGTTGAGGCCGCTGGCGCGGAAGAAGTCGAGCAGGCTCTCGCGCCGGCCATCGCTTTCGGCCAGCAGCAAGGTGCGGGCCTGGCGCTGGGCAATGTGCTGCTGCAGCTTGGCCAGTGGGTCCTCGGCACCGCGCACCACGGCCAGGTCGCTGAGTTTCTGGAAGATGGCGCTGTGCTCCACGTCTTCCAACTGCGGGCGCAGCGACAGCTGGGCCATCTGCTTGGCGGTGGCGTAGAACTGGTCGGGGCTCAGGAACAGGCTGTCAGGCGGCAGCACCGGGCGTTCCGGGTCGCCCTGCACGAGGCGGTAGCGGTCGCGCGTGTCTTGCCAAAAGCGCTGGAAGGCCGGCTCGATATCGCCATGCAGCACCACGGTGGCCTGGCCGCCCAGGTAGTCGAACACGGTCGCGGTCTCGTCAAAGAACAGCGGCAGGTAGTACTCGATACCGGCGGTGGCCACGCCATTGCCCATGTCCTTGTAGATGCGGCTCTTCGTGGGGTCGCCTTCGAGCATCTCGCGCCACTTGTTGCGGAAGCGGGCGCGGGCCTCGTCGTCCATCGGGAACTCGCGCCCGGGCAGCAGGCGCACATCCTTGACCGGGTAGAGGCTGCGCTGGGTGTCGGGATCAAAGGTGCGGATGGAATCGATCTCGTCATCGAACAGGTCGACCCGGTAGGGCACGAGCGAGCCCATGGGGTAGAGATCGATCAGGCCGCCGCGCACCGAGTATTCGCCATGGCTCACCACCTGGGAGACATGGTTGTAGCCCGCCAGGGTGAGCTGGGCCTTGAGGCGCGCCTCATCCAGCTTTTGCCCGGCCTTGAACGCAAAGGTGTAGCCCGCCAGGAAGGAGGGGGGCGCCAGGCGGTACAGCGCCGTGGTGGCGGGGATCAGCACCACATCGGCCTCGCCCTGACTGATGCGCCACAGCGCCGCCAGCCGCTCGCTGATCAGGTCCTGGTGCGGCGAGAAGGTGTCATAGGGCAGGGTTTCCCAGTCGGGAAAGAGTGCGACGCGCAGCTCAGGTGCGAAAAAAGCCAGCTCATCCTGCAGACGGTGGGCGTCGCCCGCATCGGCGGTGATGATCGCGGTGACGCGCTGGCCGGCCGCCTCCCGCGTGGCCAAGGTGGCGAGCAGCAAGGCATCGGCGCTGCCGGGAGGCATGGGCAGCTGAAAACGTTTTCCGGCGGTGAGTTTGGGGAGTTCCATAGGGGGTCTACAACCAGTCCATAGACGGACTACAGCCCGGGGCGGCATGCCGCGCCTGGGCCTATCAAAGCCAAGCGCGCCCAACGGGCGCACCTGACCACACCAAGTTCTAAAAATATCCAGGGTTCTGCTGCTGAATCCACGCCCCAAGCCAGGGGTGCGGACCGGGTGGAGGCGCAAGGCCTCTTTTGCAGCGGAACCCTCCATCACGGGTCTGGCTGACAGCCCCATGCGACCTCTGCATTCTAAAATACCCCCATGAACCAGACCGTCCGCAACGAATTGATCCCTGCTGTACCCAGGGCCGCACCCGACGTGGCTGCGCCGCTGACGGTGCCCGCAACGGTGCCGCCCGCAGACCCGGGCGCCCAGACCCAGGCGCTGGGCCAGATGCGGCAGGAGGTGGTGGCCAGGTTCTGGGCCTTTTTGCCCTGTGCCGGCGTGGGTGCCCGGGCGGTGGATGCCAACCGACCAGCCCATGTGCCCAAGCAATACCAGGAGGTGGCAGGTTGGCCGCTGGTGTTGCACACCTTGGCCGCCTTCATCGCGGCCAAGCCGCTGTCGGGCGTGCTGGTGGGTGTCAGCCCCGGCGATGACTTTTTGCAGCGTTACCAGCGGCCAGGCTTTGCGATCAGCCCCTGCGGTGGCCCCAGCCGGGCCGATACGGTGGCCGGCGGCCTGCGCAGCTTGCTGGGTGACTCGGGCCTGGGTGCCCAGCCCCATGACTGGGTGCTGGTGCATGATGCGGCGCGCTGCCTGATCAAGCCCGGCCAGATTGAACAGCTGATGCAGGAATGTGCGGCCGATGAGGTGGGTGGCCTGCTGGCACTGCCATTGCCCGATACACTCAAGGCCGCTGCCACCGATGTCCATGGCCAAAGCCGGGTCAGCAGCACCTTGCCACGGGTGGACAAATGGCTGGCGCAGACGCCGCAGATGTTCCGCATCGGTACGCTGCTTGAAGCGCTCGAGCGTTGCAACGATGTGACCGATGAAGCCAGTGCCATCGAGGCGCTGGGCTTGCAGCCCCGCCTGGTGCCGGGCAGCAGTTTCAACTTCAAGGTCACCTTTCCGGATGACTTTGCGCTGGCCGAAGCCTTGCTGCTGCAGCGCATGGCCAGCGGGGACAGCCAGGTGGCCGCACTGTTTGAATGATTCCCCGGTGATGCGTTGCCAAACCCTCGCGTGAGGGTTTGGCAGTGGCTTGCACCGCGGGGTGATGTAGATGGACGAGATAAGGGATGCAAATGCTGCAAATGCGCATTGGTGAGGGTTGGGATATTCATGCGCTGGTGCCCGGGCGCGACTTGGTTTTGGGTGGCATCAAAGTGCCGCACACCACGGGCCTGCTGGGCCACTCGGATGCCGATGTGCTGCTGCATGCGATCACCGATGCCTTGGTGGGCGCCGCTGGTATGGGCGATATCGGATCGCATTTTCCCGATACCGATGCCGCTTTCCGGGGCGCAGATTCGGCCGTGCTGCTGGCCGAGGCCATGCGCCGCGTCGCGGCCAAGGGCTGGCAGGTCAACAATGTCGACAGCACCGTGATCGCCCAGGCACCCAAGCTGGCGCCGCATATACCGGCGATGCGCGCCAATATTGCCAAGACCTTGGGTATTGATGAATCCCAGGTCAATGTGAAAGCCAAGACGGCCGAAAAGATGGGCCCGGTGGGCCAGGGCGCGGCCATGGAGGCGCGTGCGGTGGTGCTGCTGGTGCGTGCGGCTGGCGAGCAGGGCTGAGCAAACGGCTGCCTTGAAAGGATGACGCCCTGCCAGAGGCGGTCATCGTGGCCGCTGTGAAGGCGCCTTCTCAGCTCTCTTCGTACTGCGCCAGGACTTGCGCCCCGGTGAGCTTGGGCGTTTCGTTGGCCAGGTCGTAATAGGCCGGTTTTTCGTCGATGAAAATCTGCGCCGACAGCTGCAGGCCATCCTCATCCTGGAACAGGCCGGCCGACAGGAAATGTTCGTTGGTGGCCAGCAGGCGGTAGAACAGGTGCGTGCCGCAATGGCTGCAAAAGGCGCGCTCGGCCCAGGGAGACGAGGCATAGCGGGCAACGGGACCGGTCAGCTCCACCTCGGTGCCGCCATGCAGCGTAAAGGCGGGGCCCTCACCCCAGCGTCTGCACATGCTGCAATGGCATACATGGACATCTTGTACGGTCGGTGCGGTCACATGGACTGCACCGCAAAGGCACTGGGCTTGCATGTCAACTCCTTGGGCAGGCATTGAGGTGCCAGCATTCTATGCACAGACATCGCTTTGTGCCAGCGCTGTGTGCCCGCCGGCATGCGAAGCCATGCCGGCGGGCGCTTCTTACTGCAGATCTGCCAGATTGGTCGGCGCGCCTGGCAGATGCCGCTTGATCTGCGGGCGCAGCAGGCGGCGCTTGGGCTCCTTGCCGATCGCCTGGTCGGGCGCGCGGCGCAGGTAGATGCTGGTGACCAGGCCCGTGCTGCCGTCCGAGGCATTGACCATGCTCAAGCGTCCGCCCATGCGTTGCACGGTTTTCTCGACGATCGACAGGCCCAGGCCTGCGCCTGCCGCAGCGGTGCGCGCGGTGTCGCCGCGGTAAAACGGCTTGGTCAGGCTGCTCAGCTGGTCCTTGGAGACGCCCGGGCCATGGTCGCGCATGCGGATGGTGACCGTGCTTTCGCTGAACTTGACGGTGATGTCCACCCGGGTGTGCGAGGCACCCGGTGTCTTGCCATAGCGGCGTGCGTTTTCCAGGACGTTGGAGAGCACACGCGAGAGCTCGATCTCATCGGCGTTGACCATCAGCTCTTCGGGCACCTTCATGTGCACCTGCAGCTCCTGGTGGTCCTGCACCGCGTAGACGCAAGAGGACACGACGCCATAGACATTGACGGGGGCGAGCTTGGCAGCGTGGTCGGGGCGGGCGTAGTCGAGGAACTTGTCGATGGTGGCATCGAGCTGCACGATGTCGGCGACCATGTGCTCGCGCGCGACCTGGTCGAACACGCTCATCTCGGTCTCCAGCCGCAGCCGGGCCAGCGGGGTGCGCAGGTCGTGCGAGATGCCGGCGAGCATCACCGCGCGGTCTTGTTCCAGCTTGGACAGGCGCTCACTCATGCGGTTGAAGCCGATGTTCACCTCGCGGATTTCGCTGGTGACCGCGTCTTCATCGAGCTGCGCTGCAAAATCGCCTTCGCGCAGCCGGTTGGTCGCGCTGGAGAGCTGCTTGAGCGGCCGGTTGATGAGGCCGGCAATCACTGCCGCTCCAGCCAACGACAGCGCCGCAGCGGTCAGCACCCACACCAGCCAGGTCTTGCCGCCGGCCGGGTTGAAGCGCGAAGGCTCGATCAGAAACCAGTTTTGGTCGCCATCGATGGTGAAGCCCACCCACAGGCCTTCTTCGCCGTTGACGCTGCTGGCCACGATGGTGCTGGGGCCCAGGCGCTTGGTGACTTCCTGCGTCAGGCGCGCGCCCAGCGGGGTGGAGTTGTCGATGGATTCATACACGTCCTTGGGCTCACGCGGGACGATGCGCACGCCTTCCTGGTCTGCCATGGTCTTGACCAGGGAGACGCGGGCGATGGCATCGGAGTGCATCAGCGCGGCACGGCTGAGGTTGACCAGCGAGGCGATCTGCTGGGCTGTCTGGATGGCGCGCGGTTCCGTCTCCAGCGAGCGCAGGGTCTGCACCCAGGCCAGGATGCTGCCCGTCAGCAGAATGGCGAGCAGAAAGAAGGTGCGCCAGAAGAGATTGAGGCCGACGCGGGTGCGCTTGTTGCTGTGCGCGGCCGCTGTGGTGCTGCCTTCCAGCGGGGCCAGGCCGGATTGGTCGGGATCGTTGACGGGGGTAGGAGCCATGGGCCGTGTGCGTGTAGAAGAGTCGGATCAATAAAGACCGGGATTGCCTGGTATTTTCGCTGTAAAGCCGGTGGGGCACCATGCCGTGCCCCAGCGTGGGGGTATCTCCCAAAAAAAACCGCCTCTCAGCCAGGCTGGGGCGGTTTTTGGGGGGTGACGGTCAGGAATCAGTTGGCGCCATCGGGTACGAAGACATAGCCCACGCCCCAGACGGTCTGGATATAGCGCGGTGCGGCTGGGTCGACCTCGACCAGCTTGCGCAGACGCGATACCTGTACGTCCAGGCTGCGGTCAAAGGGCTCGAACTCACGGCCACGCGCCAGCAACGCGAGCTTTTCACGCGACAGCGGCTGGCGCGGGTGGCGCACCAGGGTCTTGAGCATCGCGAACTCGCCGGTGGTCAGCGGCAGCTCTTCGCCGTCCTTGGTCAGCACGCGGGTGCTCATGTCGAAAGTGAAGGGGCCAAAGTTCACCACTTCGTTTTCGCCCGAGGGGGCGCCAGGCGCTTCCTGCGGTGGGCGGCGGCGCAGCACCGCATGGATACGGGCCAGCAATTCACGCGGGTTGAAGGGCTTGCCGATGTAGTCATCGGCGCCGACTTCCAGACCCACGATGCGGTCGACATCCTCACCCTTGGCGGTCAGCATGATGATCGGGGTGCGGTCATTGCTGGCGCGCAGGCGGCGGCAGATGGACAGGCCGTCTTCTCCAGGCATCATCAAATCGAGCACGATCAGATCCACCGTCTCGCGCAGCAAGATGCGTTGCAGGCCTTTGCCATCTTCGGCAATCATGACTTCAAAGCCTTCGTGCGACAGGTAGCGGCGCAGCAGATCGCGGATACGTGCGTCGTCATCAACGACCAAGATTTTGTCGACGCGATTGGTGGCAGTAACCATGGGCGGAGTCCTCCGGTTGATATGTAATATTTACATTTTGACCGGTTTTTGTGAAAAGTGCGCAATCCAGCACGTTTTTTTGACCCAAAGTTACAAAGTTTGCGTTACATATGCAGTCTGGGAGATGCATTCTTACGCAAAAAATCGACTTTTTCCTGCATTTTTTAAGGAATTTTCTGGTTTTAAAGAACCTGGTGCGACAGATTTCAAAAATGTTTCATAACTATGCGTTTGGTGCATGGATGGCGCTAGGCCAGAAAAAAGGCGTCTTCGCGCCTGGGTGAGGGGGCTCGCGCCCCGACCGGATCCTGCTTTATTGCGCGACCCAGCCTCCATCCATGTTCCAGGCCACGCCGCGCACATTGTTGGCAGCGGGCGAGCAGAAGAACACAGCCAGCTCCCCGAGTTCTTCAGGTGTGGTGAACTGCATCGACGGTTCTTTTTCTCCGAGCAACTGCTTTTTGGCCTCTTCATTGCTGACACCCATCTGGGCAGCCTTGGCATCGACCTGCTTTTGCACCAGCGGCGTGAGTACCCAGCCCGGGCAGATGGCGTTGCAGGTGATGCCGCTGGCGGCATTCTCCAAGGCGGTGACCTTGGTGAGCCCGACAATGCCATGCTTGGCGGCCACATAGGCCGACTTGCCGGCCGAGCCCACGAGGCCATGGACCGAGGCGATATTGATGATGCGGCCCCAGCCCGACTTCTGCATCGTGGGCAGTGCCAACCGGCTCGTGTGGAAGGCGCTGGTGAGGTTGATGGCGATGATGGCATCCCAGCGCTCGACCGGGAAATCCTGCACATTCGCCACATGCTGGATGCCGGCGTTGTTGACAAGGATATCCACCTGGCCGAAGGCCTCGGTGGCATAGGCGAACATGGCCTCGATGTCGGCGGCCTTGCTCATGTCAGCGCCGTGGTAGCCGACCCGCGCGCCCGAGCCGCTGCTGGCGATGACGTCTTGTACTTCCTGGATCGGGCCTTCTGAATCCCCAAAGCCATTCAAGATGATGTTGGCACCCTGGCGCGCCAACGCCTTGGCAATCCCCAGTCCGATACCGCTCGTCGATCCGGTGACGAGCGCTGTTTTTGCTTTCAACATCCAATATCTCCAGTTACTCGGTTAGTATTCATGCAAACGCTTGCATCCATCCTAAGGCAAACCCCAGCCACGGTTTGCCTGGTAGCGCTGCGTTCATCCATATAAGAGGGACCATGTACCAAGATCCACGCTTGCAGTATGTCACCTGTGCGGTGGCGGGGAATACGGACACGGGTCGCCAGAGTGCCACGCACCGCATGGCCTATTGGGAGTGGAACGACACCGGGGATCTGAACCACCCGCATGTGATCATCTGCGCCCATGGCCTGACCCGGCAAGGGCGTGATTTTGATGTGCTGGCGCGGCAGCTGGCGCTGCAGGCGCGGGTGATCTGCCCCGACGTGGTAGGCCGCGGCTACAGCGATTGGCTGGAGGACCCCGCCGGCTACCAGGTGCCCTTGTATGTGGCCGACATGCTGGCGATGCTGCAGCAGGTACACCGCGCGGCACCCATTGGCAAGCTCGATTGGGTGGGTACCAGCATGGGCGGTCTTATCGGCATCGGCCTGGCGGGCGAGCCGAGCATCCGGCCGCTGATGCCTGCACCCATCCGCCGCCTGGTACTGAATGATGTCGGGCCGACCATCGAGCCCTCGGCACTGGCGCGCATTGGCAGCTATGTGGGGCAGCATATGCTGTATGCCTCCGAGCAGGAAGCCGTGGCGGCCATGGGCCAGCTGTCCAAAGGTTTTGGCCCGCACAGCGATGAGGAGTGGCTGGCGTTGTCGCGCCCGATGCTTCGGCCCGAAGGCGCAGGCGCGGTACGGCTGCATTACGACCCGGCCATTGCACAGCCCATGCAGGCGATGACGCCGGAGATGGCTGCCGCCGGCGAGCAGCTGCTGTGGCGTTTGTACGAGCAGATCGATGCCGTCACCCTGGTGCTGCGGGGCGCAGATTCCGACTTGCTTTCTGCCCAAACGGCCCAATCTATGGCGCAACGTGGCCCCCGGGCACGGGTGGTGGAGTTTGCCGGTGTCGGCCATGCTCCCACCTTGGTATCTTTTGATCAAACGGCTGCAGTGCTGGCTTTTTTATGCGGTGCGTAGCGCACGTCCCTGTCAGGGCGTGATGGTGGTGACAACATGAAAAGTCTTACAGCAGTCGCTCAGCCCGCGCCCGGCGCGGAACATCTCCCCCCAGAACCCGTCTCGCCATTGGTGGCGGCCACTGCCAACGCCCTGCCGATGCAAGACAACGTTCTGGCGCGGGCCCGGGCCTTCTCTGTTCCGCTGATTGCAGAAGAGACGCTGGACACGGGCGAGAACGCGCTGCAGCACGCCGATGCCGTGGCTGCCATCCTCAAACATATTGGCGGCTCCGAAGCCATGCAGGCCGCTGCCTACCTGGTGCACACCAGCGAGCAGCTCAACAAGCCGCGCGAAGTCATCGGCAAGGCTTTTGGTGAAAGCTATGCGGTGCTGGCCGTAGAAACCGTGGCGCTGATGAAGGTGCAGGCCCAGGCGCGCCAGGCCGATGCCGGCCATCTGGTCGATGATCCGGCCACGCAGACCGAGAACATCCGCAAGATGCTGCTGGCATTCTCGCGCGACTTGCGTGTGGTAATGCTGCGCCTGACATCCCGCCTGCAGACCTTGCGCTGGTATGCGGCCACCAAGGGGCCAGTGTCGCCTGCAGTGGCGCGCGAGAGCCTGCAGGTCTTTGCGCCGCTGGCCAACCGCCTGGGTATCTGGCAGATCAAGTGGGAGCTGGAGGACCTGGCTTTCCGCTTTCTGGAGCCTGACACCTACAAGAAGATCGCCAAGCTGCTGGACGAGACGCGGGTGGAGCGCGAGCTCTATATGGTGGGCCTACGCGAGCGGCTCGAATCCGACCTGCGCGCGCACAGCATCAGTGCCACCGTGGCCGGCCGCCCCAAGCATATCTACAGCATCATCAAGAAGATGCGCGGCAAGTCGCTGGGCTTTGACCAGCTTTTCGATATCCGCGCGCTGCGCGTCGTCGTGCCCACGGTCAAGGACTGCTATGCGGCGCTGTCCTTTGTGCACGAGGCCTTCAGCCCGGTGGAGTCGGAGTTTGACGACTACATTGCCAAGCCCAAACCCAATGGCTACCAATCGCTGCACACGGTGGTGCGGGACGAGCATGGCAAGGCCATCGAGATTCAGATCCGCACCCAGGCCATGCATGACCATGCGGAAAACGGTGTGGCCGCCCATTGGGCCTATAAAGAGGCGGGCACCAAGGGCTATGCCGGTGTATCGGCTACCAGCGACTATGACGCCAAGATTGCGGTGCTGCGCCAGCTGCTGGCCTGGCGCAAGGACATGGTCGGGCAGACCCAGGACAGTGGCCTGTTTGACGACCATATCTATGTGCTGACGCCCAACGCTGCAGTGATCGAGCTGCCCCAGGGCGCTACCCCGGTGGACTTCGCCTATTCGGTCCACACCGATCTGGGCCACCGCTGCCGGGGTGCCAAGGTCGATGGCCAGATGGTGCCGCTCAACACGCCACTGCAAAACGGGCAGACGGTGGAGATCGTTTCCGTCAAGGAAGGGCGGCCATCGCGCGACTGGCTCAATGCCGAGCTGGGCTACCTGGTCAGCTCCCGCGCCAAGGCCAAGGTGCGTGCCTGGTTCAATGCCCAGGTGATGCACGAGACAGTGAGCCGTGGCCGTGAGCTGGTCGAGAAGCTGCTGCAGCGCGAAGGCAAGACGGCCCTCAAGCACGACGACCTGGCAGACCAGCTGGGCTTCAAGACGGCAGAGGCGCTGTTCGAGGTGGTGGGCAAGGATGAACTGTCGCTGCGCACCATTGAGAACATTCTGCGTCCCCCCGAGCCGGTGCAGGCCGACGATGACCTGGTGCTGAGCCGCCCACGCAAGGCGACGGAAGGCTCGGGCAAGGGTGGGGTGCTGGTCGTGGGCGTCGATTCGCTGATGACCCAGCTGGCCAAGTGCTGCAAGCCCGCGCCGCCCGATCGCATCGGCGGCTTCGTCACGCGCGGCAAAGGGGTCAGCGTGCACCGCCACGATTGCAGCAATTTCCGCGAGATGTGCGCGCGCAACCCCGAGCGCAGTATCGATGTGGAATGGGGGCAGCCCACCAGCGGCCAACGCTCGGCCGAAGCGGTCTACCCGGTGGATGTGGCGGTGGAGGCCCACGACCGCCAAGGCCTGCTGCGTGATATCTCCGAGTTGTTCGCGCGGGACAAGACCAATGTGATCGGTGTGCAGACCCAGTCCGTCAAGGGCACGGCCTGGATGACGTTCACCGTGGAGGTCTCGGATTCGGGCAAGCTGGCCAAGGTGCTGGCCTCTGTGGCGACGGTATCGGGCGTCCGTTCGGTGCGCCGGAAATAGGGTCGAAAAGCACTATTTTCAAAAAAAGCCGCAACTTTCCATTTGGGCCGTTTTTTCTGGCTATAATTTGAGTCTTCAACGACAGGCGCGTAGCTCAGCTGGTTAGAGCACCACCTTGACATGGTGGGGGTCGTTGGTTCGAGTCCAATCGCGCCTACCAAATTTTCCCTCTGAAGAGAACCAGACTTCAGGATAACAGGGATTTGGTAAGAAACCTCTCCAAGGTTTCTATTTTGAACAAACCGCCTTCTGGGCGGTTTTTTCATTTCTGCGCTGCTTTTCAAGCTTTGGCTTATCCTGCGCCCGATCTGAGCCGTCAATCCCATTGGGGCGGCCGGTGAAAGCATCTTTGTTGCGTTCTTGTGTCCCATCTGCCTGGCGATGCAGGTCAGGTTCACGCCGGCGCGCAGGGCGTTGGTCGCGTAGGTGTGCCGCGTCTGCTACCCATGCAATGCGTCCTTGCGTTATGTGCAGTATTTGCAGAAGGCCTTGTAATTAGATCGGGTTGCCATCGCAGTGCGCGGCACAGCTGCGGCTAGGCTATCGCAGGGCTGAAAGCTTCATGCGCCAGGCGTGCATGCATCTTATGCATGCTTGGCCAGTGGTGCTGGCTCTGCGCTTCTTGGAATGCCGAGCAATGCCGGATTTTTGCGCTGAGCGTGCTCTCGGCGCTGGCTTGGATGAAGGGACGTCGGCCCACATCCAGCGGGACGGGCTGAGAGAGTAGGCTTCGTTGATTCCATCCAGAGTGACTCATGCGTTAGAGCCTGCACATTGAGAAATGTGCACCCGGTCGGTACTGGCCCGGTTCAAGAATGCGCATTCTGAAGCCCTGATTTTCACCCGTGACGCGATCAGGGATACGGCCCAGGCGTTGCCCAAGTCCTTCGCCTTCCACGCCTGGTATGAGTATGTGCGCATGGGCACCACGCCCGTCCTGCATATGTCGCATGATCCAGAAATCCTGGCGTTGCGGGTGAAACTGTTGCACCGGCAGTTTTGGGGTTGATGTAGTTAAAACTTGCTTTGAGAAAGTTCAATTCTCAAGAAGGTCTTCTTGAAGTATCGGCAGCTCTATCGTTGTATGCTGGAAAGAATGAAGTGCACGTCCATCTGGAAGCGCTGCGGGTGATAGAAATCCAAAATAAAAATTTTCATTCGGTATGAGGAAGAAGATATTATGCGTTTTATTTCTAAAATTTATTATCTGTCATAATGCTTTGAACTAGAGCGCCAGGCCCAAAGCTGGCGGTCTTAACGCGAGGGTAATCTCGGTTGTGGTGATACCATTCGGATTAATAAATGCAGAAATGTGAATTCTAAAAGACTACTTCTTGCAAGGAAAGTTCACTGTAAGGGCTATATAAACGAGAAGCGCCGCCTGCGCATCTCTCTTTTCGGGGTTTCCTTCCAAATACTTCTGCACCGCAGAGCTAATTTGTCCATTTTTTATGTTCTTGGGATAGCACACGGCCTCAGATTGGATCAGCATGTCACTGGCGCCCATGATATATCCCATTCCAACCCCGTCGTGCAACGCGTTGCCAGGTGTAAGACCATTGCGCTTGGTACTTGTGAGGTCGTTAAGAAGGTCGTTGCCGGAGTATGCGTTTGCGTTGGCGGCAGCTACGAGGCAGAGCGCGGAAATCAGATGGCGAATCAATTCAATCTCCTAAGCAAATGAGCGAGATCTTACAGTGCCGAGCGTGGCAGGGAACAACGCACGACCATCGATCTCCGGATCGCGGGGATGCTGTAGATAAACTGAGCACCACATTGCGGCATCGCTGCTATGCTCAAGGAATCGACTTCAGAAATTGGCTTCTATGCGTTACGTCCTGATTCCCGCTTTGCTTTTTTCACTGTCTGCTTGTACCACCATCCAAGTACAGAAGGCGCCAAGTGTTGAGCCAACCATCGGCACAGATCCGAGTATCGGAAGTACCTCCACTGCCACTGTTGGCTCTGCCGTGCTGTCGCAATACAAACTCTGGAAGAAATCCGGCATGCAGCTTGCCGAACCGTATTCTGGAAGGATTGGGGGCGCTCCCGTAGACGTCTCCCAGACTGACTATTTGGTCAAGGCAGTAGCAGACTCGAAAGAGGCCTACTGCACAGAGCGTATGACAATGCGCAATCTGCTCGGTGTGGCCATCAAACCCACATGCTTTTCTGGTCTCACGGCGGATGGCCATGTGACGGAGGTCATGGTACCGGCGGACTCCGTATGGTGGCACAAAGACTTGCCTCGCCCCATTGCGATTAGAGCGGTAGAAGAGTCCATTCTTCGGCCTGAGGCCTTTCGCAATGAGTTGGTATTTTTGGGTTCTGCGGGCAAGACACTGAGGCTGCTGTACCGCGAGTACTCCGGTGACTTTGTACGCCCGGCGTTTTCTCAGGATGTGGCCTACGACGTCGAGGCACTCCCCATGGAGATCCAATTCCGGACGGCACGTATCCAAGTGCTTGAGTTGCCGGGAAGCTCCATCAAGTACAGGGTTCTTTCATCCTTTTAACGGCCATCGAAAAAACCTGCGTAGGCACTTGGCTGGCGATGTTTTCGCTGGCCTGCATCAGCGCCGAGCCCGCATCAAATACCGCGCCAGCGCCTCAAACGCCGGCAATGAGGTTGGGTCATTTGCCGCATTCCCAGCCACCGGGTGCGAGCCATAGCGGGCAATGACCATTTCCGCTTTCGGATCGATATAGAGCGCCTGGCCATGCACACCGCGCGCGGCAAAGGCGCCGTGGTCGTTGTGCGTGATCCACCACATATTGCGGTAGCTCCAGCTGGGCAAGAGGGTGTAGCCGGCTTTGGCGAAATCGGCCGGCTTGCCGCCTTGGCGGATGTCGGCGATGGCTGCAGCGGGAATGATCTGCTGTCCGTTGAAAAAGCCCTTGTTGCGGACCATTTCGCCAAAGCGCGCAAGGTCTCGCAGGCCTGTGTTCAGGCCCCCGCCGGCAAACGGGGTGCCGGTTGCGTCTACCGACATATATGCATCCTGCTCGGCGCCCAGGCGGCTCCAGATCCGGCTGGACAAGAGCTGCGCGACGGATTGGCCGCTGACCCGCGCGATGATCCAACCGAGTGCATCGGTATTGGCGGTGCGGTAGCCAAAGGCCTCGCCGTGCTGGCCTTGCGGTTGTACGGTCTGCAGAAACTCGTAATAGCTGCGGGGGCCGCTGAAGTCTTTGGGTTTGGGCAAGGGATTGCCTGCGGCCGCATGGGCCCAGACCTCCGCGTTGGGATCGGCATAGTCTTCGCTGAACCGGATGCCGGTGGTCATGTCCATCACCTGGCGCACGGTGGCGCTGCCAAAGGCTGATTCGGAGAGTTCCGGCACATAGTCCGCCACCTTGCGCTCAGGGTCGAGCTTTCCTTCTGCGACCAGCATCGCTGCCAAGGTGCCGATAAAGGACTTGGTGACCGACATCGCTGCATGCTGGCCATCGGGCTGGAGCGCGCCGGCATAGCGTTCGTAAACGATGCGGCCTTGGTGCAGCACGACCATGCCGTCGGTGTAGTTGGCGGCCAGCGCGTCACGCCAACGCATGGTTTCTCCGGTATCCAGGCGCTTGAATTCCAAGCCGTCGATATCGTCACGCAAAGCCCTCGGCAATGGGGCGGCAGGCCGCAGGCCGCGTGAAACATTCACCGTCGGCATCAGCTCGCGAAAGTGCGCCACACTCCAGCGCATCGCGGGAAATTGGAAATAGGAGCCGTCTTCAAACCGCAGAATGCGGTTCGCAGGCGGCGGCGATCCGACCATCCAGCCCAGTTTGACGGGATCGCTGTCTGCGGCATCGGGGTATGCAGATGCGGGCACCGCTTGCGCTGCAGCCATATGGCAGACCAGCAAAAGCGATGCTGCGCCCAGGCCCGGTGCGCGTTTCAACCACTGCGTTACTGCCATCTGTAGCTCCATTCATGCATGCTCTTCGCCGTATCTTATAGAGCCCAAAAGCATGCTGCCTTCATCTGCCGCAAACAGTGTGGATGGGTGACGGGAATCATCGCGTTTTGCACGGTCTTCGCATCGAGGCGCTCGCTGTACGGGAGCGCACCAAGGTGGGCGGGGGGACCGGCGCGTACCGGTTTGTCTTGCGTGGCGGTTGAGCCTGTATTCAGGCGGTTGAAGCCAGTCCTAATCCTGCAGGCGCTGCAATATGCATTTTCTTCGAGGGGCGTTGGCCATCTTTGAGGTCAGCCAGATAGCACTGGCCGGGGAAGAACACTGCTTCGACCTCTCGCAGCGACTGCAGGCCAAAACCGGCCAGTTTGAGCAGCCGCTCGGGGTAGGCCGCAATGACTGCTTCCACGGTCGTGATGTTGTGGCGGGCCAGGGCGTTGAATGCGCGGTTGGAGAGCTTTCCTGCAAGCGGGGTGGCGTGCGCAAATGGCGCATCGTTCAGCGGAGACATCAGATAGAGACAGGGTTGTGTTGCGAGCCTTGATGCTAGCACCCGAGTCCTAATACAAGCTTACAACCCAGGGGCGCAGTGCGAGATGCGGCGCCTGCCCCTGCGCGCATGAAAAAGCCCTCTGCAGAGGGCTGGTGGACAGAGAAATGGATGCATCTGCCAGCACCCATGGAGGGCCATGCTTGCTTGCACACTTGGAGGCACTCAGGATGGGGTGCTGGGGCTCGCGCTACTGCCCAGGGTCACGATGGTTTTGGGCTTCTGGCCGCGGTAGCTGAGTTCATTGCCTTTGTATTCTGGCCTTTCTATCCAGGTAATACGGGAGTCGGGAACACCATCGGGATAGGAAATTCGGTCCCTTTCATAACGGGCTTGAATCTCTTCCTGGCTCAGTGCCTGAGCCGGAAGGGGTTTGGATGCATATGTCATGGCTTTCAACTCCTTGAATATCGCTGGAATGCCGGTTCTATGCGAGGCCGCTCCTCGTCGCCACCGCCAGTATGCGCTGCGGCGCATGTACTGGGTATCGAATTCCCATAGAAAAAGCTTTGGTCTGACGTGACTTAGGCACAAATCGTCCGTTCAGCGATGGCTGTGGGAGAGCCCTTACGGCCATGCAGCTTGCACGACTGCAATACCGGACTGGTGATGGTGTGACACTGGTTGCACGCCAATCTTTTAACCCTCAAACCATCAAGGAGTGACTGATGAACGAAGACACGATCAAGGGCAACTGGAAGCAGTTCAAAGGCAAGGTGCAGGAGCAATGGGGCAAATTGACCAATGATGATCTGGATGTCGTCGATGGCCAGCGTGAACAGTTGGTGGGGCGCATTCAGGAGCGCGAAGGCATTGCCAAGGATGCAGCCGAGCAGCAGGTGAAGGACTGGGAAACCAAGAACAACTACCGCTGGTAATCAAGGCGGCCTCTCCGGTTCACACCGGGGAGGTTTTTAATGTGCTGGCGAGCGGCCCTGAATGCATGGCCGCTTTGCTGCGTTATGCACCAAGGCTTGTGCGATGAATTCTTCCGACTCTGCTTTCCAGACCATTGTCAATACCGTGGCTGGTGAACTGTCCGACCTCACGGATCTGGCCCAGGCCACACGCATTATTTTCAAGTTGTTGCTGGCCGCATTGCTGGGCGGCATGCTGGGCTATGAACGAGAAGCCAGCGGCAAGGCCGCAGGTTTGCGCACCCATATGCTGGTGGCGATGGGTTCTGCCACTTTCCTTGCGGTGGCGCAGCTGATGGGCATGACGCCTATGGATTCGAGCCGCGTGATCCAGGGGCTGGTGGCCGGTGTCGGCTTTCTGGGCGCCGGTGCGATTCTGAAGCCGGCCAAGGAGAGCACCGAGGATGTGAAGGGCCTGACGACCGCTGCGGGGATCTGGTTCACTGCGGCGATCGGCATGGCTGTGGGCGCAGGGGAGGAGGCAGCTGCCATTCTCTGCGCCTTGTTTGCGCTGTTCGTGTTGATGGTGCTACCCAAGAATGTGGTGCCGCGCAAGGATGGCTCTCCGGCGGAGCAGCGCCAGCCCGAGTGAAGGCGGGCCGCGTCCCGCTTCCGGCGCGGCATTGTCAGAATCCACCTAGACCCTCGCATTGGCCGGGCCTACGCCGCTGCCGCGGCATGCGCGGTACAAAAGGGTTTTGTTCAAAGGAGCCCCAATGCGCAGTACCCCTCGGGCGGCGGCCACCGCCAAAACCTCGTCATTTCCGCTGGCCATGGTGTTGACAGCCGCCGTCTCGGCGCTGTGGTATGCCGGCCAGCGGGTACGGGTGCCTCAGAACGTGCGCCCCGTGCAGGACTTTGATGCGGAGCAGTACATGGGCCACTGGTATGAGCTGGCCCGAATCGACTATGTGTTTGAGAGGGGTCTGACCTCCTGCACCGCCGACTATGTGTTGCAAAGCGACGGCACGGTGCAGGTGACCAATCGCGGCTTCAATCCGGCGAACGGGCGGTGGAAATCCGCAACAGCGGTCGCCAAGCTGCTGGCAGGGCCGGAAGTTGGCTCGTTGAAAGTCTCTTTCTTTCGTCCTTTTTATGCGGGCTACCATGTGGTCTACGTCGATCACGATGCAGGCCATGCGGTGGTGGTGGGCGACGGGGCGAAATACGCCTGGATTCTCTCGCGTACGCCCAGCATCGATGACGCTGCCTATACGCGTTTGGTAGCGATTGCCGTGAGCAACGGCGTCGATGCGAGCCGCCTGGTGCGCGTGCCGCATGGCGCCGCGCTGGAAATGGTGGAAAGCTCCAAGGCGGCTTGAAAGCGGGACAAAGGCTGCGTGCGTGGCATGGGTATTAAATGATATTCATTCTCAACTGATTTATCATCAGCCCATCGAGAGATGCAGCCACGGCGCTGCTCTCGGCATCTGTTTCATCGTGGGGCGACCCGGGACCTCAGCGTCTCCAAGGTCGTTTTTGCTAGCCACCGGTCGGCCTCAAGGGCCTGCCAGCCAGCCAAGCTCTTTTCCACGCTATCGATGGCCTGCGCGGTCTGTATGTCGATGTCCCATGCTTCCCACCCTTCCCAGCCCTCTAGCAGCCAAACGGCCCCCGATGTGCGCCGTGACACCGAGCACCAACGCGGACTGCAGCTGCTCGATGCCACGATCATTTCGCTCAAGCGCCCGTCACCGCATACCTTGCGGGTCGGCATGCATCTGGGTGACGCCGGCAACGACCCGGTGTGGGACGGCGTGAACGTCGCCTTCCGGGTCTATCCTGATCCGCAATGGCCTGCCATCTCGCGTGTCTACACCGTCAGAAGCTTTGCGCCGCATACGCGCTGCGCCGAGTTCGATGTGGTGATGCATGGAGGTGACAGCCCGATGATGCGCTGGGCCGCACAGGCGGCCATTGGCCAGCAAGTGCGGCTGACAGGCCCCCGTGGCAATATCGTGCTGCCCCGGGGCGAAGGACGCCCGGTGGCGTTGTTCTGTGATGACTCGGGACTGCCTGCGCTCTATGCGATCCTGCGCCGCTGGCCCGCAGGGGTTCAAGGCGTAGGCTGGATCGCCAGTGATGATCTGCATGGGATCGGGGAATTGCCGACAGTGCCTGGCCTGCAGTTGCAGCGGCTGCCAGCGCATGGCACCGACCTGTTGCTGCAGCAGGCGCGCCAGTTGCAGTCCCCTGCGCAGCATCTGATCTGGGGTGCGGGCGAGCGCGATGAAATGCGCGCTATCCGCAAGTATTTTCAAACCGAGCTCGGCATGGACAAGGCGGATGTGTCCATCGCCGGATACTGGAAGCGCGGCGCGAGCAATACCGACATTGATGCCGAGCGCCAAAGTGCCTACCAAAAGTTCTGCGCCGCCGGCGGCAAGCTGGCCGATTGGGACGACTTAGGCATCGCGCTGTAGGCGCACGGCACGCCGCAGAACGCCTAGGGGCCACCTGCTGGTTATCAGGTGCGCGCGTGGTGCCGCTTCGCCGGGCTTCAGCGGTCGTGGCGCGGTCGGGACGGTCGCAATAGCGTTCACCACGGCTGCCGTGCATTGATTGACGCGGGGCTTGGCGGCACAATCGTTCGCTTTGGCCTGCGCCGCAGGCACGCACTATCTCCCCAGTTCGCAGCCCATGTCTGATCTCAATCTATCGCTGGTTTTTCTGTTCGCGCTGTCGGTCATTACCTTGCTGGTCACCCCGGGCCCGGTGACCTTGCTGGTGGCCCGTGCCGGGCTGGTGGGTGGCATGCGCCGGGCGTTTGCCACCATTTGCGGCACCAACCTGGCCTCGCTGGTGCTGATTTTCCTGTCGGCGCTGTTGATCAAGGGCTTGCTGGTCATCGATGAATCCGCGTTCAAGCTGGTGCGCCTGGCGGGCTGCCTCTACATCGTCTGGATCGCCTGGGGCATGGTCGGCGATGCCTGGGCGATGGATGCCCAAACTGGCACTGCCATGTCTGCAGAACCTGCCACGGGCAGCAAGCAGGGCGGCTTCAGCCAGGGCTTTATCCTCGGTGTCTCCAACCCCAAGGACATCATTTTCTTTGCCTCGTTTCTGCCGCAGTTCATCGGCGTGCTGCCTGCGCCTGACCACAGCCTGGCGGTGCTCACCGTCATCTGGGTGGTGCTGGATTTCAGCATGCTCGGGCTGATTGCGCTGCTGGTACGCCGCTTGATTTCTCCCGCCCGCGAAAAGCGCATCTTGCTGGTGGCCTCCTGCCTGCTGCTGGCCATCGGTGTTGCCGGTTTTGGCTATGGGCTCTACGACCTGGTGGCGTAGTGCGGCGTCAACCCTGCGCTGCCTCTTCGCTGGTACAACGCCAACAGGCCTGCCCTATGCAGGCCTGTTTTTTTATGCACACGCGCCGTTGGGCGGCGCCTCAGCGGCTGTCAACCGGCTGTCCAGGCGCTGCCTCATGGGCGGGCGCTGGGCGGCACAACGGCGCCGGCACAGGCACGGGCAGGCCAGCGGCCAAGGCCTGGTCATAGACCTGGATGCGGCGGCGCTGTTCGGCCAGCGCCTTGGCATCCAGATCGGGGCCGCATGAGGGCAGGGGGGGGGCCGCGGCAAGTGGGGCGCTGGCTTCTGAGGCTGCCGGTGCAGCGGCCATGGGGGGGGCTGGCCGCTCGGCTGCGCGACTTGCTTCGGCTGCCTGCTTTCTGACAGCGGGTGGGGCCGCAGGGTATGCGGGTGCCACAGCGGCTGCGGCAGGTGCGGGCAGGGGCGGGGCAACAGGCGCTGGTGTGGATGCAGGTGCCGGGAGCGTGCGGCGCTCTGCCTGTGGCGCGGGTGCGCGGGCAGGCGCGGGGCTGGTGTTGGCGCTGCCCGCGCCTGCGTTAGCGGCAGAGGCGGGCGCAGGCGCGGGCGCCGCGCCGGTGGCAGGGCTTGCTGCCTTGCCCATCGGTGCAGCTTCGCTGCGCATCTTGGCGCTGCCGGGGGCCGCTGCGCTGTCTGCGGCGGCATGTGCCGGGGGCGCGCCAGGTGGCGGAGGCGGTGCCGATGCTGCGCTGGGCGCGCTGTCCATCCGCGGGGCTTCCAGCTGCGGCGCGCCGTGTTCATGCAGCTGCTGCAGCGCCAGCCAGCTGACCAGGCCAATGGCGGCCAGGCTGCCCAGTGCCTGCAGCCACCAGCGGCGGTCGTTGGCGGCCTCGCCACCGAAGTGCTGGCCTTGTTGGCCGGCGCCGTCCAGATCGCCAGGCGCAGCGGCGGGGTTCTGTGCTGCTTTCGCACGCGCATGGGCCAGGATGCGCGCGGTGCTGGCATCGCTGGGGCCGGCATCCTGCGCGCTGGCCTCACGGTAGAGGTCGACCAGCGTATCGGGCCGCTTGGGATCTTGCGGGGCGTTCATGCGGTCACCTCGATGGCCTGGCGCAGTTTGGCGCGGGCATAGCGCAAGCGGCTTTTGGCCGTTTCCTGGGTCACCTGTGTGGCCGCCGCGATCTCGGCCAAGGACATATCGGCCTCGGCCTGCAGCAAAAATGTCTCGCGCTGTTCGGGGGGCAACTGGGCCAGGGCGTCGAGCAGCGCGCGCGCCAGGTCCTTGCGGCCCTGCAGCCGCTCGGGATCAAAGCCGGAGTTGGCAAACAAGGTCTCGGCCAGGCGCATGCCTTCGCTGTCCTCTTCATCCAGGCTGCGGTGGGCCTTGTGGCGGCGCCAGTGGTCCACCAGCTTGTGGTGGGCCAAGGTGAAGGCCCAGGTAGTGAACTGTGCCTGCGGCTGGTAGCGGGCGGCGCCATCGACCACGGCAAACCAGGTCTCCTGCGCCAGGTCATCGGCCAGCGCGGCATTGCCGGTATTGCGGAAAAAATAACGCCACAAGCGCTGGCTGTGGCGCTGGTAGAGCTGCTCGAACGCCGCTACCTGACCGCTGGCGTAGGCCAGCATCAGCGCTTGGTCGTCTGGCATCTCGGCTTGCATGCGGCAGATTATGCAAAAGCCTGCGCCCGCTGGTGGTCGATGTGGAGAAAATCGCACGCCGCAGCACAGCTTTGGCTGCGGCGGCGGGCCTTCAGTAGGCAGGCGGATCAGGTACATAGCCAGAGGGCGATGCCGGAAAAGGGCGGGGCGCCGGCTGCACGGCGGGCTGCGGCGCGCGGATGATGCCCTGGGCCACCAGGTTGGCATGGCTGTCATAGCGGATGCGGATGATTTGCGCCGGGCTGCTGCTGGCGCTGTGGAACTCGGTGGTCCGCGTCACAGAGCGCTCCAGTGCACCATGGCCGGTGCCCAGGCGCGGCGCCACCGGTGCCGGGGCAGCGGGTGCGGTGGCCTGGCGGGATTCTGCAGCGACCGGGGCACTGGGCGCGGCGGAGGCGGCGGGGCTGGCCGGTGGCGGCATCGCTGGCGCTGCGCTGTCGGCGCTGCTGGCCTCGGCGGCCGGTGCCGAGCTTTTTTGCGCCTCGCGGTTGCGCAGGATGGGTGGCTGGGGCTGGGGTTCGCGCTCGCGGAACACCGCGACCCCGATCACGCCGATGTCGCGGGGCCGGCCGGTGCGTGCGGCATAAGAATCGTCGCTGTGGGAGAAGTAGAAGGCGGCGACCTGCTGGTCGCTCTTGCGCCAGCCGGAGATGGCCCATTGCTGGCGGCCGCCCAGCACATAGCCATCGTCGGGCACGGCAGCCGCTGCCTGGCCGCTGATGGCGTTGATGCCGTCAATGCTGAGCACTGCGAGGATGCGGCCTCGGCTGCGGTTCTTGATATCGACGGCATAGCTGCTGCCCGGTTGGCCTGCCACCCAGTACTCGCCTTGGTGGTAGTACAGAGGCAGGCGTTGGCCACTGCTGCGGTCGATGATCTGCACATCGGCCAGCTGGCTGGCCTGCGCGGGCAGGCCGCCCCCCAGGCTGCCAGCAAGCAGGGTGAGTGATGCCAGGGCTTTGATGCCGAGGCGCTGGTGCGGGCGAGTGGAGAAGAACGCAGAAACCGGGGCAGAGGGGGCGTGCATGGCAGGGCTTTGCAGAAGTGGTGGTCTGCCCTGAATCGCGCCATCCGCCCGCAAGGGGTTAAATGGCGCTGCACCCAAACGTATTTATTTGTAAGCCTCGCGGACAGGCCGTTGCAGCGGGCCTGCCCGAAAGCCGCGCTTACTTCTGCGTCACCAGCGAGCAGGTGCTCTTGGACAGTGGCTGGAAAGCCTGCTCGCCCGGGATGGTGTCCAGGATCTTGTAGTAGTCCCAGGGGCCCTTGGATTCCTTGGGTGTCTTCATCTGCACCAGGAACATGTCATGCACCATGCGGCCGTCTTCGCGCACATAGCCGTTTTGCGAGAACATGTCGTTGATCTTCATGGTCTTGAGCTGCTTGGTCACCGCCAGGCCATCATCGGTGCCAGCCGCCTCGATGGCCTTGAGATACTGGGTGACGGCCGAGTAGACGCTGGCCTGGTTCATCGAGGGCATTTTCTTCATGCGGGCCTGGTATTTTTTGGACCACTCGCGCGAGGCATCGTTACGGTCCCAATAGAACGCGGTCGCAAAGGTCAGGCCCTGGCCCAGCTCCAGCCCCATCGCATGGGCATCGTTGATGTAGATGAGCTGGGGCACAAAGGTCAGGTTCTTGGTCATGCCGAACTCGCGCGCCGTCTTGATGGAGTTGACGGTGTCCTGCGTGGCGTTGGCCAGTGCGATCACCTGGGCCTTGCTGGCCTGGGCCTGCATCATGAAGGACGAGAAATCGCTGGCATTGAAGGGGTGGTAGACGGTGCCCAGCACCTTGCCGCCGCCTTCCTTGACGAAGTCGGTGACGGTGGCGGCCGTCACCTTGCCATAGGCGTAATCGACGGCCACGATGTACCAGTCCTTCTTGCCCTGGGCCAGGATACTCTGCACCGCAGACTTGCCCAGCGAGTACGAATCCACCGTGTAGTGGATCGATGTCGGGCCACAGAATTCATTGGTCAGCCCGGTGGACAGCGCGCCCGTGCTGATGGCGACCTTGCCACGCTCCTTGGCCATCGTGAACACCGCACCGGCAATGGCCGAGTTGTTGATGTCGACGATCATGTCCACCCCTTCGGCATCCCACCACTGGCGCGCCTTGGTGCCGCCAATATCGGCCTTGTTCTGGTGGTCGGCAAACACCACTTCCACCGGCTTGCCCAGCACCTTGGCGCCAAAGTCTTCGACCGCCATCTTGGCCGCTTCTACCGAGCCCTTGCCGCCCGAGTCTGCGTACTGGCCCGACATGTCGCTGAGCACACCGATCTTGACCTTGTCATCGGAGATGCCGGCGGCCTGGACGGCCAGGGTGGCGCATGCCAGCAAGCTGGCAGCAGCGGTGGATGTGCGAAGGGTCATTGCTTGTCTCCTGTCTGTTGTTGTCGTCACCGGCGGGTCCTGGCCTGGCTGCGGCGTGGCCACCGGCCTTCGCAGGAATTATCAAAAGCGTTGCGGCAGCCCATTACGGTGCTTCCCCTAGGACGCTGGGCAAACCAGTCCCATCTGCGACAAAATGCAAGAATGCTGGCTGCGCCCTGCTGCTGTCTCAGTCATACGGCTTGAAAGGCCCCGATGGATCCCTCGCACACCCACCCCGCCCCCTTTGAGACCATGCCGCTCAACGCGATGAAGCTGCTGGTCTTGCTGGTGCTGGTGCTCAGCACTTTTGGCGGCCTGTACTGGGCGCCGGAGATCGATGCCCTCTGGGGCAATGGCACGGCCTATCTGTACGGCGCATCGGTGCTGCCGGTGCTGTATGTGCTGCTGGTTGGCGGCTACGCCTTGTACATGCACCGCCACCCGGAGAAGGATGTGCAGGTTGCCCGCAATGACCATGGCACGAAACCATAAGTTCTTTGTGCTGTACCTGCTGGGCCTGGGCTGCTTTATCGGCCTGGTCGCCTGGGCCGAGCGCGCCGGTCTGTCGCGCCAGTGGATTGGTCCGCTGTTCCTGTTTGTCCCGGTGATGATGTATGCGGCCATTGGCGTCTGGGGGCGCACGGCCGATTCGGAGGAGTACTACGTGGCCGGGCGCCGCATACCGCCGGTCTACAACGGCATGGCCACGGCGGCCGACTGGATGAGCGCGGCCTCCTTTTTGTCGCTGTCGGGCGCGCTGTACCTGCAGGGCTTTGCCGGCACCAGCCAGCAAGCGGGGGGCCTGGCCTATCTGCTGGGCTGGAGTGGCGGCTTTGTATTGGTGGCGCTGCTGATTGCGCCGCAGCTGCGGGCGCTCAATCTCTACACCTTGCCCGATTTCTTTCAACTGCGCTATGGCGGGCGCTGGCCGCGCGTGATTGCTGCGGTGGCAGCGGTGATGTGCTCGTTTTCCTATGTGGTGGCGCAGATCTATGCGGTGGGCCTGATCGCCTCGCGGCTCACCGGCGTGCAGTTCGAGATCGGCATCATGCTGGGCTTGGGCGGTGTGCTGGTGTGCTCCTTTCTGGGCGGCATGCGGGCCATCACCTGGACCCAGGTCGCGCAGTACGTGATGCTCCTGCTGGCCTTCCTGATCCCGGTGTCGTGGCTGGCCTACCAGCGCCTGGGCAACCCGGTCGCCGCCGTGGCCTACACCCAGGACCTGGGCAAGATCGCCGACCTGGAAAAGCAGCTGCTGAGCGACCCGGCCGAGCGCGATGTGGAACTGGTCTATCTGCAAAAGGGCATGCTGTATGAATCGCGGCTGCGCAACATCCCCGCTGCGCTGGAGGCGGAGCGCACGCGCCTGCACGAGAAAGTGCAGCAGTTGCGCATCAGCAATGCGGACCTGAGCCAGGTGCTGGCCGCAGGACGCGAGCTGGCCGCCTTGCCACAGGACGTGGCCAGCGCCCGTGAGCTGTGGACGGCAGCCATGCGCGAGAACTATGCCCGTGCCCAGCCGCTGGGCGGCATGCCGCAGCACACCTTGCCCTATGCGCCGATGCTGGGCACCGAACAAAGCGCGCAGGAGCAGGAGAGCCTGTCGCGCCGTAACTTCATGGCGCTGATGTTCTGCCTGATGCTGGGCACGGCCGGTCTGCCGCATCTGCTCACCCGCTTCTACACCCTGCCCAGTCCGGCGGCTGCGCGCAGCTCGGTGGTCTGGACCTTATTCTTCGTGGTGCTGCTCTACACCAGTGCGCCGGCGCTCGCTGCGCTGGTCAAGCTGGAGGTGATGCAAAGCCTGGTCGGTAGCCATTTCGATGCGTTGCCGGCCTGGATCGCGCAGTGGACGCGGATGGACAACGCCTTGCTGTCGATCGAGGATGCGAATGGCGATGGCATTGTGCAATGGGGCGAAATCCACCTTGGTGCGGACCTGATCATGCTGGCTACGCCGGAGTTGGGAGGCCTGCCCTTTGTGGTCTCGGGCCTGGTGGCGGCCGGCGGGCTGGCCGCTGCGCTGTCCACCGCCGATGGCCTGCTGCTGACCATCAGCAACGCGCTGGTGCGTGACCTCTACCTGGTCGAGCGCGGCAAGTCGGTCACGCCGCAGCAGCGCGTGATTCTGTCCAAGTTCACATTGCTGATGGTGGCGCTCGCTGCGGCCGCAGTGGCGTCGGTGCGCAGCTCGGGCATTCTGGTGCTGGTGTCCGCTTCATTCTCGATTGCCGCTGCCGCCTTTGTGCCGGCCATGCTGCTGGGCCTGTACTGGCGCGGTGCCACGCGGCGCGGGGCCGTGTGCGGCATGGCGGCCGGGCTGGGAATTACGCTGTACTACATGGTCGTCAACATGCCGATCACCAGCCTGGTGCCCGGCGCCCAGGCCTCTGCGCATCTGTGGTGGGGCATTCAGCCCACATTGGCAGCGGTGTTTGGTGTGCCGCTGGGCATCTTCGTGACCTGGGCGGTCAGCTGCTGCACCCGGCAGTCCTTGCCCCGGGCCCCATAGCGCAGGCCAGGCTGGCCCGGACATGAAAAAAACTGCACAGGCTGGGCGCCATGTGCAGTTCTTATGGGGGTGGTTCAGAGGCCCGCAGGCATGTGGGTCTTAGACCTTCAGAAGTTCCACGTCGAACTTGAGCGTGGCGTTTGGAGGAATCACGCCGCCTGCGCCGCGTGCACCATAGCCCAGCTCCGCAGGGATGATCAGGGTGCGCTTGCCGCCCACCTTCATGCCTTGCACGCCTTCGTCCCAGCCCTTGATGACCATGCCGGCGCCCAGCGGGAACACGAAGGGGTCGTTGCGGTCCTTGCTGGAGTCGAACTTGGCGCCTTGCTCACCATTGTTGTAGAGCCAGCCGGTGTAGTGCACGGTGACTTGCTTGCCCTTGGCCGCTTCGGCGCCGGTGCCAACTTCCGTGTCTTCGTACTGCAGGCCGGATGGGGTGGTGACGGTGGTCATGTGATTCCTTTGTGAGTGCTTTGCTACCAGCTGCGATCATACCCGCCCACAAACGCAGAGCCCGCACAAGGCGGGCTCTGCAGGACAAAAATGGCTTTGGTGCGCGGGAATTTACTTCTTGGTCTGGGCTGCCACCCAGCGTGTCGCAAAGGCCTGCACATCGGACAGGCGCTTGAGCAGGTCCTGGCCGGAGGGGGTGACGGTGTAGCCATCGCTGTTGTGGTCGAGGAAACCGGCCTCGCGCAACTCCTTGATGCGGGTGTTGAGCGTGTTGGGCGTAATGCCGCCCACACTGTCCTGCAGCAAGCGGAAGGTCTGGGGATGCCCGTCGCGCAAGGCCCAGAGCACACGCAAAGCGTAGCGGCATTCCAACCGCTCGAAGAGCTGGTTGATGGCGGTGTTTTCCTTGGCGCTCATGTAAGGGTCTCCTTGCGCTGTGTTGAGGAGCGAGGTCCAGGCCTTCGCATGCAAATCCACTGAGAGGGTGCGATCGGCGTCGCGGCAACATCTGCTACAAGTTTAATAGCTCTTCATCGGCGGTGTATAGGCGCAGCTGTCGAATGGGCCTAGGCGGCATCCTAAGTGTTGTTCAATTGCTACGGTTTTTGAGTGTGCAAAGGCCGCCCAGAAGGCGCTGCAGCGCAGAAGTGGCCCTCTCGCACGCCCGCGCCCGTGCCCTGGTCTACAGGGGGCGCGAGCCGGTCAATGGGCGCTGTAGCGCACCATGCGCGGACCCCGGCACAGGCCAAACAGGCGCATGCCGGCCTGGTTGGCTACCTGGATGGCGAGGCTGGTGGGGGCGGAGATGGTGGCCAGCACCGGCAGACCCATGCGGGCGCATTTGCGCACCAGTTCATAGCTGGCACGGCTGGTCATCACCACAAAGCCGGGTTGGGCCAGCATCTGCTGCTGCGCCATGTGGCCCAGCAGCTTGTCCAACGCATTGTGGCGGCCCACATCCTCCAGTGCGGCCTGCAATTGGCCATCGGGGGTGGCCCAGCCAGCCGCATGAACGGCGCCGGCCTGCTGGTTGAGCAGCTGCAGCCCGGGCAGCTGAGAAAATGCCGTCTGCAACGCAGCCAGGTCCAGCTGGCTGGCCCAATCCGCCAGCGCTGGCAGAGGCTCGGGCACCAGGTCCAGCGCGTCCATCGAATCAATGCCGCAGATGCCGCAGCCGGTGCGGCCGGTGAGGGCGCGGCGCCGCTCCTTCAGGCGCACAAAGCAGCGGCTGGCGATCTGCATCTCCACGCTGATGCCCGGTGCCTCCGGGTCCGTGCCGCAAGGCGCCAGCGGCTGCACCTCGATGCCATAGCAGTCGGCCACCTGGTCGATGATGCCTTCGGACAGCGCAAAGCCCAGTGCAAACACCTCCAGGTCCTGGGGGCTGCACATCATCACCGCATGCGAGATGCCGTTGAACACCAGGGCCACCGGCACTTCGGCCGCAACCGCATCCAGGCGCGAGACCGAGGCCTCAGGCGTGATCACGGTGGCAGGCAGTTGCTGGACGGCGCGGGGCAGATCGGAAGACATGGCGCTGATTGTGACGCAAAGCGAATGCCGGCGTTCGGGCCGTGGGCAGGCGTGCAAAAAAGCAAACCCCGCCGAGGCGGGGTTTGCGGACAAGACCGGATCGGTCTTGAGGACGTTCAGATGAAGCTGCGCAGCTTGTCCGAGCGGCTGGGGTGCTTGAGCTTGCGCAGCGCCTTCGCTTCGATCTGGCGGATGCGCTCGCGCGTCACATCAAACTGCTTGCCCACTTCTTCCAACGTGTGGTCGGTGGACATTTCAATACCAAAGCGCATGCGCAGCACCTTGGCTTCGCGGGGAGTCAGGCCATCGAGGATGTCCTTGACCACATCGCGCAGGCCGGCCTGCATCGCGGCATCGACTGGCGCAGTGTTGGCGCTGTCTTCGATGAAGTCGCCCAGGTGGCTGTCGTCATCGTCACCGATCGGCGTTTCCATCGAGATCGGCTCTTTGGCGATCTTCATGATCTTGCGGATCTTGTCTTCCGGGATCTCCATCTTCTCGGCCAGGATGGAGGCATCCGGCTCGAAGCCGAACTCCTGCAAGTGCTGGCGGCTGATGCGGTTCATCTTGTTGATGGTCTCGATCATGTGCACCGGAATGCGGATGGTACGAGCCTGGTCCGCAATGGAGCGCGTGATCGCCTGGCGAATCCACCAGGTTGCATAGGTCGAGAACTTGTAGCCGCGGCGGTATTCGAACTTGTCCACGGCCTTCATCAGGCCGATGTTGCCTTCCTGGATCAGATCGAGGAACTGCAGACCACGGTTCGTGTACTTCTTGGCAATCGAGATCACCAGGCGCAAGTTGGCCTCGATCATTTCCTTCTTGGCATTGCGCGAGGCGCGCTCACCATCGTTCATGCGCTTGTTGATGAGCTTGAGCTCATCGAGCGGCACGACGACGCGGGCTTGCAGGTCGATCAGGTTCTGCTGCAGCTCCTGCACCGGCGGGATATTGCGGCCCATGATGGCGCTCCAGCTGTTGCCCGCTTGCGCTTCCTTCTCGATCCATTGCAGGTTGAGCAGATTGGCCGGGAACAGCTGGATGAACTTCTCTTGGGGCAGACCGCACTTCTCGACAATAATTTTGCGCAGTGCACGCTCTTTCTGGCGCACGCTGTCGACCTGCTCGCGCAGCATGTCGCAGAGCTTTTCAATGGTCTTGGCGGTAAAGCGGATGGTCATCAGCTCGGCCGACAACTGGTCCTGCACCTTGGTGTACTGGGGCGAGCCGTAGCCGCTCTTGTCATAGGCGGCGTGCAATTGCTCGAACAGCGACTGCAGCTTGGCAAAGCGCGACAGCGCCTCGTTCTTCAGCTCTTCGAGCTTCTTGGTCAGCGCCTTGGAGCCGCCCTTGCCGTCGTCGTCGTCTTCCTCGTCGTACTCGTCGAAGTCTTCTTCAGCGACGTAGTCGTCGTTTTCGTCGGCGTCGGAGAAGCCGTCCACCACGGTGGAGATGACGACCTTGCCTTCGCGGATCTCTTCGCCCATCGCCAGAATCTCGGCAATGGTCGCGGGCGATGCGCTGATGGCCAGCATCATGTCCTGCAGGCCGCCTTCGATGCGCTTGGCGATTTCAATTTCGCCTTCGCGGGTCAGCAGCTCGACAGTACCCATTTCACGCATGTACATGCGGACCGGGTCGGTGGTGCGGCCGAACTCGGAATCCACCGTTGACAAAGCCGCTTCGGCTTCTTCTTCGGCTTCTTCTTCGGTGGTCGCGGACTGGCCGGTGTTGTTCAGCAGCAGGGTTTCTGCGTCGGGCGTCTGCTCGTAGACGGCCACCCCCATGTCGTTCAACATGGAGATCACCACTTCCAGCGTCTCGGCATCGACCAGCTTGTCGGGCAGGTGGTCGGAGATTTCGGCATTGGTCAGGTAGCCGCGGGTCTTGCCCAGCTTGATCAGGGCCTTCAGGCGCTGACGGCGGGTGGACATTTCCTCTTCGGTCAGCACGGCTTCGTCGAGGCCGAACTCCTTCATCAACGCGCGTTCCTTGGCCTTGGAGACCTTCATGCGCAGCGGCTTGACCTTCTCGGTCGGCGCATCAGGGGAGGAGGTCGAGGCCTCTACCACCTCTTCGCTGTCGCCGGCGATGTCTTCTTCGATATCCGAGAAGTCGGTATCGTCGATATCTTCATCGCCCTTGTCCTTGGCTTTGGCCTTGGTCTTGGCGGCAGCCGTCTTGCGAGGCGCCTTGGGCTTGTCGTCTTCGGCCTTGGCCGTCTTGGCCTTGGCTGCAGTCTTGGTGGCGGCCTTGGCCTTCACCGGGGTCTCTTCATCGGCGGCTTCGCTTTTCTTGGCGGCGCGCTTTTTGGGGGCACCTGCGTTGAGCAGGGCATCGGCTGCCTTGAGCAGTTCGGCCTGGGACAGGCGTTGTTTTTCGGACACGGAGCTAACCTTCTTCGTCGCTGCCTTGGCTGGGGTGGGCGCAGCACTGGCTTTTACGGTTTTGCCTGCTGCAGCAGTAGCACGCTTGGCCGCCGGTTTGGCGGCAGGGCTGGCTGCTGTAGCTTTGGCACTTTTGGCCGCGCTGGTGTTGGTAGACGACTTGACGGACGACTTCGCGGACTTTGTAGCTGGCATGGACACCCTCAGAGCAAAGAGAACACACAAAGAAAACTGGCAAGCGCCATCACCGGCGCATGGGAACTGCAGCGGTCAATCGCAACAAGTGCGGCGAACAACGCGGCTGCACGAGGCGCTAAGCCTCAAGGCAAGATGTGGGGGCGATCATTTGGAATGCAGTCCTTGCGGTATTTTGGGCACTTGCGCTGGTGGCAAATCGCATGATCCTTCATGCGGGCCCGGTCCGGAGGTGCTGCTGTCGCTCTTGCCGATGTGTCAAATATTATACCTTTTTGCCCAATGTCAAGGGCCTGTACGGCCATCGGGCTAAATATTTTTGCAGGCCCTTCCCGGCGATGGAGGGCCGGGGCTTATTTGTTGACCTGGCGCTTGAGCAGGCCGATGCGGTGGAAGTTGCTCTGGTAGCGGCGCAGCGCCTGCGGATCGGAAGCCTGGGTGACCAGATGGCGGTTTTGCTCTTCGAGCTGGTCCAGCACGATGCGGCTGAGGGAGTCGCGCAACTCGGCGCGGATCTCGTCGAGCGGGCCGTCAATCTGCGCATGCTGGCCTTGCATCAGCTCCGTTGCGAAGGCCTCGACCGGGTGACCGCGCATATGCTCGCGCAGTACTGCCCAGGATTGGGCGCCATGGGCGAGAAACTGCTGCTCCACCCAGGCAAAGAGCGGGCCATGGGGACTCGGCAGCTGGGCCAAGGTGGCGGCGTCTTCGGGTGAGAAGTTCTCCAGAAACGCCATGTGCGACAGCAGCAGGCGGGCGGCCTGGTCCTCGCGGGTGACCGCCACGCTGGGCATTGGCGGCTGTGGTTCGGGCCGGGGCTGCCAACCGCCTTTGCGGCCGCCCTGGCCGGGGCGCCACTCGCCACTGCGCTTGGTGTAGCCGTTGCCGCCGCCATGGGGGCTGCGTGGCTCTCCGTAGTGCTCGTTGCGCTGGCCGGGGTAGCGGTCCATCGTGGTGTCGCTGCCCCAGGGCGGCGCATCGCCATAGGCAGGCATGCTTTCGGCACCCGTCTGCGGGGCATCCCAGGCGGAGGCATGGCGCGGGCCGCTGCTGGCGGCCGCCTGGCTGCCGCCGCTTTGGCGTGCCAGCTCTTGTGCGGTAGTCTTTTGCCACAGATTTTCCAGCTCGGCAGCGGGCAGCTGGGCCTTGTCGGCTATCTCGCCCAGCAATTGGCGCTTGAGCGCGCCATCGGGCAGCAGGTTCCACAGCGGGCGCGCGTTGCTGGACATGCGCGCGCGGCCTTCGGCCTGGCCCAGGTCACACATTTCGCTGGCCACTTCGAGCAAGAAGCGTGACAGCGGCGTGGCGTCATGCACATGGCGGGCAAAGGCGTCCGCGCCGTACTCGCGCACAAAGCTGTCCGGGTCGTGCTCGGCCGGTAGAAACAGAAACTTGATGCTGCGCGTGTCGCTGGCATAGGGCAGTGCGCCGTCCAGTGCCTTGCGCGCGGCGCGGCGGCCGGCGGCATCGCCGTCAAAGCTGAAGACCACGGTATCGGTAAAGCGGAACAGCTTGTGCACATGGTCAGGCGTGCAGGCGGTGCCCAAGGTGGCGACCGCATTCGGAAAGCCCAGTTGGGCCAGCGCCACCACATCCATGTAGCCTTCGGTCACCAGCACATAGCCATGCTCGCGAATGGCCGTGCGGGCCTCGAACAGCCCATAGAGTTCGCGCCCCTTGTGAAAGACCGGGGTTTCGGGCGAGTTCAGGTATTTGGGTTTTTCATCGCCAAACACCCGGCCGCCAAAGCCGATGCACTCGCCCTTGACGTTGCGGATGGGGAACATCACCCGGTCCCGAAATCGGTCGTAGCGTTTGCCTTCGCCGTCGTCCGATTCGATCACCAGGCCGCATTCGACCAGCTTGGCATCGTCATAGGCAGGGAAGATGCTGGCCAGGCTGCGCCAGCCCTCGGGCGCATAGCCCAGGCCAAAGCGCTTGGCGGTGATGCCGCTGACGCCCCGGCCCTTGAGGTAGGCAATGGCCTTGGGCGATTGCGACAGCTGCTTGCGGTAGGCGTCTCCGGCTTTTTCGAGCAGATCGGTGAGCGAGGCCTGTTTTTCGCGCGCCTGCGCGGCGCGCTCGCGCTGCTGGGGCGATACATCGTCCTCGGGCACTGGCAGGCCCACGCTCTGGGCCAGGTCGGTCACCGCTTCGCGAAAGCCCATGCCGGTATGGTCCATCAGAAAACCAATGGCATTGCCGTTTTTGCCGCAGCCAAAGCAGTGGTAGAACTGCTTGGAGGGGCTGACGCTGAAGGAGGGCGATTTCTCGCCATGGAAGGGGCACAGCCCCATGAGGTTGGCGCCGCCTTTTTTCAGCTGCACATAGCGGCCGACCACGTCGACCACGTCGACGCGGGACAGCAGCTCCTGGATAAATGACTGGGGAATGGACACCCGGCTATTGTCGCGCATGCCGGGCTGCGCTGCCGCGCCGCCACCCCAATCCGCCCGTGGTCGGTGGCCATTGCCGGCTATCGAAAGCGTGACAGCGCGCAATCTTCGCGTCAGCAGCCTGTGGCACAGTGCTGCCCAGGAGACCAACCGCCATGAGCAGCATTTTTGACACCGGGCTCGCCCGCAATGGGGCCAACCATACGCCGATGACACCGCTGGGCTTTATCGCCCGCACCGCCGAGGTCTACCCGGAGCGGCTGGCCATCATCCACGGCGAACTGCGCCAGACCTGGGCGCAGACCTATGCGCGCTGCCGGCAACTGGCCAGCGCCTTGCAGCAGCATGGCATTGGCAAGAACGACACGGTGGCGGTGATGCTGCCCAACACCCCGCCGATGGTGGAGGCGCATTTTGGCGTGCCGATGGCGGGCGCGGTACTCAATACGCTCAACACCCGGCTCGATCCACAGACCATTGCCTTCATGCTGGACCATGGCGAGGCCAAGGCGCTGATCGTGGACCCGGAATACGCCAGCGTCGTGGCCAAGGCCTTGGCGCTGCGCCAATCGCAGACGCCCATCCTGCTGGTGGATGTGGAAGACGCGCTCTACGGCGAGGCCAGCGAGCGGCTGGGCAGCCTGAGCTACGAGGCCTTGCTGGCCCAGGGCGATGCCGGTTTTGACTGGCAGCTGCCTGGCGATGAATGGGATGCGATTGCGCTGAACTACACCAGCGGCACCACCGGCAACCCCAAGGGCGTTGTGTACCACCACCGGGGCGCGGCCGTGAATGCCATCAGCAACGTGCTGGAATGGGACATGCCCAAGTTCGCGGTGTACCTGTGGACCTTACCGATGTTCCACTGCAACGGCTGGTGCTTTCCCTGGACGGTGGCGCTGCGCGCCGGCGTCAATGTCTGTTTGCGCCGGGTCGATGCGCAGGCCATTTTTGCGGCGATCAAGCAGCATGGCGTCAGCCACTACTGCGGCGCGCCGATTGTGCACAGCCTGCTGGTCAACGCGCCTGCGGCGTTGAAGGAGGGCGTGCCTGCCGGCGTCAAATGCATGGTGGCCGGTGCTGCGCCGCCGGCAGCGATGATCGAGGGCATGGAGCAACTGGGCTTTGACCTGACCCATGTCTATGGGCTGACCGAGGTCTATGGCCCGGTGATGGTCTGCGCGCAGCAGGCCGACTGGCAGACCATGGACGTGGGCGAGCGTGCCCGCCTCAATGCCCGCCAGGGCGTGCGCTACCACCTGCAGCGCGATGCCCAGGTGCGCGATCCGGAGACCCTGGCGCCAGTGCCCTGGGACGGCCAGACCATGGGCGAGATCATGCTGCGGGGCAATATCGCGATGAAGGGCTACCTGAAAAATCCCGAGGCGACGCAGGAGGCGTTTCGCGGTGGCTGGTTCCACACCGGTGACCTGGCGGTGCGGGACCCGGATGGCTATATCAAGATCAAGGACCGCAGCAAGGACATCATCATCTCGGGCGGGGAGAACATCTCGTCGATCGAGGTCGAGGACGTGCTCTACCGCCACCCCGCCGTGCTTGCAGCGGCCGTGGTGGCCAAGCCCGATGCCCGCTGGGGCGAGACGCCCTGCGCCTTTGTCGAGCTCAAGCCAGGGGCGCAGGTGAGCGCGGAGGACATCGTGGCCCACTGCAAAAAGCACCTGGCTGGCTTCAAGATTCCGCGTGCAGTGGTGTTTGGCGAGCTGCCCAAGACCAGCACCGGCAAGATCCAGAAGTTCGAGCTGCGCAAGCAGGCGGGGTCTGCGGACGCGATAGACCGTTGATGCGCATGAAAAAACCCGCCGCAGCAGGCTGGGCGGGTTGGGATCGACTCGCTGGGCGCTGACCTTTACTTGCCCCAGGAATCCTTCAGGCCGGTGATCTTGTTGAACACCGGCTTGTCGCTGCGGTGGTCGTGGCGGTCGGCCACAAAGTAGCCAAAGCGCTCGAACTGGAACTTGTCATCGGGCTGCGCCGTCTTCAGCGATGGCTCGACATAGGCGGTCACGACCTTGAGGCTTTCGGGGTTGAGCAGGGCCAGGAAGTCCTTGCCGCCGGCATCGGGCTGCGGATCGGTGAACAGGCGGTCATAGAGCCGCACTTCGGCTTGCACGCCATCGGCCACGCCCACCCAGGTGATGGCGGCCTTGACCTTGACGCTGTCCGCACCAGGCGTGCCGCTCTTGGTGTCGGGCACCACGGTGGCCAGCACCTTGGTGATCACACCATCGGCATCCTTCTCGCAGCCCGTGCACTCGATCACATAGCCGCCCTTGAGGCGTACCTTGTTACCGGGGAACAGGCGTTTGTAGCCCTTGGGAGGCACTTCGGCAAAGTCTTCGCGCTCGATCCAGACCTCGCGGCCCAGCGTGAAGTGGCGCTCGGGGGCGATCTGGCCTTCTGCCGGGTGGGGCAGGGCGGGCAGGCTGCAGGCTTCCAGGTGGTCGGCACTGCCGAACACCTCGGCCCAGTTGCTCAGCTCCAGCTTGACCGGGTCCAGCACCACCATCGCGCGGTGGGCCTGGTTTTCCAGGTCTTCGCGCAGGCAGCCGTCCAACGTGGCGTAGTCGATCCAGGCGTAGTCCTTGGTGACACCGATGCGCTCGCAGAAATTGCGGATGGACGCGGGGGTGTAGCCACGGCGGCGCAGGCCGACGACGGTGGGCATGCGTGGGTCGTCCCAGCCGCTGACCAGTTGGTTGTCCACCAGGTGCTTGAGCTTGCGCTTGCTGGTGATCACATAGGTCAGGTTCAGGCGCGAGAACTCGTACTGGCGCGGCTGGGGCGCATCGATCAGGCCACCGGCACGCAGGTGGTCCAGCAACCAGTCATAGAAGGGGCGCTGGTCCTCGAACTCCAACGTGCAGATCGAATGGGTGATGTGCTCGTAGGCATCCTCGATCGGGTGCGCAAAGGTGTACATCGGGTAGATGCACCATTGGTTGCCGGTGTTGTGGTGCTCGGCATGGCGCACCCGGTAGATCGCAGGATCGCGCAGGTTGATGTTGGGCGCCGTCATGTCGATCTTGGCGCGCAGCACGGCAGCGCCATCGGGCAGCTTGCCCTCCTTCATGTCGGCAAAGCGCTGCAGGTTCTCGGCCACGCTGCGGTCGCGGAACGGGCTGTTGACGCCCGGGCGCGTGAAGTCGCCCCGGTTGGCCTTCATCTCTTCGGCAGACTGCTCGTCCACATAGGCCAGTCCCTGCTCGATCAGGTAGACCGCGCAGCGGTGCATGAAGTCGAAGTAGTTGCTGGCGTAGTACAGATTCTGCTCGCCGCTCGGGTCCTTCCAGTCAAAGCCCAGCCAGCGCACGGCATCGATGATGCCGTCCACATACTCCTGGTCTTCCTTTTCCGGATTGGTGTCGTCAAAGCGCAGGTGGCAGACGCCGCCGAAGTCGCGCGCGAGACCAAAGTTCAGGCAAATGGCCTTGGCATGGCCCACATGCAGGTAGCCGTTGGGCTCGGGCGGGAAGCGGGTGCGGATCTTGGCCTGGTCGACGGGGCCTTGCTGGTGGTGCTGGGCATCGCCAGGCGAGCCACCCCAGTGGCGCTGGGCATAGCTGCCTTTGTCGAGGTCGGCCTCGATGATTTGTCGCAGGAAATTGGTGGGTTTGACCACTTCGTCACTACCGTTGTGCGAAGCGCTCGGGGCAGGTGCATTCATAGAGGTGTATTCTAAGGGAGTACCCTGATGGCTGGAACGGATTGCGGTTTATGGGGCTCTGACACTGCATCAGGCATGTCATTTACGCTTTGCAACAGGATAGCTGGTCTTGAAACCATAATTTGCAGAGCGTTTGGTATCTTTCTGCCTGCTTGCCGCGTTGAAAGTTCAATGACATTTTTCAGGGATTCTCGCAAGGAGATCAATATGCGCAACTCGATGCTGAAACAAGGCTCTCGCTGGGCCGCTGCCGCTGTGCTGACTGGCTTGGCGCTGATGAGCGCTGGCGCCCATGCCAGCCGGGTGTCCTGGTCGGTGGGTATCAATGTGCCAGCCCCGGTGTATGTCGCTCCTGCGCCGGTGTATGCACCGCAGCCGGTGTATGTGGCACCGCCCCCTGTGTATGCGCCCCAGCCGGTCTATGTGGCACCTCCACCTCCCGCTGTGGTCTACCGCCCCGCACCGGTCTACCGCCCGGCGCCCGTGTATTACGGCCCACCTCCCGGCCGCTACTACCGCCACCATCGCCACGACCGCGATTACTACCGCTATTGAGGCAGCCGCCCTGTCCAAGCAGCCCACGCCCTGGCCCGCCAGGGCTTTTTTATGGGCGCCTGGCAGCGCGCCAGCCGCTCGGCTGTCGCTTGGCTGATGCAGCAACGGTTGGAATGCTCGGATAATCCACAGCTGTTGTCCGTTGTGGAAGCTGAGATGAAAACTGTTTTTGTACTGAACGGCCCGAACCTGAACCTGCTGGGTCTGCGCGAGCCCGCCATCTATGGTGCCCACACCTTGGCCGACGTCGAGCAGCTCTGCGCCCAGGCGGCCGCGCGCAACCAGCTGGCCTTGCGTTTTCACCAGAGCAACCATGAGGGCGCGCTGATCGACTGGCTGCACGAGGCGGGCCAGCTGCAGCGCGAGGGCCAACTGGCCGGCGTGGTGCTCAATGCCGCCGCCTATACCCACACCAGCGTGGCCCTGATGGATGCGATCAAGGGGGCGGCGCTGCCGGTGATCGAACTGCACATCAGCAATGTGCATGCCCGCGAGTCCTTCCGCCACCATTCCTATATCGCCCCCGTCGCCAAGGCAGTCATCTGTGGCCTGGGCGTGCAGGGCTACAGCATTGCGATCGATGCGGTAGCGCAGGTGCTGCTGTCGCCTGCGGCCTGAAGGTTGCGATGTCGGATGTTCCAGACACCGGCGCGGCGGGCTTGCTGCCCTTGCCGGCGCTGTACCAGCGTTTGCTGGCCCAGGCCATACGGCACACCACGATTTTTGAAGGCCGAACCCTGGTCTGGCATACCTGGGGCGGGCGCCGCCCTGGCAGGCTGCCCCTGGTGATGCTGCATGGCGGCAGCGGCAGCTGGACCCACTGGATCCGCAATATCGATGCGCTGCTCGCCCAAGGCTACGAGCTCTGGCTGCCCGATCTGCCGGGTTTTGGCGATTCCGACCCGCCAGCGCTGGGCGCCGATGCCGATGCGATGCTGGCGCCTTTGCATGCCGGCATGGCGCAGCTGGATCTGCTGCCTTGCCAGTTGATGGGTTTCTCGTTTGGCGGCATGACGGCGGCCATGCTGACCGCCGCCTACCCGCAGGCGGCCGAGCGCCTGGTGCTGGTCGGTGCCCCGGCGATGGGTGTCGTGCCGGAGAAGCAGTTCAGCCTCAAAGGCTGGCGCCATCTGAGCGACCCGGCCGAGCAGCTGGAGATGCACCGCTACAACCTGGGCGCGCTGATGCTCTGGGATGCTGCGAAGATCGACGAGCAGGCGCTGGCCTTGCACCAGCACAATGTGCTGCGCGATCGCCTGCCGCGCCGGCGCCTGGCCAACACCGATATCCTGGCGCAGTCGCTGCCGCAGATCGCCTGCCCGGTCGCTGCGATCTATGGCGCTTATGACGCCTTGTACAAAAGCTATATGCCCGCGCTGGAACACCAATACCGTGCGGTCACCCCCCATCTGCAGGCCTTTGTGCGGTTGCCGGACAGCGGCCATTGGGTGCAGTACGAGCAGCCCGAGGCTTTCATGGCGGCACTGCTGCCGCTGCTTTCTTCCTGATTGATTCACCTGGAACCGGCTGGCAGCGCAAGAGGCGACCGGCCCTAAAACTATGACGACCTCCACCACCTTCCGTCCCGTGATCGCCATCCATGGCGGCGCCGGCACCATCACCCGTGCCTCCATCACCCCTGCGCAACAGCAGGCCTACCGCGACGCCTTGCGCGATGTGCTGCAAGGCGCGCAGCAAAAACTGGCTGCAGGCGCGCCTGCCGAAGAAGTGGCCGTGGAGGCCGTGCGCCTGCTCGAGGAATGCCCCCTGTTCAACGCCGGGCGCGGCGCCGTGTTCACGGCCGATGCCACGCATGAGATGGATGCCTGTGTGATGCGCGGGCGCGATCTGGCCTGCGGATCGCTGGCCGGTGTCAGCACCGTGCGCAACCCGGTGCGTGCGGCCTTGGCGTTGATGGAGGCGGGCGGTCCAGTGTTCATGATTGGCGAGGCCGCCGAGCGCTTTGCCCAGGCCCAGGGCTGCGAGATGGTGGCGCGCGACTGGTTCTCGACCGAGCAGCGCCTGACCCAGTTGCGTACCGTGCAGGCGGCGGCGCTGGCATCGGGCCGCGAGCAGGTGGCGCTGGACCACACCGCCCAAAGCCAGACCCAGGCCGCGCCGCTGGATGAGCGCAAGAAGATGGGCACCGTCGGCGCGGTGGTGCTGGATGTGCAGGGCCAACTGGCCGCTGCCACCTCGACCGGCGGTCTGACCAACAAGAAGCCCGGCCGTGTCGGCGACTCGCCCGTGGTGGGCGCGGGCACCTATGCCAAGCATGGCGTCGTGGCCGTCTCCTGCACGGGCGTGGGCGAGGCCTTCATCCGGGGCTCGGCCGCCCACACGGTGGCGGCGCGCATCGAACTGCTGGGTGAGTCGGTGGCCGAGGCGACGGCCGAGGTCATCCACCGCGTGCTGCCCCCGCTGGGTGGCGATGGCGGCCTGATTGCGGTGGGCGCCGACGGGGAGGTCTCGCTGTGCTTCAACTCCGAAGGTATGTACCGGGGGCAGATCGGCATCGACGGCGAGGCGCTGGTGGCCATTTATGCCAACGACGCGTTGGCGCCGGCCTGATGGCGCATCGCTGAGCCAGGGGGCAGCAGCTATACCCGACCCCCGCCCCGGTGAAGTGGCTTGCCTGCAACGGGCAAGCCACGCAATGCAGTGGTGCGCACTACTGCGGATATTGCGTAGGTGAAAACCATAGGAGGTTTTGCATCCAAACCCCATCCCCGGCTTTCTACAATTGCTAGCACTGTCACCCAGGTGAATGTGTAAGCCCCAGTGTTCTTGCTATCACGGGGATTTTTCTCAAGGATTTGTCCCAACCCGGGTGCCTGTCCTGCATTACGGCTCGTGCCTTCTTTCCGAAGTCCCGCACTGCCCCATCTACCTATGTCCAACCCCAGTTCTACTCCCGTGCACGATGACCTGACGCCGCCCGTTTTGCAGGTGCGGGATCTGTCCGTGAGCTTCAAGACCGAGCAGGGGCGGGTGCAGGTGGTCAAGAACCTGAACCTCGATGTCTATGCCGGCCAGACCCTCGCGGTGGTGGGCGAATCGGGCTCGGGCAAGTCGGTCACATCGCTGGCGCTGATGCGGCTGGTGGAAACCGGTGGCGGCCAGATCGACAGCGGCTCGATGCTGCTGCGCGGCCGCCATGCCGGCACGATCGACCTGGCCAAGGCCACGCCAGCGCAGATGCGCCAGGTGCGCGGGGCCGATATGGCGATGGTGTTCCAGGAGCCGATGACCTCGCTGAACCCGGTGTTCACCGTCGGTGAGCAGATTGCAGAATCGATTCGCCTGCACCAGGGCAAGTCCAACAGCGCCGCAATGGCCGAGGCGCTGCGCATGATGGAGCTGGTGCGCATTCCGGAGGCGCGCAATGTGCTCACGCGCCACCCGCACCAGCTGTCGGGCGGCATGCGCCAGCGCGTGATGATTGCGATGGCGCTGTCGTGCAAGCCCTCGCTGCTGATTGCCGATGAACCGACGACGGCGCTGGATGTGACCATCCAGGCCCAGATTCTGGCGCTGGTGCAGGAGCTGCAGCGCGAGATGTCGATGGGCGTGATCTTCATCACTCACGACATGGGCGTGGTCGCCGAGGTGGCCGACCGCGTGCTGGTGATGTACCGTGGCGACAAGGTGGAAGAGCAGGACTGCGTGCAGCTGTTTGCCAACCCGCAGCAGACCTACACCCGCAACCTGCTGGCCGCCGTGCCGCAGCTGGGCGCCATGCGCGGCAAGGATCTGCCCGAGCGCTTCAGCCTGCTGGGCCAGAGCACGCAGGCCGAGGCGCCCGCAGCCCAGCCATCGACCGTGCAAGCGGGCGAGCCGGTGCTGCAGGTCAACAAGCTGGTCACGCGTTTCCCGATCAAGGAAGGCCTGTTTGGCGGTGTCAAGCGCCAGGTCTATGCGGTCGAGCAGGTGAGCCTGAGCCTGCAGCCGGGCGAGACCCTGGCGGTGGTCGGCGAATCCGGTTGCGGCAAGTCCACCACCGGCCGCGCGCTGGCCCGTTTGATCGATTTCCAGTCCGGCGATGTGCAGGTGGCCGGGCGCGATATTGCCAAGCTGCAGGGCGCGCAACTGCAAGCGCTGCGCCGTGATATCCAGTTCATTTTCCAGGACCCGTTTGCCTCGCTCGACCCTCGGCTGACCGTGGGCTACAGCATTCTGGAGCCCATGCTGATCCACCAGCTGCTGCCGCGCGAGCAGGCCGAGAAAAAGGTGGAGTGGCTGCTGGAGAAGGTGGGCCTGCCACCGGCTGCCGCCAACCGCTACCCGCATGAGTTCTCGGGCGGCCAGCGCCAGCGCATTGCCATTGCCCGTGCACTGGCGCTGAACCCCAAGGTGGTGATTGCCGACGAGGCGGTCTCGGCCCTTGATGTGTCGATCCGCGCACAGATCATCAACCTGATGATGGACCTGCAGCAGGAGTTTGGCATTGCCTTTCTGTTCATCTCGCATGACATGGCCGTGGTGGAGCGTGTCAGCCACCGCGTGGCTGTCATGTACCTGGGCCAGATCGTCGAGATCGGCCCGCGCCGCGCGGTGTTCGAGAACCCGCAGCACCCCTATACCAAGCGCCTGATGGCGGCCGTGCCGATTGCCGACCCGACGCAGCGCCGCAAGCACACCTTGAATGTGGCCGAGATCCCCAGCCCCGTGCGTGGCGTGGATGACCCGCCACGCGTGCTGCCGATGCGCGAGGTGGGCCCGGGCCACTGGGTGGCGCAGGAGATGCCCCAGCCTGCGGTGCCAGCGGGCGAAGTGCAGGATCTGCAGCCGGCGTGAGTCTGCGCAGTGTGCCAAGGTGCGTAATGCCAAGAATGTAGTGGGTCTGGTCGCCGCCGTGGTGGGCCAGCCGATGCAAAACCTGAAGAGGAGAGTTGATATGCAACGACGTTTGACTTCGATCGCCGCAGCCATGCTGCTGGCGGGCTCGGCTTTGCCGGCGTTTGCCGCCAAGGATGTGACGGTGGCGGTGTACTCGTCTTTCACGACGACGGACCCCTATGACGCCAATGACACCCTGTCGCAAGCGATGGCCAAGTCCTTCTACGAAGGCTTGTACAGCTTCGACAAGGACATGAAGATGATCCCGGTGCTGGCCACCGGCTACGACGTGAGCAAGGACGGTCTGGTCTACACCTTCAAGCTGCGCAGCGGCGTGAAGTTCCATGACGGCACCCCTTTCAACGCCGAAGCGGTGAAGGCCAACTTTGACCGCGTGACCAACCCGGACAACAAGCTCAAGCGCTACAACCTGTACAAGAACATTGCCAAGACCGAGGCGGTGGACGAGCACACGGTCAAGTTCACGCTCAAGGAACAGTTTGCGCCTTTCGTCAACTCGCTCGCCCACCCCTCGGGCGTGATCATCTCGCCCGCTGCGCTCAAGCAGTATGGCAAGGACATTGCGCAGCATCCCGTGGGCACCGGCCCCTTCAAGTTCGTCGAGTGGAAGCCCTCGGACTATGTCAAGGTCAGCAAGTTTGATGGCTACTGGCAGTCCGGCCTGCCCAAGGTGGATTCGATCACCTGGCGCCCCGTGGTGGACAACAACACCCGCTCGTCGATGATGCAGACCGGTGAGGCGCAGTTCGCTTTCAGCGTGCCGCCCGAAGCAGTTGAAAACCTCAAGAAAAATGCCAACCTTGACATCGTCGTGGCGCCTTCGATCATTGCGCGCTACATCTCGCTGAACACCACGCAAAAGCCTTTCGACAACCCCAAGGTGCGTGAGGCGCTGAACTACGCGATCAACAAGGAAGCACTGGCCAAGGTGGCGTTTGCCGGCTATGCCATCCCGTCCGAAGGCGTGCTGCCCAAGGGTGTGGAATTTGCCACCAAGCTGGGCCCCTGGCCCTACGATCCTGCCAAGGCCAAGGCCTTGCTGAAGGAAGCCGGTTACCCCAATGGCTTTGAGAGCACCTTGTGGTCGGCCTACAACCACTCCACGGCCCAGAAGGTCATCCAGTTTGCGCAGCAGCAACTGGCCCAGGTGGGAGTGAAGGTAACGGTGCGCGCATTGGAAGCAGGCCAGCGCGTCGCGGAAGTGGAATCGGTGCAGGATGCGAGCAAGGCCGCCGTGCGCATGTACTACGTGGGCTGGTCCTCGTCCACCGGCGAAGCCGACTGGGCGATGCGCCCACTGCTGGCCGGTGAGAGCCAGCCTCCACGCGGCTTCAACACTGCGTACTACAACAACGCCGAAGTCAATGCCGGCATTGCCAAGGCGCTGGTGACCACCGATGCGGCCGAGCGCGGCAAGATCTATGCCGATGCACAGCAAAAGATCTGGAAGGACGCGCCCTGGATTTTCCTGAACACTGAGCAATTGGTGTCTGCCAAGTCCAAGAAGCTGTCGGGCTTTTACGTGATCCCGGACGGCAACTTCAATTTCACCGATGTCGACCTGAAGTAATCCATGTATCGCTACCTGCTCAAACGCTTGCTCGGGCTGATACCGACACTGCTCATCGTGGCGGTGCTGGTCTTTGGTTTTGTGCACATGCTGCCCGGTGACCCCGCGCGCCTGGCGGCTGGCCCCGAAGCCGGCCCGGAGACGATCGAACTGGTCCGCAAGGACCTGGGGCTGGACCTGCCCCTGCACCAGCAGTTCGTCCGTTTCTTCAGCAATGCGTTGCAGGGCGATTTTGGAAAATCCATCCGGACCAAGCGCCCGGTCTCGCAAGAGATTGCCGAGCGCTTTGGCCCGACCTTCTGGCTCACCGTCGTGGCGATGGCCTGGTCGGTGGTGCTGGGCATGTTCCTGGGCATTGTCTCGGCCGTCTGGCGCAACCAGTGGCCCGATCGCCTGGGCATGACCCTGGCGGTGTCGGGCATCTCGTTCCCGTCGTTTGCGCTGGGCATGCTGCTGATGCAGTATTTCTCGGTCAAGCTTGGCTGGCTGCCCACCGTGGGCGCCGACAGCTGGAAGCACTATGTGCTGCCGTCGCTGACCCTGGGCGCTGCTGTGGCCGCGGTGATGGCGCGCTTTACCCGCAGCTCCTTCATCGACATCCTCAAAGAGGACTATGTGCGCACCGCGCGCGCCAAGGGCTTGAAGGAGACTGTGGTCGTCATCAAGCATGGCCTGCGCAATGCGATGATTCCGGTGGTGACGATGATGGGCCTGCAGTTCGGCTTCCTGCTGGGCGGCTCCATCGTTGTCGAGGTGGTGTTCAACTGGCCGGGCATGGGCCGCTTGCTGGTCGATGCGGTCGAGATGCGCGACTACCCGATCATCCAGGCCCTCGTGCTGCTGTTCTCGCTGGAATTCATCCTGATCAATCTGGTGGTCGATCTGCTCTATGCCTGGATCAACCCCACCATCCGTTACCGCTAAGCAGGTGCTTTGGCCATGAATACTCCGAACGCTCCTGAATCTGCCGACCGCGCCGTGGCGGCGGCCACCACCGTACCTGCCGCCAGCGTTGCCACGCCGTCTCTGCCTGCCAACCTGGCCGCATCGACGCGCATGCGCACGCCGATGGCCGAGTTCTGGCGCAAGTTCAAGCGCCAGAAGCTGGCCTTGTTCGCTGGCGTCTTCATCATCGCACTGGTGCTGGTGGCCATCCTGGCACCGTGGATCGTGCCCTATGATGCCGAGAACTTTTTTGACTACGACGCGCTGAACTCACCCCCCACCGCCAAGCACTGGTTTGGCGTCGATTCGCTGGGCCGTGACATCTTCAGCCGCATCCTCGTGGGTGCGCGCATCTCGCTGGCAGCCGGCTTTGTGTCGGTGGCCATTGGCGCGGTGATCGGCGCCATCCTGGGCCTGCTGGCCGGCTACTACGAGGGTTGGTGGGACCGCTGCGTGATGCGCATGTCCGATGTGCTGTTTGCCTTCCCCGGCATCTTGCTGGCCATCGGCATCGTCGCCATCCTGGGCAACGGCATGATCAATGTGATCATGGCGGTGGCCGTGTTCAGCGTGCCCGCCTTTGCCCGCCTGGTGCGCGGCAATGTACTGGCGCTCAAGCAGCAGACCTACATCGAGGCGGTGCGCTCCATTGGCGCGCCCGACCGGGTCATCATGCTGCGCCACCTGCTGCCGGGCACCGTGTCTTCCGTGGTGGTCTACCTGACGATGCGTATCGGCACCTCGATCATCACCGCTGCCAGCCTGTCCTTTCTGGGCATGGGCGCGCAGCCGCCGACGCCGGAGTGGGGCGCCATGCTGAACGAGGCGCGCAGCGATATGCTCAATGCCCCGCATGTGGCCCTGTTCCCGAGCCTGGCGATCTTTGTGACGGTGCTGGCCTTCAACCTGCTGGGCGATGGCCTGCGCGATGCGCTGGACCCCAAGCTGGACAACTGATCATCGGCAGCTGGCAGTTGCTGGCCAGCTGCCATCCAGAAACGGCAAGCGCCTTCCAGGCCTTGCCGTTTTTTATCGGCGATCAGCGCCGCTCAAGCAGCTCCGCCAGCGGCTTTGTGCATGCGTTTGAGGAACACCGTGATCTCCTTGACCGTCTGCGTGTCCCCGTGCTGCTCTGCCACCTGCAGGCCTTGCTGCCAGCTGGCCTGGGCTTGCGTGCGGGCATCCGCTGCACCCGACTCCAGCTGGGCCTTGCCCAGCAGCTTCCAGGCGGCGGAGTACTGCGGATTCTGCTTGACGGCCTGCGCCAGGTGCAGCGCTGCGGCCGCATAGTCCTCTTCCTTCAAGCAGGCCTGGCCCAGGCCAAAGCGCAGAACAGCGCTGTCCTGTCCCTTGGCCAGCAGTTTTTCCAATCCTTCGCGCATGCGGTCTCCTCGGTGTTGCGCCCAGCATAGTGCCAGGCCTTTGTCCGCAGAGTCTGTGCGCATAAAAAAAGACGCTCCAGGGAGCGTCTTGTGGTGGGGCTTTAGGGGCTTGCTCAGCGCTTTTTCTTCGTGGTGCTGGTGCTGCGCTTGGAGGGGGCCTTCTGGGTCGCTGTCTGGCGCACCGCCGGCCGTTTGGCCGTGCTGCTGCGGCTGCCGCGCGCAGCCTGGCCGCCGCGTGCTGCCGGTGCAGCACCTACGCGCACGGGCATGTACAGCACGACCTGGTGGCCCACCTTGAAGGCGCTCTTGACGCCGACATCATTCCAATCGGCGACCTGTGCGGCGGTGACCCGGTAGCGCTGGGCCACGCGGGCGACGGTATCGCCCTTGCGCGCCTTGACGGTCGTGCGGCGGGTGACGACTTCCGGGGTCAGCGCGATGTGGGCGTTGTCGGCGAGGTGGCTGGAGACATCCTGCTTGACGGCGGCCGAGCGCGGCACCATCAGCGCTGAGCCGCCCTTGACCATCATGCGTGGCGGAATGTTGTTGACCGCGCGCAGGTCGTTCTCGCTCATGCCGACCATGCCGGCGGCAGTGGCCACCGTCATCGTGCTGGGCACGGTCCAGACGGTCCAGCTCGCGTACTGGCCTTTTTCATGGGCCTGCAGGTTGCGGCGGAAGACATTCGCATTGTCCCAGGGCAGCAGCACCTGCGGTGTGCCGGCCTTGAAGATCACGGGGCGGTTGAAGGAGGGGTTGAGCGACTTGAGCTCATCCATCGTGACGCCGGCCATCTCGGCCACCTGGGCGGTGTCGATGTCGCGGTCCAGGGTCACGGCCTGGAAGTAGGGGTGGTTCTCGATCAGCGGCAACTCAGCCTGGAAGCGCTCGGGATGGGCGATGATGTTCTTGACCGCCTGCAGCTTGGGGACGTAGTTGCGTGTCTCGTCGGGCATGCTCAGGTCGGTGTAGGCGCCCCCCAGACCTTGCTTCTGGTTGCGCGCTAGCGCGCGGCCCACGCTGCCTTCCCCCCAGTTGTAGGCTGCCAGTGCCAGGTGCCAGTCGCCAAACATGTTGTAGAGCTTTTGCAGGTAGTCCAGCGCTGCGCGGGTCGAGGCCAGCACATCGCGCCGGTCGTCGCGGAACATGTTCTGCTTCAGATCGAAATAGGTGCCGGTGGCGGGCATGAACTGCCACATGCCGGCCGCCTTGGCACTGGAGACTGCCTGCGGGTTGTAGGCACTCTCGATGTAGGGCAGCAGTGCCAGCTCGGTCGGCATGCCCCGGCGCTCCAGTTCCTCGACGATGTGGAACATGTACTTGGACGAGCGCGCGGTCATGCGCTGGATGTAATCGGGACGGCTGGCGTACCACTGCTCCTGGTTGCTGACCAGGTCGTTTTCCAGATCGGGCATCGCAAAGCCGCGCCGGATGCGATCCCAGAGATCTTCCGGCACCGCCAGGCTGGTGACGGCGCCATTGCCTTGGAGGTTGGCCGCACTGATGGGGCTGAGGGGGCCGCTGGGGTAGCTGGGGGTGTGCGGCGCCGAACTGGTCTTCGGGGTGTCACCTGCTGCCGGGGTATTCGGGCCGCCGGTCTCGGTGGTGGCGCAGCCGGTCAGGGCGAGTAGGGCGCTCAGGCTCCACAGGTACAGATGCTTCATCAAAATTGGTTCTTCCAGCGACGCAGCGCGGCAAAAACGGCGACCGGGTCGCTGCTAGGGGTGGAGGGATCGAACTGCTGGGCAGCGCGGGCCACAGGGGCCAGGCTGCTGCGCAGGAATGGGTTGATGCGCAGCTCGTTGCCAAGCTGCGCCGGCAGGGTCGGCTCGCCGCGTTCACGCAACTGCTCGCAGTGCGCCAGATAGCGGGCGACGTCCTGGTTGTCGGGCTCTACGGCCTGCGCAAAGCGCAGGTTGGAGAGTGTGTACTCATGGGCAGCGCAGACCTGCGTATCGGCGGGCAGCGCAGCCAGTGCCGACAGCGAGGCATGCATCTGCGCAGGCGTGCCTTCAAAAAGGCGGCCGCAGCCGCCTGAGAACAAGGTATCGCCACAGAACAGCACCGGTTGTCCTGCCACATCGGCGCAGTAATAGGCAATATGCCCGGCGGTATGGCCGGGCACATCGATCACCTGCCACTGCAGGCCCAGCAGCGCCAGCCCATCGCCGCCCCGCAGGGGCTCGCAGGGCTGGGGAATGTCCTCGGTCGCGGGGCCGTAGACCCGGGCGCCGGTGGCCTCGCGCAGCTCGGCCACGCCGCCGGTGTGGTCGCCGTGGTGGTGGGTCACTACAATGGCTTGCAGCTGCAGATCAAGGCGGCGCAGCGCCGCAAGCGCGGGCGCGGCCTGGCCAGGGTCGACGACCAGCGCGTGCTGTCCGTTGTGCAGCAGCCAGATGTAGTTGTCGTTGAAAGCGGGCAGAGGTAACAGATGCATGAATGACCAAATTATAGGCACGCAAAATTGGTGGCAGACGCCGCTGGGCAGCTACATGCTGTCCTGGGAGCAAACATGTTACGACGATGCGGTGGCCGATATTTTTGGCTTCCATAGCCTGCAGATGGGACTTTTCCCGCTGCAGGGGCTGCGCAACAATCGCACGCCCCACCGCTGGCTCGCGCTGGAGTCGAACGAACAGATGGCGCAGTGGCAGCAGAGCAGACTGGCAGATGTAAAGCGCTTTGCGCCGCCTTTACAAAGTGATGTGGGCCTGCCTGCAACGCCCGCTGAGGCCGTGACGGCCGGCTTGCTGTGTGATGCCCATGCGCTGCCGTTTGGCGCCGATACCTTGGACCTGGTGCTGCTGCCCCATACGCTCGAGCTCAGTGCCGACCCGCATGCGGTGTTGCGCGAGGTGGCCCGTGTGATGGTGCCCGAGGGCCGCGTGCTGATCAGCGGCATCAACCCGGCCAGTCTCTGGGGCATGCACACCTGGAGCCGCCGCATTCCCGGTTTGCAGAAGCTGCCGCCGATGCCCGATGACCACAACCTGATCGGTTATGGCCGCTTGCGTGACTGGCTCAAGCTGTTGGATCTGGAGCTGCAAAGCGCCAGCTTTGGCTGTTTCCGGCCGGCGATGCGCAGCGATGCCTGGCTGGCGCGTTGGGAATGGATGGACCGTCTGGGGCCAACGGCTTGGCCGATACTCGGCGGCGTGTATTTTGTCGAAGCGGTCAAAAAGGTCGCGGGTGTGCGCAAGCTGCCAGTGCCTTGGAAGCCTGCGGTCCCCAGCCCGGCAGCCCGACCAGCGGTGGCCGTGCGCGAAGGGCTCACGGAAACCCATCGCCGCGGCGATGCAGCGCCCGCGCACAACCCCACGGCGGGTACGCCCACGGTTTGAACGGGGGCTGCCACAGCCCTGCAAACAGGCTGCAGAGGGGTTGCAAATGCGCTTATAGTGGCCCCCTGTAATCGTGGCTGTGTGCCAAGGAGTGGGTGTGAACCAAGTGGTGATTTATACGGACGGTGCCTGCAAGGGCAACCCTGGCCCAGGCGGCTGGGGCGCTTTGCTGAGCGCTGGCACAGCGCAGAAGGAGCTGTTCGGGGGTGAATTGGGCACCACCAACAACCGCATGGAGCTGATGGCGGTGATCCAGGCGCTCGAAGCCTTGAAGCGCCCCTGCGACGTGCAGCTGTACCTGGACAGCCAGTACGTTCGCAAAGGCATCACCGAATGGATCACCGGCTGGAAGGCCAAGGGTTGGCGCACTGCCAGCAAGGAGCCCGTCAAGAATGTCGACCTCTGGCAGCGCCTCGATGCGTTGGTGCATGGCGGCGAGCACCGCATCACCTGGCACTGGGTCAAGGGCCACGCGGGTGACCCGGGCAATGAGCGTGCCGACGCGCTGGCCAACCGGGGTGTCGCGATGGCGCTGGGCCGGGGCTGAGCCCTTTTAGCAATACAAATAGGGGAGAGCGAGCGATGGGACGCATCATGCGCATTCTGGCCGTTGTCGGTGTGCTGGCCGCTTTGTATGTGGCCTACCGCTACGGCGTCTTCTAGACATGCCGTTCGGCACGGGCCCACCGCGATGCGCAGCGGGTGGGCGGGGTGCCGAGTAGCTGGCGCGAACTTATTCCGACGCCGCAATGCGGCGCAGCGCATTGCTGTCACGCACCGTCAGGCCCGAAGGCTCGATGCGGATCGAAGACTCGCGTTCCATCGACTTGAGCTCCTGGTTCACCCGCTGGCGCGAGGCGCCCAGCAGCTGGGCCAGCTCTTCCTGGGCCAGTTGCAGGCCGATGCGGGTTTCGCTGCTTTCCTTGCCGGGCACGCCATAGCTGCGCGAGAGGTGCAGCAGCTGCTTGGCCAGGCGTGCGCGCAGCGGCAGCGTGTTGAGGTCTTCCACCATGCCGTAGAGGCTGCGGATGCGGCGCGCATGCATGCGCGCCAGCGCCTGGTAGAACTCCACATGGGTCTGCAGGATGCGTTGAAAATCTGCCTTGCTGACGCAGACCAGCGTGGTCTCGCCATGGGCGTAGACGTCATGGGTGCGGCTGTCGTCATCGAACAGGCCCACGTCGCCAAACCAGGTGCCTGGCTCGACATAGGTCAACGTGATCTGTTTGCCGGTCAACGACGCCGAGCTGACACGGGCCGAGCCCCGGGCCACGGAGACCCACTCTTCGGGCTCATCGCCGCGCGAGAAAATCAATCCGCCGTCCTTGAAGCGCTTGACATAGGCGCAGCGCAGAATGTCGTGGCGCAAAGTCGGCGAGAGGGTGCTGAACCAGCGCCCTGTATTGATGGCTTCGCGCTCTTCGGGGGTCAGGATGGGGTCGTCCATGGCATGTCGTCTCGGTGACTGGAATTATGAATTTTGTCGCTTGTGCGACGGTCATCACCGAATGTATAGCATCGCCGCCAAATTGTTAATTGTCACCCCGGCCTCTCCGCTGCACGGCAATCCAAGTTGACCGGTTTTGCAACCTGTGCGTGTGCAACGAATGGGCCTTATCCGTCCATTGGGTTTGCGTATATAGCTATCAATTTGATATTTGGGTTTCCCCGGTGTGCGCGATTGGCGAAGGGGTACTTCTTCAATGGTGAAGCTGGTCTTAAACGCTGGGGTATTGGACGGCGCTTCAGCGCTTTCCCTCTTGTGTCTTCAGGCGGAGAGGCGCTTGCGCAAGCGCTGTTGCCAGACTTCGACCAGCACCACGCCCAGGCCCGCGCAGCAGATCAAGGCCATGCCGGCAGCGGTTGCCGCGTCGGGCAACTGGCCAAAAATCAACCAGCCCAATGTGGTGGCAGAGACGATCTGCAGGTAGTTGAACGGTGCCAGCAAGGTGGCGCTGGTCTTGCTGTATGCAGTGATCTGCAACCAGTGGCCGACGAAGCCGGACAGCCCGGTGGAGGCCAGCAGCAGCCATTGCCAGACCGTCAGATCCAGCTGCTGCCAGAAAAAGGGCAGCAGGGCGCTCAGCACCAACGCGCCAAACAGCCCGCCATAGAGATTGCTGGTCAGCGGGTCGTCCGCAGCGACGCGGCGTGTGCTGATCTGGAACAGCGCAAAGGTGCTGGCCGTCACCACACCCCAGATCGCGCCCTCGGTGGACAACTGCCCGCCCGGGCGGATGACCACCAGCATGCCGACAAAGCCCAGCACCACGCCCGCCCAGCGGTGCCAGCCAGGGCGCTCGCCCAGCAGCCAGGGTGCCAAGGCCATCACCAACAGCGGCGCCATGAAATTCATCGCGGTGCCCTCGGCCAGCGGCACCATGCCCAGCACATGGAAGAACAGCAAGGTGGTGGCAATCATCAGCACCGAGCGCTGGATCTGGCGCGAGAGCGACTGGGTGCGGAACAGCCCCATGCCGCGCCTGGGCAGCACCAGCACACCCATCAGCACCACATGGCCGACATAGCGGAACCAGGCCACCATCAGCACCGGCACGCCCGCGACGACCAGCAGCTTGCCGCTGGCATCGAGGCTGGAGAGAATCCACAGCCCGCACACGTGCAGGACGATACCGAGTTGGCTCATGAAAAGGCAGTTTTAGCGCAGCAGAGGCGGCCGATTGTAACCACGGGTTGACAATTTTTCTGTCACCGCATCAATAGGCTGATTCAGCGGCCTAGCTTGTCATGCAGGCGCAAAAAAGCCGATCGGAAGGCTTCTTCAGATCGGCAATAGGGATCCCTCTGCAAAACGCTCTGCTGTGGTCTGAACGCGGTCTCGGCGATCCGCGTCCATCCCGCTTGGCGAGGGTTCTGCAAAGGATCCCTGGGCCCGTGACACTGGGTGGCAGGTGCCGGGCCGCAGCCGGAGAACGGGCGCGCTGGGCGCCCAGCCTCCGGCTGTTCAAGCGCCAGGCACTCAGGCCGCTACGGTCTGCTGCAGCGGCGTGGCCACGGCCTGGGCAATCTCTGCCTGGGCCTTGCTGATGGCAGCGGCGCGGGCTTCAGGGCCCATGGCCAGGCCTTCGGCGCGGGCGAAATGCACATCGGTGATGCCGATGAAGCCGAAGATGGTTTGCAGGTAGCTTTCCTGGTGCTCCATCGCGCGGCCGCCTTCGCTGGTGGAGTAGATGCCGCCGCGCGATTCGACCACGATCACCTTCTTGCCGCCGGCCAGGCCTTCAGGGCCGTTGGCGGTGTAGCGGAAGGTGCGGCCGCCTTGCAGCACACGGTCGATCCAGCTGCGCAGCTGGGTGGGGATGCTGAAGTTGTAGAAAGGCGCGCCAATGACCAGCACGTCGGCGTCGAGCAACTGGCTCACCAGGGTTTCGGAGATGGCATTTTGCGCACGCTCTGCTTCGGTCTTGGCCTCCTGGCCGGTGCGAAAGCCCAGCGCATCGGCGCTCAGATGGGGTGGTGTATTGACGGCCAGGTCCAGGTATTGAACCTGGGTGTTGGGATGCACGGCCACCCAGGCCTTGACGGCTTCGGCGCTCAGCTGGCGGGAGACGGAGTTGGCGCCCAGGATGGACGAATCGATATGCAGCAGTTTCATGGTCGGTCCTTCAAGCAGGTCATGGCTTTTGCTGCACTCGCAGCATTTTTGCCAGTGGACGAATTTTGTCACTCTGCGCGGGCCGGATTAAGGGGCGGAAGTGGGTTGGATTGTTCTATTTTTAGAACTATGATGGGCGAACTTTTTTGCCGTCTATCCGCCTGCGCAGACCGCGCTCACGCTGCTTCTCACGATGAAATACGACCTCAACGACATGTACTACTTTGCCGAAGTGGTCGAGCGCGGCGGCTTTGCTGCGGCTGGCCGCGCGCTGGGCGTGCCCAAGTCGCGGCTGTCGCGCCGCATTGCCGATCTGGAGGCCCAGCTGGGCGTGCGGCTGCTGCAGCGCACGACGCGCCGGCTGTCCTTGACCGATGCGGGAGAGACCTTTTTGCGCCATGCCCAGACCGCCCGGGAGGCGGCGCAGAATGCCCAGGCCGAGATGGAACAGACCCAGCGCGAGCCCTCGGGCACGGTGCGGGTGTCCTGCCCGGTGACCCTGGCCCAGGGCGCGGTGGGCAAACTGCTGCCGGCGTTTTTGCGCACCTATGCCAAGGTGCGCATCGAGATGCTGGTGACCAACCGCACCATCAACCTGATCGAGGAGGGCATCGATGTCGCGCTGCGGGTGCGCGCCAACCTTAACGACAGCGGCAGCCTGGTGGTCAAGCGCCTGGGCATGACGCGCCAGCGCCTGGTGGCCAGCCCCGAGCTGCTGGCCGTGCACGGTGTGCCGCAAACCCCGCAGGACCTGGGCAGCAAGATCCCGACCATGTCGCTGACCAGTGCCGATGGCAACAGCACCTTGCAGCTGGTAGGCCCCGAAGGCGAGCATGTGACCATCCACCACCAGGCGCGCTATGTGGCCGATGACCTGGTGACCTTGAAGTACGCGGTGCTCGACGGTATCGGCGCCTGCTGGATGCCCGCAGCGATGGTGCGCGATGAGGTAGCCAATGGCGACCTGGTCGAATTGCTCGCGGGCTGGAGCATCCCTGAAGGCATTCTGCATGCGGCCTTCGTCTCGCGTCGCAATATGGCGCCAGCGCAGCGCGCGTTTCTGGACTTCATGGGCGAGAACCTGCCACTGCAGCGCATTGGCCAGGTCGATGGCACCTGAGGGCGCGGGTTCAGCACGTCCTGCCGTGGGCTGAACCCGTTCGGCGACGGCTGCAACACGTCTGCTGCGCTGGGGTCGGTCCATGGCCTTCCGGCGGAGGCGGGTTGGATATGATTTTTTGAAATAACAATACTCAAAAATAGTCGTTGTTGATCTAAGGTGCTGCTTTGACAATGCATCCATGTCTGGTGCCTGTCTTGTCACGCTCAACCCCTCCACCCCGCCCCGCCATGCGGCCATTGCGGCCGCCCACCTCAATGGCCAGCACCTTGTGCAGCCAGGCTGGCGCGGCGAAGCAGAGACGGGGGCTCCCGTCTCGGTGGTGATCGTGCCGGGTTGGCGCAACTCCGGCCCGGGCCACTGGCAAAGCCTATGGGCCGCGCGCATTGCGGGCGCCGTCCGGGTGGAGCAGGAGGACTGGCTGCAACCCCATCGCAGCCCCTGGGTTGCCAGTGTGGAGGAGGCCATTGCGGTCGCGCCGCACCCGGTCATCCTGGTGGCCCATTCGCTCGGCTGTATTGCCAGCGTGCATGCGGTCGAGCAACTGCGCAGCAAGGCGGCAGGGAGCATTGCCGGCGCCTTGTTTGTGGCGCCGGCCGATCCGGAGCGCCGTGCGCTGTTTGAGGACTTCACACCCGTGCCGGCCAACCCGCTGCCCTTCGCCAGCATTGTGGCTGCCAGCAGCAACGACCCTTATTGCCCGATCCGCATGGCAAGCGCCTATGCCAAGAGCTGGGGCAGTACCTTTGTCCGCGTGCCCTCGGCCGGCCATATCAATGTGGAGTCCGGCCATGGCGAATGGCCACTGGGCTGGGCCTTGCTGGGCGCGCTGGCGGCCCTGGCGCCGGTGCAGGCGCATTCGGCCTGATTCCTCGCTGCCAAATCCCTTTTTTGCGTTGATGCCCGGGGCATGCCTCAGGGGCAGGCGCGGGCGCTGTTTGCGCTGCCTGCACTTGTGCTGCAGGCAAAAAAATGCCAGCAATGAATGCTGGCCAAGGAGGGGTTCGGTTGAATCAATAGGCTTATATTGCCTTAATTTGGACGCCCCAATGTCGGTAATTTGTATGAGTTAGTGACGTTCATCAAGGCCGTTGTTACACCCCGATGCGCGATGAGGCTCAGAGGCGCTTCTTGGCCGCGTCCGCGGCATCCTTCAAAGTCTCTTTCACGTCACCGGCTTTCTTCTGGATTTCGCCTTCTGCTTCCAGTGCCTTGCCCTTGGCAATCTGGCTGGGGCTGTTGATGGCCTTGCCGACACCCGCTTGTGCTTCGCCTGCGAGGTCCTTGATCTTGCCTACGACTTGGTCCTTGTTCATGGTGTCACTCCTTGCTTGGTTGAGGTGTAGCCATTGTGCGCAGCCGCTGTGCCAGGCCTTGTCAGTGCAGCCTTGTGCTTGCTGTGCGGTATCGCCGACAACCGCAACGCACAGCTGCCGGGCGACAAAATTAATTACAACTTGGGCAGGGGCCAATGGCGCCGGGGCCGGCCTTATTGCGGATGCTTGAGCGGGCTGTGCTCCTGCAGCGCGCGCTGGTATTCCGCCATGCCCTGTGATTCGCGCGCCAGGTAGCGCTCGACCGCCTGGGCAAAACCGGCATGGGCCAGCCAGTGGGCGCTGGGGGTGCGTACCGGCATCAGCGCACGGGCCATCTTGTGCTCGCCTTGCGCGCCGCCTTCAAAGCATTGCAGGCCCTGGCGTATGCACCATTCAATCGGCTGGTAGTAGCAGGCTTCAAAGTGCAGGCAGTCCACCCGCTCGATGGCTCCCCAGTAGCGCCCATAGGCGTGGCGCGGCCCCGTGCCTGGCGCGTCGATGGCGATCAGGCTGGCAGCGATGGGGCGGCCCTCGCGCTCGGCGATGAAGAGCAGCCAGTTCTCGGGCATCTGTGTGCGCATTGCGGCGAAAAAAGCCGGGGTCAGGTAGGGCGCGTTGCCATGCTCCAGATAGGTGCGCTCATAGCACTGGTAGAAGAAGTCCCAATCCGCTTCGCGGATCTGCGTGCCGCAGGCATGGCGAAACGTCACGCCGGCCGCCTGCACCTTGCGCCGCTCCTGGCGAATCTTCTTGCGCTTGTCCTGCTGCAGCCCGGCCAGAAAATCATCGAAGTCGGCGTAGGGCCCGGCATCGCCGGCCAGGACATCGCGGTTGTGCCAGTGGAACTGCACGTTCTCGCGCTGCATCAGCGCAATGTCTTGCGCCGCCTGCAGATCGGGCGCAGCGCCAAACAGCAGGTGCAGCGACGAGATCTCCTGCTCCCCGCAAAACTGGGTAGCGGCATGCAGCAGCGGGGCGCGCAAGCTGTCATCGGCCACCAGCAGGCGGCTGCCGGGCACAGGTGTGAAGGGCACCGCGATGACCGCCTTGGGAAAGTAGTCCAGGCCATGTTCGGCATAGGCCCGCGCCCAGGCAAAGTCAAACACATACTCGCCGTAGGAATGGCCTTTGAGGTACATCGGGCAGGCGCCCACCAGCGCGCCGCCCTGCCACAGGCTCAGGTGGCAAGGCTGCCAGCCACTCTCTGCAGTAGCGCTGCCGCTGACCTCCAGCGCCTGCAGATAGGCGTGGCGCATGAAGGGGGTGGGGCGCTGCTGCATGGCCAGCAGCCCATCCCAGGCGGAGGCATCGAACTCTGCCATGCTGGGCAGAATGCGCAGCTCCAGGCTGGGGTGGGGTGCGGGCGTGGGGTCGGCGGGCAGCGAGGTCATGGCCCGATTGTGGTCTGCCTGCCGCGCCACTGCACAGCGCAGGTTATGCGGCTTGGCGCTGGTGGCTGTGCACCAGGTCCATCAGCGCGGCGATCTCCTCGTCGGTGCTGGACCAGGAGCTGACAAAGCGCACCACCACCTCACCCGCCTGCAGCTGGGTACCTGCCGGCACGCTGCTGGCGTACCAGTCGGTGCAGCGCACGCCCTGGGCGCGCAGCTGTTCATACAGCGCGATGGGCATCAGCACAAACACTTCGTTGGCCTGGGTGGGCCAGCTCAGGCGCACGCCGGGCGTTGCGGCCAGCGCGGCAGACAGCTTGGACGCCATCGCATTGGCGTGGCGGGCCAGCTCCAGCCAGTGGCCGCCTTCCAGCCAGGCGCAGAACTGCGCGCCGATGGTGCGGCTCTTGGAGACCAGCTGGCCACTGCGCTTGATGCGCAGCGAGAAGTTCTGGGCCAGCGCCTGGTCGAAGAACACGACCGCCTCGGCCATCAGCGCGCCGTTCTTGGAGGCACCCAGGCTCAGCACATCGACTCCGGCGCGCCAGGTGATATCGCCGGGGTGGCACTGGAGCGCAGCGACGGCATTGGCCAAGCGCGCGCCATCCATGTGCACGCGCAGGCCAAGGGCATGCGCCTGGGTGGCCAGCGCGGCCATCTCCTGCGGCTGGTAGACGAGGCCGTTCTCGGTCACCTGGGAGATGCTCAGCGCGCTGATCACCATGTTATGGGGGGCGTCATGGGGGGTGCGCGCCACAAAGGCGGCCAGGTCTCCGGCGCTGATCTTGCCGTTGTCCGTGGCTATCGGCAGCAGGCTGGCGCCGCCGGTGAACAGGGCGGGGGCGCTGTTCTCGTCGACCGCGATGTGGGCCATGTGGTGGCAGACCACGGCGTTCCAGGGCTGGGCAATGGTGGACAGCGCCAGGCAGTTGGCCGCTGTGCCGGTGGTGACGAAGAACACTTTCACCGGGGTGCCAAAGGCCTCGCCCAGCATGTGCTCGGCGCGCTGGCTCCACTCGTCGTTGCCGTAGGCGGACTGGATGCCGCTGGCGGCCTCGACCAGGGTGTGCAGGATGCGGGGGGAGACGCCGGCTTGGTTGTCGCTGCCAAAGTTCATGGGACGCTGCAGGTAGTGGTGCAAAAGTCTGATTCTGCCCGCAAACTCCGGGACAGCGGTGCCGGATTGGCGGGTTTTGCGCGCCGCTGCGCAGGCCTTGTGGTTTGTAGGCTAGACTCTTTGGCTGCACCAGGCGCGGGCCTTGCCCACTCTCGTTGTGGCTCTGGTGCGCTGCCCCCTTGCCATCGAGTCATCCATGTCCCATTTTTCCATCGCAAGCGCCCAGCTGAACTTTGTTGTGGGTGATATGCCGGGCAATGCCCGCAAGATCATTGATGCAGCGGCCCAGGCTGCCGCCCAGGGGGTGCAGCTGTTGCTGACGCCCGAACTGGGCATTTGCGGCTATGCCGCCGAAGACCTGTTCCAGCGCCCCTCGTTCCTGGCGGCCTGCGATGCGGCGGTGGCCCAGGTGGTGCAGGCCAGCACGCAATGGCCGGATCTGACGGTGGTGCTGGGCCACCCGCAGGCAGCGCAGCATGCGGCCCACGGCCGCTGCTACAACGCCGCCAGCGTGGTGCGTGCCGGCCAGGTGGTCGCCAGCTACCGCAAGCAGCTGCTGCCCAACTACCGGGAATTTGACGAGACGCGCTACTTTGTCGAAGGCTCGCAGACCTGCGTCTTCGAGGTCGCAGACCATCGCATTGGCCTGCTGATCTGCGAAGACGCCTGGGCCAGCCAGCCCGCGCGTGCGGCCAAGGCGGCGGGCGCGCAGTTGCTGGCTGTCATCAATGCCTCGCCGTTCCAGATGGACAAGCCCGGCCACCGCGAGGCCTTGCTGGCCGAGCGCTGCCGCGAAACCGGCTTGCCGCTGGTCTATGCCCACCTGGTGGGCGGGCAGGACGAGCTGGTGTTCGATGGCCACTCCTTCGCGCTGAATGCCGATGGGCAGGTGGCTGCCCGCGCGCCGGGTTTTGACGAACATCTGCTGTCGGTGCAGGTGCAGGCCACGGCCACCGGTCTGCAACTGTCCGGCCCCGTGGCTGCGCCCGGTGATACCAACCAGCAGCTGTGGCAAGCACTGGTGGTGGCGGTGCGCGACTACCTGGGCAAGACCGGCTTCCCCGGTGCGGTGCTGGGCCTGTCCGGCGGTATCGATTCAGCGCTGGTGCTGGCGATTGCGGTCGATGCGCTGGGGGCCGACAAGGTCCGCACCGTGATGATGCCGTCGCCGTACACGGCCGACATCAGCTGGATCGATGCGCGCGAGATGGCCGAGCGCCTGTCGGTGGCTTATGAGGAGATTTCGATTGCGCCGCAGTTCGAGGCCTTCAAGGCCGCATTGGCGCATGATTTTGCCGGCCGTGCCGAAGACACGACCGAGGAAAACCTGCAGGCCCGCATCCGTGGCACCTTGCTGATGGCCTTGTCGAACAAGTTTGGCTCCATCGTGCTGACCACTGGCAACAAGAGCGAGATGGCCACCGGCTACTGCACCTTGTACGGCGACATGGCGGGCGGCTTTGCGGTGCTGCGCGATGTGCCCAAGACCCGTGTGTTCGAGCTGGCGCGCTGGCGCAATGCCCATGACCCCTATGGCACCGGCCGCAACCCCATCCCCGAGCGCATCATCACCCGCCCGCCCAGTGCCGAGCTGCGCCCGGACCAGAAGGACCAGGACAGCCTGCCGCCCTATGAGGTGCTCGATGCGATCATCGAGCGCTACATGGAGCAGGATGCCGATATCGACAGCATCGTGGCCGCCGGCTACCCCCGCGCCGATGTGGAGCGGGTGGTGCGCCTGATCCGCATCAATGAATACAAGCGCCGCCAGGCCGCCGTGGGCCCACGCCTGTCGGCCCGGGGTTTTGGCCGCGACTGGCGCTACCCCATCACCAACGGTTTCCGGGGCTGAGCGGCCAGGCTGCGCCCCACGCCTCGCCCATGCCCTTGATGCGCTGTGCCTGCCCAGCCCTCGCGCTTGCTGCGTGGCAGCTGGGGGCTGCGCGCTTCCAGAGCTTTGTGCGCGCGCGCATCGCACGCCTGGTGGCCACGCGCCAGTCGGGCTTTTCGCGGCGCCATCCGCCATAGCGCGGCGCGCCATCCTTCGCTTTCGTTGTTCGCGGCATTGCGCAGCCTGCCTGTGCTGCCGCCATTCCTCCGTCTTTTTTGGAGCGGTACCCGGCGCTGCCGGGTGCGCGCGTTGCCATGTCCCCTTTTCTTCATTATTTCCGCGCCCAGTGGGCGCCGAGTGTGCCGCGCGAGCTGATGGCCGGCGCAGTCGCCACGTTTGCGCTGATCCCCGAGGTCATCGCCTTTTCCTTTGTCGCCGGTGTCGATCCGTCGGTGGGGCTGTTTGCTTCCTTTGTCATCAGCATCGTGATTGCCTTTGCGGGTGGGCGGCCGGCGATGGTGTCGGCGGCTGCGGGCTCGGTGGCCCTGGTGGCCGCACCGCTGGTGCAGGCCCATGGCGTGCAGTACCTGTTTGCCGCCGGCCTGTTGGCCGGTGCCATGCAGATGCTGTTTGGCTGGCTGCGCCTGGGGGTGCTGCTGCGCTTTGTCTCGGGCTCGGTGCGCACCGGCTTTGTCAATGCGCTGGCCATTCTTATTTTTGCGGCCCAGCTGCCGCATCTGGTGGGTGCGAATGGCGCCACCTGGGCCATGCTGGCGCTGGGCCTGGCCGTCATCTATGGCCTGCCGCGCATCAGCACGGCCATTCCGTCGCCGCTGATCTGCATCCTGGTGCTGACGGGCGTGGCCCATGCGCTGGACCTGCCGCTCAAGACCGTGGCGGACCTGGGCCACTTGCCCGATACCTTGCCCCGCTGGGCGCTGCCCGATGTGCCGCTGTCCTGGCAGACCCTGCAGCTGATTGCGCTGCCGGCGCTGGCCATCGCAATGGTGGGCCTGCTCGAATCCTTGATGACCGCCAGCGTGGTCGATGAGCAGACCGACACGCCCAGCGCCAAGAACCGCGAATGCAGCGGGCTGGGCCTGGCCAACGTGGCGGCCAGCTGCTTTGGCGGCATTGCGGGCTGCGGCATGATCGGCCAGAGCGTGAGCAATGTGCGCTATGGCGGGCGTGGCCGGCTGTCCACCTTGTTTGCCGGTGCCTTTCTGCTGGGTTTGATGGTGCTGCTCAAGCCCTGGGTGGCGCAGGTGCCGGTGGTGGCGCTGGTCGCGGTCATGGTCATGGTGTCAGCCTCGACCCTGGACTGGGGATCGGCCCGCGCGCTGCTGAGGCATCCCAAGCTGTCGAGCCTCGTCATGCTGGCCACCGTGGTGGTCACCATCGCCACCCACAACTTGGCTGCCGGTGTGGCCGTGGGCGTGCTGCTCAGCGGGGTGTTCTTCATGTTCAAGGTGTCCGGGCTGCTGCAGGTGCAGCGCAGCGGCGAGGCCGGACTGGTCTATGCCGTGCGCGGCCAGGTGTTCTTTGCATCGGCCGATCTGCTCGTCGATGCCTTTGATGTGCGCGAGATCGAGGCCCGGCCGGTGCGCATCGACATGGCCCAGGCGCATCTCTGGGACATCACCGCAGTGCAGGCGCTTAGCAAGGTATGCGCGCGGCTGCGCAAGCATGGCAGCGTGGTGCAGGTGACGGGCCTCAATGCCCAGAGCCAGGCGCTGGCTGCCCGGCTGGATCTGTGCCTGGACGGGGCATAGCCAGCGCGCCATGCGACTGCTGCCGGAGATTTGGCCCTGGAGGTGCCGGCGGCGGAATCTTGACGCACAATAGCCCCAGTTGCTGCGCGCGTTGCCAGCGCAGCGTGTATATGCCCATCCCTGGAGAGCCTTATGAAAATGATTACCGCCGTTATCAAACCTTTCAAGATGGACGAGGTGCGTGAAGCTCTGGCGGATGTGGGCGTGACCGGTCTGACGGTCAGCGAAGTCAAGGGCTTTGGCCGCCAGAAGGGCCACACCGAGCTGTACCGTGGTGCGGAATATGTCGTGGACTTTCTGCCCAAGGTGAAGATTGAAGTCGCCGTGAAGGACGAGGACGTGGACCGCTGTGTGGACGCGATCGTCAATGCGGCCCGTACCGGCAAGATCGGTGACGGCAAGATTTTCGTCACCGAGATCGAGCGTGTGATCCGTATCCGTACCGGTGATCTGGACGAAGCGGCGGTCTGATCCCAACAGCACCTGCATTCGCAAAAGCGCCTTGGGTCACCCAGGCGCTTTTTTCATGTCTGCTGCCGGTCGCTGGGCAGCGGGTTCAAGGCTTGATCGTGGTGTGCGAGCAGATCCACAGCACCTGCGCATCCTCATCGCCGCCCGAGATGCAGGCATGGCCCATGACGCTGTCGAAATAGCAGGAGTCACCAGCGGCCAGCTCCAGCGGCGCATAGCTGTCGGTATGCACGACTACCGTGCCGCGCATCACGTAGAGCATCTCTTCGCCATCGTGGCTCAGCAACTGGGGAAAGGCGCTGCGCTCATGGGCCTTGATCGTGGTCAGCAACGGAATAAAGCGCTTGTCGGCCAGGTCGGCGTGCAGCAGTTCGTAGACGTACTGCGGCGTGGCATGCACCAGGCCTGCGCCGCTGCGGGTGACGCTGCGCCGGGCGCGCAGGCCCGTTTGTTGCAGCGGGCTGAACAGCTCGCCCACATCGACATCCAGCCCGCGCGCGAGCGCCGCAATCTTTTCATAGGTGGGGGAGAGCTGGCCGTGCTCGATCTTGGACAGCGCCGAGGCCGAGATACCGCAGCGCTGGCTCAGCTGCTGCAAGGTCAGATCGGCGTTGCGCCGCAGCAGGCGCAATTTGGTGGCCAGCACATCGGTGGTGGCATCGGTGCCGGCGTTGTGGTGGGGCAGGGGGGCGTGGGGCATGGCAGGCTCTTGTGGTGCTCGCCAGTGTAGGGGTGCGTGCGCCGGCCCGTGGGGCAGCGCAGCGCTGGCGGCCGCGTTTTAGGCCCAATTTTCGGGTAAACCCTAGATGAAAAGAGCTATTTCAAGAAATTTATTGTCTCAAACTGCATTAAATTTCGTATACGAAAATTAATCCTCTTTAGTAAATTTATCGCGCCGCATGCAAATCCTTGACTTCAGCCACACCACCCAGCATTTGCCGATGGCAGCCTTGATCGACAGTCTCGAACAGATGTTCATCGCGGGCTGCGAAGTGCCACTGCGCCACAACCACGCCATCGCGGGCGAGACCCGTACGGAAGACGGCATCATGCTGCTGATGCCGGCGTGGCAGACCGGCAAGCGCATTGGGGTCAAGACGGTATCGATCTTCCCCGGCAACCAGGCGCGCGGCCTGCCCGGTCTGCACTCGGTCTTCATCCTCTATGACGCAGCCACCGGCGCCCCGCTGGCGGTGCTGGATGGCGATGCCATCACCTCGCGCCGCACCGCTGCGGCATCGGCGCTGGCGGCGCGCTGGCTCAGCCGCCCTGATGCCCGCCGTTTGCTGGTGGCAGGCGCCGGCCGCGTGGCCAGCCTGTTGCCCGATGCCTACCGCTGCGTGCGCGATATCCAGGAAGTGCAGGTCTGGGACATCCGCCCCGAGGCTGCGCAAGCGATGGTGGAACGCCTGCAGGCGCAGGGCCTGCAGGCCTCGGTCGCCACCGACCTGGAGCAGGCGGCGCGCCAGGCCGACATCATCAGCTGCGCCACGTTGTCCACGGCACCGCTGGTGCGCGGCGAATGGCTGCAGCCCGGTGCCCATCTGGACCTGATCGGCAGCTTTACACCGGCGATGCGCGAGAGCGATGACGCCTGCTTTGCCCGCGCCACGGTCTTTGTCGATACCCCGGAAGCGCTGATGAAAGCCGGGGACATCCTCGATCCGATTGCCAGCGGCGCCTGGGAGCCGGGCCGCCTGGCCGCTACGTTGGAGCAGTTGTGCCGTGGCCAGCATGCGGGCCGCCGCAGCGCCGATGAGATCACCCTGTTCAAGGCCGTGGGCACGGCCCTGGAGGACCTGGCAGCCGCATCGCTGGCCTTTGACGCCTTTAGCGCCGCAGCCGCTTGATACCCGTGCCCGGGCGCTGTGCGGGCCGGGCTGCCCTTCATTTTTTTGCTATCTGATTCATTCCTTCCATGCGCACATCTTCGACCGGGCCCGCGGCGTCTGCGGCCACCAACAAGCGAGTACTGATTGCCAGTCTGATGGGAAGCTCCATCGAGTGGTTCGACTATTTCCTCTATGCGACCACGGCGGCGCTGGTGTTCGGGAAGGTGTTCTTCCCGACCTCGGACCCGGTCGTGGGACTGATGCTGTCGTATCTGACCTTCTCGTTGACCTTTTTCATCCGGCCGCTGGGCGGCTTTATCTTCTCGCACATCGGAGACCGCATCGGGCGCAAGAAGACCTTGGTGATCACCTTGTCGCTGATGGGTGGCGCCACCGTGCTGATCGGCCTGCTGCCGGGCTATGAACAGATTGGGATATGGGCGCCGATTCTGCTGATCGTGTTGCGCCTGGTGCAAGGCCTGGGCATTGGTGGCGAGTGGGGTGGCGCGCTGCTGCTGGCCTACGAGTATGCACCCAAGAACCGCAAGGGCCTGTTTGGCAGCGTGCCGCAGATGGGCGTAACCATCGGCATGGTGCTGGCGACCCTGGCCATTACCGTGATGAGCACCTTGCCCGATGACCAGTTCCTGGCCTGGGGCTGGCGCGTGCCTTTCCTGATGAGCGCCATCCTGGTGTTCCTGGGTCTGTGGATCCGCAAGGGGAGCCGGGCCGCCTGGCCGCTACGTTGGAGCAGTTGTGCCGTGGCCAGCATGCGGGCCGCCGCAGCGCCGATGAGATCACCCTGTTCAAGGCCGTGGGCACGGCCCTGGAGGACCTGGCAGCCGCATCGCTGGCCTTTGACGCCTTTAGCGCCGCAGCCGCTTGATACCCGTGCCCGGGCGCTGTGCGGGCCGGGCTGCCCTTCATTTTTTTGCTATCTGATTCATTCCTTCCATGCGCACATCTTCGACCGGGCCCGCGGCGTCTGCGGCCACCAACAAGCGAGTACTGATTGCCAGTCTGATGGGAAGCTCCATCGAGTGGTTCGACTATTTCCTCTATGCGACCACGGCGGCGCTGGTGTTCGGGAAGGTGTTCTTCCCGACCTCGGACCCGGTCGTGGGACTGATGCTGTCGTATCTGACCTTCTCGTTGACCTTTTTCATCCGGCCGCTGGGCGGCTTTATCTTCTCGCACATCGGAGACCGCATCGGGCGCAAGAAGACCTTGGTGATCACCTTGTCGCTGATGGGTGGCGCCACCGTGCTGATCGGCCTGCTGCCGGGCTATGAACAGATTGGGATATGGGCGCCGATTCTGCTGATCGTGTTGCGCCTGGTGCAAGGCCTGGGCATTGGTGGCGAGTGGGGTGGCGCGCTGCTGCTGGCCTACGAGTATGCACCCAAGAACCGCAAGGGCCTGTTTGGCAGCGTGCCGCAGATGGGCGTAACCATCGGCATGGTGCTGGCGACCCTGGCCATTACCGTGATGAGCACCTTGCCCGATGACCAGTTCCTGGCCTGGGGCTGGCGCGTGCCTTTCCTGATGAGCGCCATCCTGGTGTTCCTGGGTCTGTGGATCCGCAAGGGCATTGATGAGACCCCCGCGTTCAAGCAGGCCAAGGCCAGCGGCAATGTGGCCAAGATCCCGCTGGTCGAAACCCTGCGCTACCACTGGCGCGCGGTTCTGGTGGCCGTCGCCATCAAGTTCGTGGAGACGGCGCCGTTCTATATCTTCTCGACCTTCATCGTCAGCTACGCGACGGCCACCTTGGGCTTTGAGCGGATCTCCGTGCTCAATGCGGTGACCATTGCGACCTTGGTCACGACGCTGATGATTCCGCTGATGGGGCGCCTGTCGGACAGCATGGGCCGCAAGCGCATGTTTGTGGCCGGCACCCTGGTGATGGCCGCCTTCACCTTTCCGTACTTCATGCTGCTCGAGCAGCGCACGATGACCAGCCTGGTCATCGCCACCGTCGTCGGCCTGGGTCTCGTCTGGGCACCCATCACCGCCGTGCTGGGCACCTTGTTCTCGGAGATTTTCTCGACCCGCGTGCGCTACACCGGCATCACCCTGGGCTACCAGATTGGCGCGGCGCTGGCTGGCGGCACTGCGCCCTTGCTGGCCACCTGGCTGCTCAACACCTACAACGGCTCCTGGGTGCCGGTGGCCTGGTACATCGTGGGCACGGCGGTGATCTCGCTGATTGGTATTGCGTTCGCAAAGACCGTGGCGGACAACGACTAAGCGCTCGGTCCCCAGCACTGCAGCCGCTTCATCGACAGCGGCGGTGGTGATCCCGCAAAAGCAAATCGGCCCGTTCATCAACGTGCCGATTTTTTGTGTTTGCTGGGCGCTGCTTAGATCACTGCGCGCAGCGCATCGCTTTGCTGCGCGAGGCCGGCTTCTTCGACCAGCTCGGCCAGCAGTGCGGCATGGTTGTCGCCGCTCTTGATCAGGCCCATCTGCCACTCGTCCATGAAACCCTGGCCCACACACTGCTGCAGGAACTTCAGCATGCCGTCGTAGTAGCCGTGGGCGTTGAGGATGCCGATGGGCTTGTCGTGGTAGCCCAGCTGGCGCCAGGTCCAGATTTCGTAGAGCTCTTCAAAGGTGCCGATGCCGCCGGGAATGGCGATAAAGGCATTGCTGCGCTCGGCCATCATGGCCTTGCGCTCGTGCATGGTGGTGACCACATGCAGCTCATCGCAGAGCTCATTGGCCAGTTCGCGGTCAACCAGGGCCTTGGGGATCACGCCCACCACCCGGCCGCCGGCCTCGCGCGTGGCGCGGGCCACCGTGCCCATCAGGCCGGATTTGCCGCCGCCGTAAATCAGCTGGCCGCCGTGGCTGCCAATCCAGTGGCCCACCGCCTGGGCGGCCTCGCCAAAGGCTTCGAGCTTGCCAGGGCGCGAGCCGCAGTAAACGCACATCGAGAAGGAAGGGGAGTGGGTCATTTCAACAATCTTTCATACAACGCAGGCAGCCACACCGCCGCGCACAGCACCAGGGCCAGGAACACGGCGGCACTGCCCATGTCCTTGGCCTTCTTGGCCAGCACATGCCATTCAGGGCCAAAGCGGTCCATCGCCATTTCAATGCCGGTGTTGAGCAGCTCGGCGATCAGCACCAAAAAAACTGGAGTGATCAGCAAGGCCCAATCGCGCCAGTCCCGCGCCAGCCAAACGGACACAGGCAGCAGCAGCAGGGCCAGTATCGCCTCCAGCCGGAACGCTTTTTCTCCCCAGCCCGCGCGCAGGCCTTGCAGCGAGTAACCGGCGGCATGCCAGACGCGGCGCAGGCCCGTGCGGCTTTTTTGCGGGTTGGCTGCATGGGTGTCGGCCAGGCTGTACGGCGGCTGGGCAGGTTCTGCAGGGGGGCGGGGTTCGGGCAGGTTCATCGGATCAGGTCCAGGCGCACAACAGATGGCGCACGGTCACGCTTATTATTGCACTGCAGCATTTGAATGCGGGCATCGCCTGCGATCCTGATGGTGCATCACGGCCAATCGCAGTGCCCCTGGGGCAGCCGTCTATACCGACGGGCCCGGTGCGGGCAGGGCTGAGGCTGCGCGATCGGCACCGACCAGGCAGGTGCCCGCCAGCGCATCGTGCCAGAACTGGCCCTGCGGGTGCAAGCGGCTGGCCAGTGCCCAGACGGCGATCCAGCCGGTCAGCAGTACCAGGATTTCAGACACCGGCAGCCCAAAGGGCATGCTGACCACCAGGGGCGGCAAGAACCACAACCAGCTGCAGACATAGCGCAGCAGCGCACGGCCTTGCGACAGCGGCTGGCCGCTGCGGCTGACGATGCGGATATGCCAGGTCTTCATCGCCAGCGTCTGGCCCTTGTGCCAGAACCAGGTGAAGTAGATGCCAAAGACGATGAACAGGAACAGCTGCAGACCATGGCGATTGTCCAGCCCATGGCGGGTCTGGCTGAGCGCACTGTAGAGGTAACCTGCGATGAACACGACGCCGAACATCAGCATGCCTTCGTACAACCAGCAGGCCATGCGCCGCGCCAGGCGTGGCGCGCGCAACAGCGAAGGGGTGGCGGGCAAGCCAGGGTCTGGCGCTGTTGTGCGGGTGGAGGGCTGCATGCTGCCAGTATCAGGTCGGCGGGTGCACAGGGCTGTCGCTGCTGCGCGATTGTGATTCGCCCGCGCGGGGGCGGGTCTGGTTGTCAAGCGGCGGCAGCGGTGAAGGGGTTACTGTGGCAGGCATTTGCACCGGCGCAGTCTCTACCGCAGGCGGAAGTGGCGCCGCAGTGGGGGCGGGCGGCAGCGCAGGCGCCGCAGGCGTGTTGCCGGGAGCCGGTGCCGGGCTGCTCAGCGGGCCGACCTCCACCGGGGTCACCATGCCACGCGATTGCACGCGGATCTCGGGCGGCGGCAGGATCTTGGGCGGATTGGCGCGGTTGGGGTTGATGGCCGCCGCCGGCACCTTGACCAGCCGGCCGGTACTGCGTGCAGAGGGGCGCGGCGCCAGCGCCACACCACCGTGGTAGAGCACACCGCCCTGGGCGAGGCGCTTGCGCTCGCGGGCGCTGAGCGCCTGGTAATCTTCCCAGAGCTTGCGCTTTTCCTCGGCGGACAGGTTGCTGATGTTGGAATAGTTGAGGCGCGCCTGGCTTTGGTCGGACAGGCTGAACTTGGCCCATTCCTTCATGTGTTCGGCAATGCGCAACTGCTCCTGCGGCGAAAAATCGTCGAAGCTGTCGGCGATCATCGTCCAGCGGGTTTTCTGCTGCGTGGTCAGCCAGTTCCACTGCTCTTCGAGCGGGGCCAGCACCGTGCGCTGGTCGTCGTCGAGTGCATCCCAGTTGGGCCCCTCGTTACGCGGGCTCGTGGAGCGGGTGACGCTGTTGGCGCTCACCAGGTCGCTGGCGGCGCTGCCATAGATGTTGGCGGCCTGGTTGCCGGCATAGATGCCTACAACAGCAAAAGCAGCCAGCAAAATACTGGCTGCTATCGCAGAAAGGGTCGAAGGGGCGGGCGTACTGCCGGCTACCTCGTCGTTGTCGTAATCGTGTCTCAACGCTTGTCAGTGGGCTGCTTTTGCGCAGCAGTCTTCAGAAACTGGGTAAATCCAGGATCAGTATAGGCGCTTGGCGGCAACTCGTCAGCCAGCAAGGTGGCATCGTACTCAGCCATTTCGCTGGCGCCTTCGTCTGCCTGCACGCCGTTGAAGAACGCCAGACCGGCAACCATTGCGCTCAGCGGCACAGCCGACACCACGGCGCGCCACCAGTTGCGTTTGCCGGAGGGCGCAGCCGCCTCTTGCTGGGGCTGGCGCGCGATGGCGGGCACCGCCACCACCTTGCGGCGCGACAGGGCGCGCTCCCGGGCCGCTCGCAAACGTTCGCTGATGTCGTAGTCGAGATCAGCCTCGGCTTCGCTCAGCCGAGCGGTGACGCGGCGGGCAAAAATTTCAGCATGGACAACGGTTTGGGCGGTGTTTGGGCGGTTCATAGCACGATTCCTTTGGCCTTAAGCACTTTACTCAAGGTTTGGATGGCGCGAAAGCAGTGGGTTTTTACACTTCCCTCTGAGCAACCCATGGCTGCTGCAGTCTCTGCAATGTCCATCTCTTCCCAATAACGCATCAGAAACGCTTCGCGTTGACGCGCTGGCAACTGTTGTATCTCTTTTTCTATTAATGCAAGGGTTTGTTTGCGGTCCGTATGGTCCTCGGCGCTCTGCTCGGCGTCTCCATTGTCGGCGTTGTAGATGTCCAGAAGGTTGAATTCCCCCTCGTCATCCGGGCCTTCGAAGTCGCTCATCGTCGTGAAGAGCGCATTGCGCGTCTTCTGCCGGCGGAACCAGTCGAGCGTGCTGTTGGACAGGATGCGCTGGAACAGCATGGGCAACTCCTGCGCAGGCTTGTCGCCATAGTGCTCGGCCAGCTTCATCATGCTGTCCTGGACGATGTCGAGCGCGGCTTCCTGGTCGCGCACATGAAAAAGCGAGCGCTTGAAAGCTCGCTTTTCAACGCTTTTCAGAAAGTCGGACAGTTCTCGTTCTGTGGCCAAATCGTACCCAACACCGTGGTTAATCAGAGATTTCTCGCTTTTCACCCGGGTATAACAACCAAGTGTGGCAAAAAACACCGCATCAAGCCTCTGATTATCGCATCCTATCGAAAAAAAATCCGTAGCTTGTCGCAAAGCAATGCTGCAGTGCGATAATGTATAAGCATCAAAAAGCAAAAGGGTCACGGTCCGGCGTCGCAAGCATCTCGCCCATGTCCGTTGGCCTCAAGTTCCAAGCAGGCTCCACAAGAGCTGGGCGAGGAGCACCAGAGGTTTTTCGTTAGAGAAATTCACAAAGGTTGATCATGGAAATGTCCAAGGCCGAGCAGAACTCGGCGCAAGCGGCGCATCAGTCCGCGCAGAAATCCCAAGAACTCATGGGCGCTGAAGTGCTGGTCAAGGCACTGCAGGCCGAAGGCGTCAAGCAGCTGTGGGGCTACCCCGGCGGTGCAGTTCTCTACATCTACGACGCGCTCTACAAACAAGACACCATCAACCATGTGCTGGTTCGCCATGAACAGGCAGCAGTGCATGCAGCAGACGGCTTTGCCCGCGCCACCGGTGAGGTAGGCGTGGCATTGGTTACCTCGGGTCCGGGCCTGACCAATGCAGTCACCGGTATTGCCACTGCTTACACAGACAGCATCCCCATCGTCGTGATCTCCGGTCAGACATCGACGACCGCCATTGGCTCGGATGCCTTCCAGGAATGCGATACCGTCGGTATCACGCGCCCCATCGTCAAGCACAACTTCCTCGTCAAGGATGTGCGCGATCTGGCGCTGACGATGAAAAAGGCTTTCCATATCGCACGCACTGGCCGTCCCGGCCCCGTCGTGATCGATATTCCCAAGGACGTTTCCTTCAAGAAGGTGGCCTACACCGGCTATCCCTCCACGGTGGAAATGCGCTCCTACAACCCGGTCAAGAAGGGCCACAGCGGCCAGATCCGCAAGGCGCTGCAGCTGCTGCTGGCGGCCAAGCGCCCCTATATCTATACCGGCGGTGGTGTGCTGCTGAGCGGTGCAGAGCAAGAGTTGCGCACCCTGGTGGACCTGCTGGGCTACCCGGTGACCCACACCCTGCTGGGACTGGGCGCCTACCCGGCGAGCAATCCGAAGTACCTGGGCATGCTGGGCATGCACGGCACGATCGAGGCCAACAACGCGATGCAGAACTGTGATGTGCTGCTGGCCGTGGGCGCGCGTTTTGACGACCGGGTGATCGGCAATCCCAAGCACTTCATGTCGGTGGACCGCAAGATCATCCATGTCGACATCGACCCTTCGTCGATTTCCAAGCGCGTCAAGGTGGATGTGCCCATCGTTGGCGACTGCAAGGAAGTGCTTTCCGAGCTGATTGCGATGGTCCGCGAGAGCGTGGCCAGCCCGGATGCCGATGCGCTGCAGAACTGGTGGAAGACCATCGAAGGCTGGCGCAGCCGTGACTGCCTGCGCTACGACCGCGAGAACAAGGAAGTCATCAAGCCGCAGTTTGTCGTCGAGACCCTGTGGCAGATGACCCGCGATGCGGACTGCTATGTGACCTCGGACGTGGGCCAGCACCAGATGTGGGCTGCGCAGTACTACCGCTTTGAGGAATCGCGCCGCTGGATCAACTCGGGCGGCCTGGGCACGATGGGTGTCGGCATTCCGTATGCGATGGGCATCAAGCTGGCCAAGCCCGATGCCGAGGTGTTCTGCATCACCGGCGAAGGTTCGGTGCAGATGAACATCCAGGAGCTGGCCACCTGCCGCCAGTACGAGACGCCGATCATCATCTGCGCGCTCAACAACCGCTTCCTGGGCATGGTGCGCCAGTGGCAGGAGATCGAATACTCGGGCCGCTACAGCCACAGCTACATGGATTCGCTGCCTGACTTCGTCAAGCTGGCCGAAGCCTATGGCCATGCAGGCATTCTGATCGAGAAGCCCGAGGACGTGGAGCCGGCGCTGCGCGAAGCGCGGCGCATTGCCCGCGAAGAGCGCAAGAGCGTGTTCCTCGACTTCCGCACCGACCCGACCGAGAACGTCTTCCCGATGGTCCAAGCCGGCAAGGGCATCACCGAGATGCTGTTGGGCGCGGACGATCTGTAAACGCCATCCCCGGTAGGCGCGTCCTGCTGCAGGCACGCGCCCACCTCTTTCTTCGGCTTTTCCCTTTCTGACGAATCTATTGTCTACCGAGCCCAGCGCTTACCGGCGTTGGGGGAGGGTAGCGAAAAGAGGAATCTGTTCTTATGAAACACATCATTGCGGTTCTCCTGGAGAACGAACCAGGCGCATTGTCGCGCGTGGTGGGCCTGTTCTCGGCCCGTGGCTACAACATCGAGTCGCTCACCGTGGCGCCCACCGAGGATGCCTCGCTGTCGCGCATGACCATCACCACCACCGGCTCGGACGACGTCATCGAGCAGATCACCAAGCACCTCAACCGCCTCATTGAAGTGGTCAAGGTGGTGGATCTGACCGAGGGCGCCTATACCGAGCGCGAGCTGATGATGATCAAGGTGCGGGCGGTCGGCAAGGAGCGCGAAGAAATGAAGCGCATGGCCGACATCTTCCGTGGCCGCATCATCGATGTGACCGAGAAGAGCTACACCATCGAGGTGACCGGCGACCAGGCCAAGAACGATGCGTTCCTCAGTGCGATCGATCGTTCGGCCATCCTCGAGACCGTGCGTACCGGTGCCAGTGGCATCGGTCGCGGTGAACGAATCTTGCGCGTGTAATGCGCTGGTGTCACCGGCTGCGACGCCATGCCCGCCAGGCGGTGGGGGTGGTGCTGCTGCTGGTGGGGCTTGTGCTGGTGGAGTCCTCGCTACAGCAAGATGATCCGGAATGCTCCTGGGAACAGGACGGCTGGACCCAGATTCGCCAATGCGATCCACTGCTTTCACAGGCCGATGCCTTTGCTACCCCTGGCTCCCAGTTGTGGTTGTCCCTCATAGTAGGATTGGGCGCTTTTGTAGCGGGGGCTTATTTGCTGGCGTCAGGAAACACCGCAAGGCCCCCTGACGATACAGATTCGTGAACAAGTGTTTGTTTGCATTTTTGACTGATACCAACGGAGCGAAGCATGAAAGTTTTTTACGACAAGGACTGTGATCTGTCCCTCATCAAAGGCAAGACCGTCGCCATCATCGGCTACGGCTCGCAAGGCCATGCGCACGCGCAAAACCTGAACGACAGTGGCGTGAAGGTCATTGTCGGTCTGCGCAAGTCGGGCGCTTCCTGGCCCAAGGCCGAGAAGGCCGGTCTGACCGTGATGGAAGTCAACGACGCCGTGAAGGCCGCTGACGTGGTCATGATCCTGTTGCCTGACGAAGACATCGCCAAGGTGTACAACGACAACGTCAAGGACAACATCAAGCAAGGCGCTTCGCTGGTGTTCGCACACGGCTTCAACGTGCACTACAACCAGGTCGTGCCCCGCGCCGATCTGGACGTGTGGATGGTGGCGCCCAAGGCCCCTGGCCACACCGTGCGCAACACCTACAGCCAAGGCGGCGGCGTGCCCCACCTGATCGCTGTGCACCAGGACAAGTCCGGCAAGGCCCGTGACCTGGCCCTGTCGTACGCGATGGCCAATGGTGGCGGCAAGGCCGGCATCATCGAGACCAACTTCAAGGAAGAAACCGAGACCGACCTGTTCGGCGAGCAAGCCGTTCTGTGCGGCGGCGCTGTCGAGCTGATCAAGATGGGCTTCGAGACCCTGGTGGAAGCCGGCTACGCGCCTGAAATGGCCTATTTCGAGTGCCTGCACGAGCTCAAGCTGATCGTGGACCTGATCTACGAAGGCGGCATTGCCAACATGAACTACTCGATCTCGAACAACGCCGAATACGGCGAGTACGTGACCGGTCCTGAGGTGATCAACGAAGAGTCGCGCAAGGCCATGCGCAACGCGCTCAAGCGCATCCAGAACGGCGACTACGCGAAGATGTTCATCCAGGAAGGCCGTCTGAGCTACCCATCGATGACCGCCCGCCGCCGCAATACGGCCGATCACCAGATCGAGCAAGTGGGTGGTCAGCTGCGCGCCATGATGCCTTGGATCGCCAAGAACAAGCTGGTCGACCAGACCCGCAACTAAATCACATTGGCCGCCGCTGCCTGCAGCGGCGCCGTGCTGATTCGCAAAGGACTGCCGAGGCAGTCCTTTTTTCATGGGCATCCCCGGTGGGCCCATAGTGGCAAAAGCTACACTGTAGGCCATGCCCGGCCGGGCCTGAGCCCGCCGGAAACTATAAAATATGTAGCTGATTGCGCAGATATAGCTGGCGCTGGAGTGGATTGAATGCTGGACGATAACGAAACCAAGCCCAAGGCTGCAGCGCCTGCGCTGGTGCCTGCGCAGCGCAAATGGCGCAAGGGCATTTATGTGCTGCCCAACTCGTTTACGTTGGCCGCGTTGTTTGGCGGCTTTTACTCGATCGTGATGGCCATGAACGGCCGTTTCGAGGCTGCCGCCGTGGGCGTGTTCTGCGCGATGGTGCTCGACAGCCTGGACGGGCGTGTGGCCCGCATGACCAACACGCAAAGCGCCTTTGGCGAGCAGATGGACTCGCTGTCGGACATGGTGTCGTTTGGCGCGGCTCCGGCGCTGATTGCCTATGAATGGGCGTTGCGCCCATTGGGCCGCTGGGGCTGGATTGCCGCCTTCGTCTACTGCTCCTGTGCGGCGCTGCGCCTGGCGCGGTTCAACGTGAACACTGGCGTGGTCGACAAGCGCTATTTCCAGGGCATGCCGTCTCCCGCTGCTGCAGCTCTGGTGGCGGGTTTTATCTGGCTGACCAGCGCACTCCTGGTATCGCACCGTGATGTACCGATTTTTGGCCAGGTGATTGCGCTGTTCGGCGGCTACCCGGCCAGCCGCGATGACCTGTCCTGGATCATGTTCGCCATCACCTTGCTGGCAGGCCTGACGATGGTCACCAACATTCCCTACTACAGCTTCAAGGATGCAGGGGCTGCCAAGAGCGTGCCTTTCTTCTCGCTGGTGGTCGTGGTGCTGCTGCTGGCGGTGGTGAGCATTGAGCCGGCCACGATGCTGTTCCTCATCTTTGTGGCCTATTTGCTCTCGGGCTATGTGATCTATGCGTGGCGCCGCTTCAAGGGCCAGCATGTGTCGATCGTGGCGACCTCGACCGATGAGCCCGAAGAGCGCGGCTTGCACCACGATTGAATTTTTTGCGGACTTTCGTCAAAACCTGTGTTAGAGTGAACGCCATGCAAAACCTGTCCCTAGCTCTACTACTAGCATGTCCAACGGGCAGGTAGAGTAGCGCGCAGTTTTTCACCCCTACACCTCGGCCCGTTTGCACCAGCAACGGGCCGATTCTGTTTTAGCAGGTTGCTGGTTTCCAACCCCGAACTTTTTGTTCCGATGAGAAAGACCAGCCAACCATGTTGACCCAACCTTCCAGCAAGTACCGCGCTTTTCCAGCCATTGCGTTGCGTGACCGCACTTGGCCTGATGCCCAGATCACCCAGGCACCCATCTGGCTGTCGACCGATCTGCGCGACGGCAACCAGGCGCTGATCGAGCCGATGGACCTGGCGCGCAAGCTGCGTATGTTCGACATGCTGGTCAAGATTGGCTTCAAGGAAATCGAAGTCGGCTTTCCCGCTTCCTCGCAGATCGAATTCGACTTTGTGCGGCAGTTGATCGAGGAAAAGCGCATCCCTGCCGACGTCACCATCCAGGTGATGACCCCCGCCCGCCCAGAGCTGATTACGCGCACGGTCGAGGCCCTGCAAGGCGCGCCGCGCGCCATCGTCCACATCTACAACGCGGTGGCCCCTGTCTGGCGCAAGGTCGTGTTCGGCATGAGCGTGCCCGAGGTGATGGCCTTGGTCAAAGACCAGGTGACCCATCTCAAGGTCTTGACCGATGCCCAGCCGGGCACCGAGTGGGTGTTGCAGTATTCGCCCGAAACCTTCTCGCTGGCCGAGCTCGATGTGTCCTTGCAGGCCTGCGAGACCGCGATTGCCGCCTGGGGCGCTGGCCGTGACATCATTCTGAACCTGCCCACCACGGTGGAAAACGCCACCCCGAACGTGTTTGCCGACCAGATCGAGTGGATGGTGCGCAAGTTCGCTGGCCGCCCTGAAGTGGTCGTGTCGGTGCACCCGCACAACGACCGCGGCACTGGCACGGCCAGCGCCGAGCTGGCCTTGATGGCCGGCGCCCACCGCGTCGAAGGCTGCCTGTTCGGCAATGGCGAGCGCACCGGCAACCTCGACATCGTCAATGTGGCCTTGAACATGTATGTGCAGGGCGTATCGCCCCAACTGGATTTCTCGGACATCGACGCGATCCGTGCCGAAGTCGAGTACTGCAACCAGTTGCCGGTGCCTGCCCGCCACCCCTATGCCGGCGACCTCGTCTACACCTCGTTTTCTGGCTCGCACCAGGACGCCATCAAGAAGGCCTTTGCGGCCCGCCAGGATGCCGATATCTGGGAAATTCCCTACTTGCCGATCGACCCCAAGGACCTGGGCCGCAGCTACGAAGCGGTGATCCGCGTCAACAGCCAGTCGGGCAAGGGCGGTATCTCCTACCTGCTCGAAGAAGCCTATGGCCTGGCGATGCCACGCCGCTTGCAGATCGAGTTCAGCCAAGTGGTGCAGCGCGCGATGGACACCGCGGGCACCGAGTTCACCGCCAAGGATTTGTGGAAAATTTTCGAGCGCGAGTACCAACTCAGCGCCAACCATGCACTGGCCCAGTACCGCGTGGAATCGGGCGACAGTGATGACGTGCGCATCAGCGGCAAGCTGCAATGGGCCGGTCAGGCTGTCAGCATTGCCGGCCAGGGCAACGGTCCGATCGATGCCTTTGTGCAGGCGGTCAGCAGTGCCATTGGTATTCCTGTACGCCTGCTCGACTACAGCGAGCATGCCGTTGCCGCCAGCGATGCGCGCGGCGACAAGGGCGCCAATGCCACCGCTGCCGCCTACATCGAGCTGCGCGTCGGCGACAGCCAGAGCCTGTATGGCGTGGGCATGGACAGCAACAGCACCCAGGCGGCTTTCCGCGCGGTGATGAGCGCGGTGGTACGTAGCGGTGCTGTCGCCAGCGTGCAAACGGCAGCGCCACAAGCAGCTGCGGAAACGGCTGCTGCCTAACCACAGGCAGAGCAAAGCACGTAAACTACAGCGCGGTTGACGCAGGCTGCAGGAGAGCGGGCAGACCGCTTTCCTGCAGCCTGTTGTAGAGATTCCACTTACCCACAGTGGCAGCACGGCGGCAGCGCATGACCCATGCCATGGAGAACACACGATGAGCGACCAACTGATTATTTTTGATACCACCTTGCGCGATGGCGAACAGTCGCCCGGCGCGTCGATGACCAAGGACGAGAAGCTGCGCATTGCGCGCCAGCTCGAGCGCCTCAAGGTGGACGTCATCGAGGCTGGCTTTGCCGCCAGCTCCAACGGAGATTTCGATTGTGTGCAGAGCATCGCCTCCATCATCAAGGACTCGACCATCTGTTCGCTGGCCCGCGCCAATGACCGTGACATTGCCCGCGCTGCCGAAGCCTTGAAGCCTGCCAACCGGGCACGCATTCACACCTTCATTGCGACCAGCCCGCTGCACATGGAGAAAAAACTCCGCATGTCGCCCGATGAGGTGTTCGAGCAGGCCAAGATGTCAGTGCGCTTTGCCCGCAATCTGGTGGGCGATATCGAATTCAGTCCCGAAGACGGCTACCGCAGCGACCCGGATTTTCTCTGCCGCGTGATCGAGGCGGTGATCGCCGAAGGCGCCACCACCATCAATGTGCCCGACACCGTCGGCTACGCGATCCCCGAGCTCTACGGCCAGTTCATTCTGAACCTGCGCGAGCGCATTCCCAACAGTGACAAGGCCATCTGGTCGGTGCATTGCCACAACGACCTGGGCATGGCCGTCGCCAACTCGCTGGCCGGCGTCAAGATCGGTGGTGCGCGCCAGGTGGAGTGCACGATCAACGGCCTGGGCGAGCGCGCGGGTAACTGCTCACTGGAAGAAGTCGTCATGGCCGTCAAGACGCGCCGCGATTACTTTGGCCTCGATGTCAACATCGACGCCCAGCACATTGTGGCCGCCAGCCGCCTGGTCAGCCAGACCACCGGCTTCGTGGTGCAGCCCAACAAGGCCGTGGTGGGCGCCAATGCGTTTGCCCATGCCTCGGGCATCCACCAGGATGGCGTGCTCAAGGCCCGCGACACCTACGAGATCATGCGGGCCGAGGATGTGGGCTGGAGCGCCAACAAGATCGTGCTGGGCAAGCTCTCGGGCCGCAACGCCTTCAAGCAGCGCCTGCAGGAGCTGGGTGTGGTGATGGACAGCGAAAGCGACATCAATGCCGCCTTCGCCCGTTTCAAGGACCTGGCTGACCGCAAGAGTGAAATCTTTGACGAGGACATCCTGGCACTGGTGCACATGGAAGGCGCGGAAGCCCAGGCTGAGACCTACCGCTTTGTGTCGCTGTCGCAAGCCAGCGAAACGGGCGAGCAGCCCAAGGCCAGTGTGGTGCTGATTGCCCACGGCCAGGAAGTGCGCGGCGAGTCCACCGGCAACGGGCCTGTCGATGCATCGATGAAGGCCATCGAATCCCAGGCGCGCAGCGGTGCGGAGATGGTGCTGTATGCGGTCAATGCGATCAGCGGCTCCACCGAGAGCCAGGGTGAGGTGACCGTACGCTTGCAGCAAGGTGGCCGCATCGTCAACGGTGTAGGTGCAGACCCCGATATCGTCGTGGCGTCAGCGAAGGCTTACATCGCTGCACTGAACAAGTTACAAAATCCTACGGAGCGAGTAGCTGCACAAGGTTGAGACTTCGGAATATAATTTCACTTAAATAATTGAAGAACCGCGTAAGTTCATGAATTTGCGCGATTTTTTGAATCCAAATTTCCGCTGTCAGCTATCGTATTTGTAGGGAGCAGAATAATGGCGCTACGTCATCGCAGTGTTTTGCGTCGTTTTTCACATTTGTTTGCAATTTGTACGTTGGCCTTTGGTTTAGCGGCGCCTGCCGCCCATGCCAGCGCCAAGAATAAGCCCGCTGCGAAGGCCCATGTGCAGGCCAAGGCAGGCAAGAAGCAGGCGGCCGTGGCCTCCAAGGGTGAGCGCAATGGGCGCCAGAAGCAGGCAGCTGCAGCGCCCGCGTCGAAAAAGCTCGCAGGCAAGGCTGCGAAGGGCAAGACCACCGTCGCCAAGGTGGGCCGCCATGCCGGTCGTGCTGCGGTCGCCTCGGCCGTCATCATTCCCGAGCGCCAATCCTTCGGCCAGCTCGCCGGTCTGCATGATGTGACCGATCCGCTGGCCCTCAAGTCCAGCGTGGCGCTGGTGCTGGACCAGGACACGCATGAGGTGCTGCTGTCCAAGAATGACCATGCGGTGCTGCCCATCGCCTCGCTCACCAAGCTGATGACCGGCCTCATCATCTCCCAGGCCCAGCTGCCGATGGACGAGATGATCACCATCACCCAGGACGATGTGGACACCGAAAAGCACAGCAGCTCGCGTCTGCGTGTCGGCACCACATTGATGCGTGGCGAGTTGCTGCACCTGGCGCTGATGTCCAGCGAAAACCGCGCAGCGCATGCGCTGGGCCGCACCTATCCGGGCGGCATGCAGACCTTTGTCGGCCTGATGAACATGAAAGCCAAGATGCTGGGCATGGCCGATACCCGCTATGTCGAGCCCACCGGCCTGTCGAGCTCCAACCAGTCCAGCGCCTTCGACCTGGCGACCTTGGTCAACGTGGCGCACTCCGATCCGCTGATGCGCGATCTGACCACCTCGCCGTCCTACCAGGTGGAAGTGGGTGAGCGTACCGTCCAGTTCAACAACACCAACCGCCTGGTGCACAACCCGGAGTGGAACATCGGCCTGCAAAAGACCGGCTATATCTCCGAAGCCGGGCGCTGCCTGGTGATGCAGACCCAGGTCGCGGGCCGCAAGCTGATCATGGTGTTCCTGGATTCGGCTGGCAAGTTTGGCCGTCTGGCAGACGCCGAACGGGTGCGCCATTGGGTGGAAGGCTCCGCCACGCACCTGCTGGCCAAACACTGACGCCAGGCACCCAACAAAAAACCTGCCTCGGCAGGTTTTTTTGCGTCTGCGAGTGTGCAGGGCGGACTGGCGTCAGCGTGCGTTGGGCTGGCGGTGTTCGTCAAATCCCAGTGCCGATGAGATCTCGCTCGCCGTGGCCTGCAGGCGCGTGGTCCAGGCGTCCTCCAGCCGGTCAGCGGGGGCGGAGACGGACAGCCCTGCCACCAGGCGCCCCTGGTCGTCATAGATGCCTGCGGCCATGCAGCGCACGCCCAGCTCCAGCTCTTCATTGTCGCGTGCCACGCCGTACTGGCGTGTCTTGGACAGCTCGCGCTCGAGCACCGCCAGGTTGGTGATGCTGTTCTTGGTATTGCCGGCCAGGCCCGTGCGCATGGCGTAGGCGCGCACACGCTCGGGTTCATCATCGGCCAGGAAGAGCTTGCCGGTGGAGGTCAGATGCAAGGGCGCATGCCCGCCGATGGCACGCACCACCTGCATGCCCGAGCGTTCGCTGAAGCTGCGCTCCACGTAGACGATCTCATCGCCCTGGCGCATGCTCAGGTTGATGGCCTGCTGGGTCGCCAGGTGCAGGCGGCGCATCGGCAGCAACGCCACTTCGCGCACATTGATGCGTGCCTTGACCAGGTTGCCCAGCTCCAGCAGGCGCATGCCCAGGCGGTAGCTGCCCGATTCGGGGCGGTCCACGAAGCGGCCGATGGTCAGGTCATTCAAGATGCGGTGCGTCGTCGACGGGTGCAGGCCCGTGATTTCGCTGAGCTCTTTCAGTGACACCGCTTCCTCGCGCGTGGCCAGGACGTCCAGCAGCGTGAACATGCGCTCTAGCACTTGCACGCTGGGCTTGGTGACGGTGTCATGTGTTGTTTTGGTCATGCGTAGACTGGCGCTCAGATAACAAAGATAGGGGGGGCCGCTTGATCGCAGCGATCAGGCGGCGCAATGGTTGGCGAGCTGGCCCGGTTGCCAGCGCTGGTCGATGTAGACCTCATAGGGCTGGTAGTCGGCCTTGTACTGCATCTTGGGGCTGGCGGCAATCCAGTAGCCCAGGTACAGGTAGGGCAGGCCCATCGCACGGCACTGCTCGATCTGCCAGAGCACGTTGTAGGTGCCGTAGCTGGTGTGGGCCTCGGGCTCGTAAAAGGTGTAGACGGCGGACAGGCCGTCGTTGAGGATATCGATGATCGAGACCATCTTCAAGGCGCCGGGCTGTGTGCCCTGTGCCGGTTCGCGGAACTCCACCAGGCGGCTGTTGACCCGGCTTTGCAGCATGAACTGCGAATACTGCTCGACACTGTCCTCATCCATGCCGCCACCGGTGTGGCGGGCCGATTGGTAGCGCAGGTAGAGCGCGTAGTGCTCGCGCAGAAAGCCCAGCGGCAGCACGCGCACTTCCAGTGCTTCATGCTGTTTGCGCGCGCGGCGCTGGTGGCGCTTGGGTTTGAAGTCCTGCACATGCACGCGCAAAGGCACGCAGGCCTGGCAGCCATCGCAATAAGGGCGGTAGGTGAACAGGCCGCTGCGGCGAAAGCCCTGCTGGATCAGCTCGGAATAGACATCGTTCTGGATGGCGTGGCTGGGCGTGGCTACCTGAGAGCGCGCCATGCGCGCTTCGAGATAGCTGCATGGGTAGGGCGCTGTCGCATAAAACTGCAAGCTGTGCAGCGGTAGTTCGTTCAGCCTACTCATCCGGATGCGGAGATGTCATTTCAGATAGTGGGATTATGTCAGTCCAATCGCGAGATGCAAACTCCCAACGCATCGGGGGCAGCGCTATTTGCGTGCGCACATGGGCCACAAACCGGCTGCGCGGTATCTCTGCTGCACCCATGAAGGCCAGATGCCCGGTGTTTTGCTGGCAATCGATCATCGGCGCCTGCTCACGGCGGCAGATCTGCACCAGTGCGGCCAGCGCAATCTTGGAGCCATTGGGGACCGTGGTGAACATCGATTCACCAAACACCGCGCGGCCGATGGCCACACAGTACAGCCCGGCCACCAACCGGCCGCGCTGCCACAGCTCCACACTGTGGGCAAAGCCATCGCGGTGCAGCTGCGTGTAGGCAGCCTGGATATCGTCGACGATCCAGGTGCCATCCTGCCCCGGGCGGGCCTGCTGGCTGCAGGCTGCAATCACGGCGGCAAAGTCGCTGTCGATGCGCAGCTCGCTGTGCGGATCCTGTTCAAACTTGCGGATCGCCTGCTTGAGCGAGCGGTGGAGCCTGAAATCGGCCGGTTGCAGCACCATGCGCGGATCGGTGGACCACCACAGGATCGGCGAGCCTTCGCTGAACCACGGGAAGATGCCCTGGCGGTAGGCCTGCTGCAGATGGGCGCTGTCGAGCACGCCGCCGGCGGCGAGCAGGCCGGGGTGGGGCGTGTCGGGTCCCCAGGCCCGGTCGACCGGCGGAAAGTCGTCATCGGGCTGCAGCCAGGCAAGCGGAGGGGTGTGGTGGTTGGCGCTCATGGTGTCTGTTGCCATGGTAGCGGCCAAATGGCGGGCTGCCGGCCCCCAAGGCGGCGCGGGGGTGATAAATACTGCAGTTCTGCCGCCGCAGCGGGGCAGGGCCTGCAAAAACAAAAAGCCTGCACATGTGTGCAGGCTTTTGAAGTGGCTCCTCAACCTGGGCTCGAACCAGGGACCTACGGATTAACAGTCCGGCGCTCTACCAACTGAGCTATTGAGGA
>NZ_JBGBDC010000013.1:0-76084 GCF_041107495.1 Comamonas sediminis
GCCCTCTTTCGAGTCTGGCAGCTTTGCAAGGCATCGTGCTGTCGATAGACGCTATTGTATAGGCGTTTTCCCGGGGCTCCAGGAAAACGTCGGAGTTTTTTGCAGCCGTGTGTCAGACGGCTCCGGCAACGGCTTTTTCCAGCGCTTCGATGAACATGTCACCGACCGGGAAGCCTGCCTGCTGTTCAATCTCCTGGAAGCAGGTCGGGCTGGTCACATTGATCTCGGTGATGCGGTGGCCAATGATGTCCAGACCGATCAGCAGCAAGCCACGGGGGGCCAGGCGCGCGCCGATGTGTTCGGCGATCGCGCGGTCCTCGGGCTCCAGCGCCTGTGCCACGCCTTTGCCGCCGGCCGCCAGGTTGCCTCGCACTTCATTGCCCTGCGGGATGCGCGCCAGGCAGAACGGCACCGGCTCGCCGCCGATGATCAGCACACGCTTGTCGCCCTTGGTGATTTCGGGCAGGTACTTTTGCACCATGACGCTCTGGGCGCCGTCCAGGTTCAGGGTTTCGATGATGCTGCCCAGGTTCATGCCATCGGCACCGACGCGGAAGATGCCCATGCCACCCATGCCGTCTAGCGGCTTGAGGATGATGTCCTTGTGCTGGGCGTGGAAGTCGCGGATATCCTGGGCGCTGCGGGTGACCAGGGTCACCGGCGCGTATTCGGCAAACTCCATCACCGCCAGCTTTTCGGGGTGGTCGCGCAAAGCCGCTGGCTTGTTGAAGACCTTGGCGCCTTCGCGCTCCGCCTGGCCCAGCAAATGGGTGGCATAGAAGTACTCGCTGTCGAAGGGCGGATCCTTGCGCATGACAATGGCGTCGAACTCGGCCAGTTCGGCACGGCGGCCGGGTGCCTCATCGAACCAGCGCGCTTCGTCACCCGTCAGCACAATGTCGCGCACCTGGGCAGAGACCTTCTCGCCGCTGATCCAGTGGATATGCCTTGGCTCACAGACGGTGATGCGGTGGCCGCGCGCCTGGGCGCTGCGCATCATCGCAAAGGTACTGTCCTTGTAGATCTTGAAGGACTCAAGCGGATCGGCAACAAAGAGGATATGCATGGTGTGGGTTGGCGGCCTGGTGACCGCCCTGTGTATTCAATGGCCTTGCACGCCCAGCGGAGGGATATGCAAGCAGAAACGGACAGAACTAGGCGCGCTCAAGCGGAGCGGCGCTTGCCGTAATGTTGCACAAAAAGCGCAAGGCTGCCTGCGACCACGCCCCAAAAGGCCGATCCCACCCCGGCTATTGTCACGCCGCTCACCGCTACCAGGAAGGTGATCAGCGCCGCTTCGCGGTATTGCTCGCCTTGCAGCGCAGTGTGCAGGCCGCCGCCGATGGTGCCCAGCAGCGCAATGCCGGCAATCGCCACCACCAGCTCGTGCGGGAATGCGGTCAGCAGGCCCGCAATGACGACCCCGAACCAGCCGATCAGCACATAGATCACGCCACACACGACGGCCGCCACATAGCGCCGCGCCTGGTCGGGGTGGGATTCCGGCCCCATGCAGATCGCTGCCGTGATGGCCGCCAGGTTGATGCCAAAGGCGCCAAAGGGTGCCAGCAGCAAGGTGGTCAGACCCGTCATCGTGATCAGCTTGGAGACGGGCAGGTCATAGCCGGAGCCCCGGATGATGGCTACACCCGGCAGGTTCTGCGAGGCCATCGTGACGACAAACAGCGGCAGCGCCAGGCTGATGGCAGCCTGCCAGCTGAAGTTGGGCATGGTGAACACCGGCATCGTGAGGCCCGGCTGCACGGCAGACCACTGGATCTTGTGCTGCAGCAGCGCCACCACAATGCCGACTGCCAAGGTGAGCATGACCGCATAGCGCGGCAGCAGGCGCCGACCCAGCAGGTACGTGACCAGCATGGCCACCACCAGCCAGGTATTGGTCTGCGCGGCGGCAAAGGCATCCAGGCCAAAGCGGGTCAGCACGCCTGCCAAAAGGGCCGAGGCGATGGCAATCGGGATGCGGTTCATCAGGCGCTCGAACCAGCCCGTCATGCCCACTACCGCAATCAATACGGCACTGATGATGAAGGCGCCGATCGCGTCCCCCATGCCAAACGCGCCGGTGGCACCAGCCGTAGCCAGCACGGCCGCCCCGGGGGTGGACCAGGCCACTACCACCGGCTTGCGCAGCAAGATGCTGGGTACCCAGCAGCACAGGCCCACACCGATGCCCAGCGACCAGACCCAGGACGAGACCTGCGCGGGCGTGGCGCCAAAGCTTTGCGCCGCCTGGAACACAATCGCGATGGAGCTGGTCAGGCCCACCAGCACCGTGACAAAGCCTGCGATGAGCGCCGATGCGCTCATGTCCTTGAAAAACCGCATACACCCTTTCGCCCCGCCACGGTGTTCGCTGGCCTGGCGTGCGCGCAGCGGATCCAAAGCCCTGGCTGGTTAAATTTCGAGTTTGGAGCCCAGCTCTACCACGCTGTTGCTCGGCAGCAGCAGGAACTCTGCCGCACCTGCTGCATTGTGGTGCATCTGGGCAAACAACTTCTGCCGCCAAGGTGCCATGCCGGCGCTGGCCTTGTCCGTGGGCACGAACACATCGCGCGAGAGGAAGTAGCTGGTCACCATCTGCCCGGTGTCGCAACCGTGGCCGCGCAGCTGGTGCAATGCATTGGGCACATCCACATCGTTCTTGAAGCCGTAGTTCAGCTGCACGCGCCAGCAGTCGCCTCCGAGCGGCTCGATCACCGCGCGCTTTTCCAGCCCGATCCAGGGGACCTCGTGGTAGACGATGTGGACGAACATGTTCTGTTCATGCAGCACCTTGTTGTGCTTGAGGTTGTGCAGCAGCGCGGTGGGCACCACATGGGCATCCGATGTGAGGAAGACCGCCGTGCCCGGCACCCGGGTGGGGGGAGTGTGCAGCACCATCTGCAGGAAGCCCTGCAGATCGATGCCATCGGCATGCAGCTTTTCGTAGACCAACTCCCGTCCGCGCTTCCAGGTCATCATCACGACGAACAGGCACAGGCCGATGGCCAGCGGGAACCAGCCGCCATCGAGCAGCTTGAGCAGATTGGAGGCGAAGAAGGTGATATCGATACAGAAGAAGAACACCGTCGGCGCCAGCGCCATCCACAGCGCATATTTCCAGCCATAGCGCAGCACAAAGAAGGTGAGCACCGTGGTGATGGTCATGTCCAGGGTCACCGCAATCCCGTAGGCCGCCGCCATATTGCTGCTGGACTTGAACAGAATCACCGCCAGCACAATGGTCAGGAACAAGCTCCAGTTCACAAAGGGGATGTAAATCTGCCCGGTGTCGCGCACGCTGGTGTGCAGGATCTGGATGCGCGGCAGGTAGCCCAGCTGGATGACCTGCTTGGTGACGCTGAAGGCGCCGGTGATCAGCGCCTGCGAGGCAATCACCGTGGCCATCGTCGCGAGCAGCACCAGCGGCAGCAGCGCCCAGCCCGGCGCCAGCATGAAGAAGGGGTTCTTTACCGCTTCTGCGTTCTCCAGCACCAGCGCGCCCTGGCCAAAGTAATTGAGCACCAGCGAGGGCATCGCAATGCTGAACCAGGCCAGCCGGATCGGCTTGCGGCCAAAGTGACCCATGTCGGCATACAGGGCTTCCGCCCCGGTGACGCAGAGCACCACGGCGCCCAGAATGATGAAGCTGATGCCCGGATGGCGCACGATGAAGCCCAGCGCATGGTGCGGGCTGAGCGCCCACAATACCTGCGGGTGGTCCACGATGTTCCAGACACCCAGGGCGGCAATGCACAGGAACCAGACCACCATGATGGGCCCGAAGAACTTGCCAATGCCTGCCGTGCCCCGCTTTTGCACCCAGAACAACAGCAGCAGGACCACCAGCGTGAGCGGAATCACCCAGGATTTGAAGCCGGGCGAGACCACCTCCAGACCTTCGACCGCCGAGAGTACGGAGATCGCTGGTGTGATCACACCGTCGCCATAGAACAGACAGGTGCCAAAGATGCCAACGAGCATCAGCACTGAGCGGAGTTTGGGCTTGTCCTTGACCGCTTGCGAGGCCAGCGCCAGCATGGCGATCAGGCCGCCCTCACCGTTGTTGTCCGCCCGCAGCACCAGGACCACGTATTTGAGCGAGACGATCAGCGTCAGGGTCCAGAACAGGATGGACAGCACGCCATAGACATTGTCGTGCGTGAAGGGCACATGGCCGGAGCCGAACACCTCTTTGAGCGAGTACAGCACGCTGGTGCCGATATCGCCATACACCACCCCGATGGCGCCCAGGGTCAGCGCGGGCAGTGCGGATTTATTGCTGTTTTGCACATCAAGCCTTTGTGCCATGCCGCATCAGGCATGCTTGTAGTGGATTGGTTTGCATTGTGCGCCTGTTGTTGCGCCCGCAGTGAGGCCGCGCATACGGACAAGTCCGGATGGCGGATCAGCAGCGGGCTGCAATGGAAGTTGGAACGAACGCCTGAACAGGCTCAGTCGTAGATTTCGGCGTCCGGGTCGGTCGCCTCCAGCTCATAGCTGGCGGCGAGCATCGCCAGGCGCGCCACCACACCATACATATAGAAGCGGTTGGGTGCGCTGGCCCCGACCGAGTCACCGGGCGAGATGCCGTGCTCGAACGACAGCGGGATGAAATGCGCGCCCGGCACATTGAGGTTGTCCTCCGCGCCCTTGTCGGAATGGGCACGGTAGTAGCCGCCGACCACATAGCGGTCAATCATGTAGACCACCGGCTCGGCCGCTTCCTTGTCCATGCGCTCGACGGTCTGCACCCCCTCTTGGATGATCATGTCATGGACCTGCTGGCCATCCTTGACCAGCGACATCTGGTTCTTGGTCTTGACCGACAGTTGACGCAACTCCTTGGCGTCATGCACGCTCATCACGCCCATGCCGTAGGTGCCGTTGTCCGCCTTGACGACGACAAAGGGCGTCTCCTTGATGCCGTACTCCTTGTACTTGCGCCGCACCTTGGTCAGCATCACGTCGACATCTTCACGCAACTCGTCGAGTGCATGCTCGCTGCCATCGGTAAAGTCCACGCCCTTGCGGCTGCTGAACATCGGGTTGATCAGCCAGGGGTCGATCCCCATCAGCTTGCCAAAGCGCTTGGCCACCTCTTCGTAGCTTTGGAAATGGCGGCTCTTGCGGCGCACGCTCCAGCCTGCATGCAGCGGCGGCAGCACAAACTGCTCGTAGACCTCTTCCAGAATGCCGGGCGCGCCGGTCGACAGGTCGTTGTTCAGCAAGATCGTGCAGGGATCAAAATACTTCAGCCCCACACGGCGGCCATGGCGCAGCGCCGGCTCGATCACCAGGTCCTTGTTGCCGACCTTGAGCTTGATGGTCTCCTTGACCTCCGGGTCGATCGAGCCGATGCGCACGTTCAGGCCCGCCATCGAGAAGATATGCTGCAGCTGCACCAGATTGGCCAGGTACTGGGGGTTGCGCGTCTGGTTCTCGGGGATGATCAGCAGGTTGCGGGCCTCGGGGCAGATCTTTTCAATGGCAGCCATCGCCGACTGCACGGCCAGCGGCACCATCTCGGGCGTCAGGTTGTTCCAACCGCCAGGAAAAAGATTGGTATCGACCGGTGCGAGCTTGAAGCCGGCATTGCGGATATCCACCGACGAATAGAGCGGAGGCGTATGTTCCATCCACTCCAGGCGGAACCAGCGCTCGATCGCGGGCATGGCATCGAGCATGCGCTGTTCCAATTCGTTGATGGGCCCCGTTAGGGCTGTTATGAGATTCGGGACCATAAATGAATTACTGTTTGAGGGCTCAAAAAAAACGAGCAAAAAACAATTGAGTACCAATTGTAGAGAGTTGAGGGCCAAAGTCATCAGAACTTTGCGACCGCCCTGCCTAGCAAGCACTCACCTTCGCCAGAACGCCGGCGTCAACAGCGCCAGAAAGCTAAGAATCTCCAGCCGGCCCATCAGCATGCCCAAGGTAGTCACACTCAGCTGAAAGCTGGTCAGCCCGGCAAAATTGTTGCTGGGGCCCAGATCACCCCAGCCTACACCGGCGCAGTTCACGCTGGCAAGTACCGCTCCCAGCGCATTGTGCAGATCCATGTCCGTGAACAGCAAGGCCATGGTCAGCACCGCAATCGTCGCGCAGTAGACCAGCATGAAGGCCAGCACCGAGAAGATGACCCGCTCATCCACCGCCAGGCCCCCGACCGTCACCGGTTGCACTGCGTTCGGATGCACCAGGCGCCGCATTTCACGCCGGGTTTGCTTGAGCAGCAGCAGCATGCGGATCATCTTGATGCCGCCGCCGGTCGAGCCTGCGCTGGTGGCCACGCCCGACAGCAGCAGCATGAAAACCGGCGCAAAGGGCGGCCACAAGCCAAAATCGACGGCGGCATAACCGGTGGTGGTGGCCACCGACACCGTGTGGAAAACGCCCATGCGCAGCGACTCCAGCGGGCCATACACCCCCTTGAACCACAGCAGCGCCGCGACCAGCAAGCCGCCACCCAGCAAGGTGCCAATGGTGGCGCGGAACTCCGGCTGCCGGTACAGCACCCAGGCATTGCGCTTGCGGATGGCGACAAAATACAGCGCGAAGTTGCAGCTGGCCAGCAGCATGAAGACCGTGCAGATCCCCTCGATCAGCGGCGAATTGAAATAGGCAAAGCTGGCATCGTGCGGCGTCAGCCCACCCAGGCTTACCGTGGTGAACATGACCATCACTGCATCCAGCGGCGTCATGCCCGCCAGCCAGTAGGCCAGCGCGCAGAGCACCGAAAACAGGCCATACACGCCCCACAACCCCTTGGCGGTCTCGGCCATGCGCGGCGTGAGCTTGGTGTCCTTCACCGGGCCGGCGGCCTCGGCGCGGAAGAGCTGGCTGCCGCCCATGCCAATCATCGGCAGGATGGCCACGGCCAGAATCAGGATGCCCATGCCCCCCATCCACTGCAAAAACGTGCGCCAGATATTGAGAGACACCGGCAAGGTATCCACATGGTTGAGCACCGTGGAGCCAGTGGTGGTCAGTCCCGAGACCGCTTCAAAATAGGCATGCTGCCAGCTCAGCGCGCGGTCGATGCGCTCGAAACCCAGGTACAGCGGCAGCGCTGCAAACAGCGGAAACACCATCCACACAAAGGCGACCAGCATGATGCCGTGGCGCGCCTGCAGCTCACGCTGCTCATGCCGCGCCATCCACCACAGCACCAGACCGCAGGCCCAGGTAATGCCCATGGTCAGCGGGTAGACGCCAAACACCCCGTCGTCGAGCCACAGCGAGGAGACCGCAGGCACAGCCATCGTGCCGCCAAACATCAGCAGCAAAATGCCCAATACGCGCAGCACGGGTCGAAGGTCAGTCATCGGCCGTGCCTAGAAAAAGGTCACCCCGACACGGAACAGGGCCTCGACCTCATGCACCAGCCGCTTGTTGGGCAAGAAGAGAATGACATGGTCATTGCTCTGGATGATGGTGCCGCTGGTGGGCACGATCACCTCCACCTTGTCGTCATCGCGCTCGTCGTCATCGCGCTCGGCCGCCTCGCTGCCATTGGTGTTGCGCGCATCGGGCTCGGGCAGGCCGCGCACGATCATGCCGATATGCACATCACGCGGCAGGCGCAGGCTACCTACACGCCGGCCCACGGCCCGCGAGGTCTTGGCGTCACCGCGCGCCACAATCTCGATCGCCTCGGCCACCCCCCGGCGCAGGCTGTGCACAGCCTGCACATCGCCCTGGCGCACATAGGCCAGCAGCTCACCCAGGGTGGCCTGCGCGGGCGACAGTGCAATGTCGATCTGCGTGCCGTGCATCAGGTCGGCATAGGTGCGGCGGTTGATCAGCGCCAGCACCCTAGTGGCCCCCAGCTTCTTGGCCAGCAGGCAGGACATGATGTTGTCTTCGTCGTCATCGGTGATGGCGACGAACAGATCCACATCTTCGACGTTCTCGTTCTCCATCAAGGTCTCGTCGGTCGCATCGCCCTTGAGCACCAGCACATCAGAGGGCAGGCGCGAGGCCAGGTAGACGCAGCGGTCCTCGCTCTTTTCGATGATCTTGACCTGAAAGCGCCGCGACTCCTTGGTCAGCGCACGCGCCAGGCGCATGCCCACGCGCCCGCCACCGGCCACCATCACACGGCGCACCACCTCAGCCTGCTCACCCACCTGGCGGTTGAAAGCTGCCAGCACATCGCCCAGGTTGTCCTTCTCCGACAGCACGAATACTTCATCCCCCGGCTCGATGCGGGTGCTGCCCTCGGTCGGCACCAGACGGTCGGCCTCATGGTGAAAGCGCCGGTACACGCCCACGACCCGGATCGCGCCATGGGGCAGGTTCTGGCGCACATCGGCCACACTCAAGCCCACCACCGGCGCGCCGCCACGCGCGCGCACCGATGCCAGCGCCACATGGCCCTGGGCAAATTCACGCACCTGCAGCGCCTCGGGGTAGGTCACCAGCTTGCCGATATAGCCCATCAGCGCCTCTTCCGGGCAGAACGCATGCGTCACGCCAAAGCCGGTATCCGACAGCAGCTCGGCATGGCTCTTGAGCGCGACCGAGCGCACCCGCACGATGCGGGTCGGGATATTGAACAGCACCTGGGCCACCTTGCAGGCGGTGAGGTTGGTTTCGTCCTGGGAGGTACAGGCGATCAGCATGTCCGTGTCGGCTGCGCCGGCCTCGGCCATCACTTCGGGGCTGATGCCGTTGCCCACGACGCCGCGCAGATCGAAGCGGGCTTCGAGATCGCGCAGGCGCACACCATCCGTGTCGACCACGGTGATGTCATTTTTTTCGCTCAGCAAGCTTTCGGCGACACTCTCGCCGACGCGGCCTGCGCCGAGGATCAGAATTTTCATAGCATGAGGCGCCAGCCGCTAGGAAGCGGCCTGGCATGGCCGCATCATAACGTGGGCACGGGGCTGCCGGCCTGCAAAGAAGGGGCCGCCCAGCCGGCAGCCGCCCAGTGCGCTCAGCCGCGCACTTCGCCTTCGCCCAGAACGATGTATTTCAGCGAGGTCAGGCCCTCGATGCCCACAGGCCCACGGGCGTGGAACTTGTCAGTGCTGATGCCGATCTCCGCACCCAGCCCGTATTCAAAGCCATCGGCAAAGCGCGTGCTGGCGTTGACCATGACACTGGCCGAATCCACTTCGCGCAAAAACCGCTGCGCATGCATGTGGTCACGCGTGATGATCGCATCGGTATGGTGGCTGGAATACTGGTTGATATGGGCAATCGCCTCTTCCACACCAGCCACTACCTTGATGCTGATGACAGCCGCCAGGTACTCCTCGGACCAGTCCTGCTCCGTCGCCGTCTGCAGGCGGGCGCCCGGCACAGCCTGCAGCAACGCCAGTGCCTCGGCATCGGCCCGCATCTCCACACCCTTGGCTGCAAACACCGCGCCAATGCGGGGCAGAAAATCGGCCGCCACCGCACGCGCCACCAGCAGGCTCTCCGTCGCATTGCAGGGGCTGTATTTCTGGGTCTTGGCGTTTTCGGTCACCTTGACCGCCATGTCCAGATCGCAAGGCGCATCTATATAGGTATGGCAGTTGCCGTCCAGGTGCTTGATCACCGGCACCTTGGCATCGCGGCTGATGCGCTCGATCAGGCCCTTGCCGCCGCGCGGAATGATCACATCGACATATTCGGGCATCGCAATCAGCTGGCCCACGGCCTCGCGGTCGGTGGTCTGCACCAGCTGCACGCCGGTGGCGGGCAGGCCGGCCTCCAGCAGCGCCTGCTCCACCAGGCGCGCGAGCGCCTTGTTGGAATCGATGGCTTCGGAGCCGCCGCGCAAGATGCAGGCATTGCCGCTCTTGATCGACAGGCTGGCCGCCTCGATGGTCACGTTGGGGCGGCTCTCATAGATCATGCCGAAGACGCCCAAAGGCACGCGCATCTGGCCCACGCGGATGCCGCTGGGCATCTGCTTCATGCCGCTCACCTCACCCACCACATCGGCCATGGCCGCCAGCTGCTCGCAGCCTTGGGCGCAGGTCTCCAGCACCTTGGGGGTCAGGCGCAGGCGATCGACCATGGGTTCGGACAGGCCGTTGGCCTGCGCACGCGCCAGATCCTTGGCGTTGTCGGCCTGCAAGGCCTCGGTCTGGCTGCGCAGCAAACGCGCCAGCGCCAGCAAGGCCTTGTTTTTGATGGCAGAAGGTGCTTTGGCCATCTGGGCAGAGGCTTGCTTGGCCTGCAGCCCCAGGGCCTGCATGGTTTCCGAAATATTCAGGGCATTCATGGGGGGCTATTGTCGGGCATTTGCGCCCGGGCAGCGGTGCCGACACCAATGGCCCCAGGCAACTCCCAGGCACTGGGGTCGCTCTGCACAACTCCCCGCCGTGGTCTGAACGCGGGCTCGGGCGATCCGCGTCCATCCCGCTTGGCGAGGGTTTTGCAGAGCATCCCAAGCGGCGCAAAGGCCTCTACACTGATGCCATATTGAGCCACCAGGAGACCACGATGCAATCGGCCGCGCTGCGCCAGTTGGGCGCCTTACAAGACGGGCTGGACCATTTCGAGGCCGGCCACATGGATGCAGCGGCCCTGAGCCAGCAGGCACGCAGCTACACCGACTTGCTCGGCGCGCTGCCGCCGCAGTTCCAGGAAGTATTGCTGCAGCTGCTGGACCGTCTCGAATCCAGCGCGCTGTTTGATGAGGAGAGCTGCTCGTTCAGCCGCAAAGACCTGGTCGACAGCCTGCGCCTGTGGCTGAAAAAGGCCGATGCCAGGCTGAGCGCCACCGCCTGAGCGGGCAGCGGCGCAGTCGCCCACCAACGGCCAGGCCGTCAGGCCGTCAGGCGCTCCAGCGCTTCGCGGTACTTGGCCGCCGTCTTGTCGATCACGTCTTGCGGCAGGCGCGGTGCCGGTGCCGTCTTGTCCCAGGGCTTGCCGTTGACCTTGGCCTGCTCCAGCCAGTCACGCACAAACTGCTTGTCGTAGCTGGGGGGGTTGGCACCGGTCGCCAGCGCATCGGCATAGCCTTCCACCGGCCAGTAGCGCGAGCTGTCGGGCGTCAGCACCTCGTCCATCAGCACCAGCTTGCCGTCTTCATCCAGACCGAACTCGAACTTGGTGTCGGCAATGATCATGCCCTTGGTCAGCGCAATCTCGGCAGCCTTCTTGTAGATGGCGATGCTGATGTCGCGGATCTGGGCCGCCAGCTCGGGACCCACCATCTCGACGGTGCGTTCAAAGGTAATGTTTTCATCGTGCTCGCCGGCTTCGGCCTTGGCCGCTGGCGTGTAGATGGGCTCGGCCAGCTTGGCGGAGTTGACCAGACCCGCGGGCAGCGGCACGCCGCAGACCGCTTGCGATTCCTGGTATTCCTTCCAGCCGCTGCCAGCCAGGTAGCCACGCACCACCGCCTCGATCGGCACAGGCTTGAGGCGCTTGACCAGCATGGAGCGCAGTTGCACCTGGGGCACTTCATCAGGCTGCACGGCTGACTCCGGTGCTTCACCGGTCAGATGGTTGGGGCAGATATCGCCCAGCTTGTCGAACCAGTACAGCGCCATCTGCGTCAGCAGCGCACCCTTGCCAGGAATGGGCTCGCCCATGATCACGTCAAAGGCCGACAGACGGTCCGAGGCCACCATCAGGATGCGGTCGCTGCCGACGGCGTAGTTGTCACGCACCTTGCCGCGGGCCAGCAGGGGCAAGGAATGGAGCTTGGAGGTATGCAGTGCAGAAGGTACGGGCTGGGTCATGGTGATGCAGAACTATGGACAGGCACCCTGCGTGAAGACGGAAGGCACGGACAGCCGCGCTACCTCGGCAAGGCAAGCGCTCGATTGTAGTCGGCCACCCTCCCATGCCTCGCCCGCACCGGCGGGATGCCTTGAATTGCAGTGCAGTATTGGGTGCTGGCGCCGCGAACACGTAGGCCATTACGTGCCGACGCACAGAAACACCGCTGCTTGCCTCCGGTTGCAATTGCGCCGGCAGCGGCCCGCACTGCGCCTGCGCCCTCCGTTTTTTGCAGCATCCGAACCGGAATTTGTAACCAGCATCCGGCCCCAACCGCCCGCCGAGCGCACAGAAACCCAGCGATCCGGGTTGTCATAGACTTGCAATTTTGTAGGTCAAGGCGCATCATGGTTTACACGCATGCATGTGTTTCCCCCTCGGGGTGGCCTGGGTTCCAACAGACCCGGTCACTTTTCTTGGTTTGCAGAAGGAGACTTGTTCATGAACCTGACGATCAGTGGTCACCATTTGGCGGTGACCCCGGCGCTGCGCGAATATGTAACATCCAAGCTGATGCGCATTACGCGACACTTTGACCAGGTGGTGGATGCCAAAGTTTTACTTTCAGTGGAAAAGCAAAAGGAAAAGGAGAAACGGCAGCGTGTGGTGTGCAATTTGCGGGTCAAGGGCGACGAACTCTGTGTTCAGTGCTCTCACCATGATTTGTACGCCGCGGTAGATGCTTTGGTGGACAGGTTGGACCGCATGGTCGCCCGTCACAAGCAACGTGTTCAATCTCACTACAGCGATGCGCTGCGGCAGGCAATGGCGTAAACCCTCTGCTTTTTGCCGAGGAAATACATTCTCTTTGCGTACTGACCGATAATACGTGCAGCAACACCTGCATCCAGGTGTTGCTGCGTTCGTTTGATCATGCTCTCAGTAGCTAGCCATATTGCCGCACTTCACTATGAACTGTCTTGCCTCTATCTTGCCTCCAGCTCAAGTGCTAGTGAGTGTGGATGTTTCCAGTAAAAAACGTGCATTTGAAGAAGCGGGCCTGCTGTTCGAGAGTCTCCATGGTCTCTCGCGCGCCTTGGTCACCGACAGTCTGTTTGCACGTGAGCGACTGGGCTCCACCGGTCTGGGGCATGGCGTAGCCATTCCGCATGGGCGCATCAAGGGACTCAAGTCCCCGATGGCTGCGGTGTTCCAGCTCGAGCGCGCCATTGGCTTTGACGCCCCGGATGAGCAGCCGGTCAACCTGCTGATCTTCCTGCTGGTGCCCGAGGCTGCCACCCAGCAGCACCTGGAAATCCTCGGCGAGATTGCCGAGCTGCTGTCCAATGCCAGCCTGCGCGAGCAGATGAAGGCCAGCACCAATGCCGAGCAGCTGCACCAGATGATCGACACCTGGCAATCGTCTGCCAACAACACCTCCACCGCCCACGCCTGAGCGCCGCGCGCCGGTGTGTACTCTCAGGCGCTGATCCCTCACCTCAAGACTTTTTCCTGCTAGGCTTGGGCGCTGGCGGGCAGCTTTGCTGTGCGCGCCCTGGCTTTGAAAGGACTGCACCGTGAAACCCAATGTCGTAAGCGCCGATGTGTTGTTCGAGGAGTTCCGTGCGTCGCTGCGCTGGGAATGGCTGGCGGGTCTGGGGGCCTCCGAGCGCCGCTTTGACGAAGTGGCAGTGCGCAGCGCCCGCTCCAGCGCCGATCTCGTGGGCTACCTCAACTACATCCACCCCTACCGCGCACAGGTGCTGGGCGAGCGCGAAATCGCCTATCTGACCAACTCCACCACCGAGGACTGCCGCCGCCGCATTGCGCGCATCGTGACCTTGGAGCCGCCGGTGCTGGTGCTGGCCGATGGCCAGGGTGCGCCCGATGAACTGCTGTCGATGTGCGAGCGCGCGCACATCCCGATGTTCTCCACCAAGGAATCGGCCGCCTTTGTCATCGATGTGCTGCGGGCCTTTTTGTCCAAGCATTTCGCCGACCGCACCACGATGCACGGCGTGTTCATGGACATCCTCGGCATGGGCGTGCTGATCACCGGTGAATCCGGTCTGGGCAAGAGCGAGCTGGGCCTGGAGCTGATCACCCGCGGCAATGGCCTGGTGGCCGATGACGCCGTGGACCTGTACCGCATCAACCAGACCACGATCGAAGGCAAGTGCCCCGACCTGCTGCAGAACCTGCTGGAAGTGCGCGGCATCGGCCTGCTGGATATCCGCGCGATCTTTGGCGAAACGGCGGTGCGCCGCAAGATGCGGCTCAAGCTCATCGTGCACCTGGTGCGCAAGGAAACCATGGAGCGCGACTACGACCGCCTGCCTGCCGCACCGCTGACCCAGGATGTGCTGGGCATTCCGGTGATGAAGGTGGTCATCCAGGTGGTGGCCGGCCGCAATATCGCCGTGCTGGTGGAAGCGGCCGTGCGCAACACCATCTTGCAGTTGCGCGGTATCGACACCTACCAGGAGTTTGTCGACCGGCACCGCAAGGCCATGGCCAGCGGGCGTGAGTTCTAGCCCACCGGGGGCATCCTCCAGCCGTTTCAGACCAGCCGCAGATCCTTGACCTGGGCCTGCGGGAACACCTGCTGCAACTGCGCCGGCGACAGGCCATACATGCGTGCAAACAGGCCGCCCAGCACACTGCGGTACTCGTTGAGCACCGGGTAGTCGCGGTTCTGGAACAGATGGGCCTCGCTGACGTCCATCTGCTCGCCCACGATCCGGCCACCGGCCTGCGCCGACAGCCCCCCGCCCAGCATCCAGTACGCCGTGCCATGGCCGTGGTCGGTGCCCTTGTTGCCGTTTTCGCGGAAGGTGCGGCCAAACTCGCTGATCACCGCCACGACCGTATGGCGCCAGGGCTCGGGCCCCATCTCCTGCGCGAAGGCGGCCAGGCCACGGCCCAGGTCGTCCAGCCGGTTGGCCAGGTTGCCGCTGGCGTTGCCCTGGTTCACATGGGTGTCCCAGCCGCCCACATCGACAAAGCCCAGGTCGAACTGGTCCCGCATCAACGTGGCCATGCGCTGCGCCACCAGGCTGAAGCCCTTGGCGCTGATCGCATCGCGCCCGGCCTTGTCCATCTCCTCCTGCATGCCGCGCAGCACGGCCTCACGCACCGCAAAGCCCTCGTTCACGGCAGGCGCCAGCGCCGTGCCGGCATACATGGCGGCAATGGCGCGGCTGCGGTTGGCATCCACGCCGCCCTTGCCCACATTGGCCAGCGCGGTGTTGGCAATGCGGGCGGGCCCGCGCATGCACAGCGGCAGCTGCGCGGTAAACGCCATCGGCGCCAGGTCGCTGCGCCCCTGCAAGGTTTGGGCCAATCGGTTCATGAAGCCGGTGCGAAAGCTCTGGTGCGCATCCAGCGGCTGGCCCAGCTCGATCGAGTCCTGGGTTTCAAAATGGCTGCGCGAGAGGTCATCGCTGCCGGCAAACGGCACAAAGCAGGCCTGCCTGCTTTGCCACAGCGGCAGCACGCTGCCTTCCATCGCCGGGTGCAGGCCCCAGCGCGCATCCAGCGGCAGCGCGCCATTGGCCTCGCCCGGGCGCGGGATGGCGATCGTGGGGCGCGCCTCGTAGTAGAAATCGCTGTGCGTGGGCACCAGCAGGCTGTTGCTGTCATAGGCGCCGCGCAGGAACACCAGCAAAAAGCGCGGTGTATCGCTGCGGGGCGCGGCGGCGCGGGCGCGCGCCAGACTGAAGGCCAGCGGCAGGCTGGCGGCGGCAGAGAGAAAGTGGCGTCTTTGCATGGCGTACCTCGTCAGCGGACCATCATTTCGGGAGCAGAGAGAAAATAGGTGTTCCAGTCGGGCACATTGCGCGCCTTGGCCAGCGCTTCGCGGGAGGCCGCGCTCCACTGCGCCACGCGGGCCTGCGCCGTTGCGCGCTGCGCCAGATCGGGGTAAGGGGGTTGCTCCAGCGGCGCCTGGGGCTCGGCGCGGAACAGCACGGCACTGCGGGTCGCTATCTGCCGCGCCACATCGAAGCGCGCTGCCATCTGGCCGGAGCTGGCCCAGTCCGATTGCGAGGCGGGATAGCCATCCGGCGTCTCATGGCCGTAGATGGGCTGGCCCAGGCGGTTGATCCAGCCGATCACCGGCCGCACATCGCTGGCGACACGCTCGTCATAGCCCAGGCGCACGGCGCCCAGCACATAGTGCATCGGATCCTTGAAGCGCTGGCCTTGCTGGGCCAGCGCCTCGGGCGCGGTCAGCAGGCTGCGCAAGGTCGCTGCAATATCGCCATGGCTGCGGGCAAAGGCCGCTGCGGTGCGCTGCACCAGGGCGGGCGGCGGGTTGTCGCTGATGAAGAACACCGCCAGCTTGCGCGCGATAAACTGCGCGGTGGCGGGCGAGGCCACGATGCGGTCCAGCGCCTCGTCCACCGCCGCCAGCCCCTTGGCCCGCAGCGGCTGGCCCAGCAGCACCTGGGGCGCATAGTCGTGCCGGTTGGGGTTGAACTCGAAAAAGCCTTCGCGCCGGTAATCGGCCTGCAGCGCCGGTGGCAGGCGGGGCGGCGGCGCATCGGCATCGCGGGTACTGAATCCCACCCCCGTCAGCACATGGGCCATCGCCTGCACATCGGCCTGGGTGTAGCCGCTGCCCACGCCCATCGTGTGCAGCTCCAGCAGCTCGCGCGCATAGTTTTCGTTGATATGGCCTTTGGCATTGCTGGCGTTGTCCAGGTACAGCAGCATGGCCGGGTGGCGCATGCTGGCCTCCAGCAGGCTGCGGAAGTTGCCCAGGGCATGCGGGCGAATCGCCCGCTCCTCATAATCGCCAATCCAGAGCCGGGTTTCGGCCTTGCGCGTGCTGACATTGAAGTGGTTCATCCAGAACCAGGTCATCTGCTCCTGCAGTTGGGCCGGCGAGTACAGCGCACGCAGCACCTGGCGCTGCTGGGCCTGGGCAGCGAGCTGGTTCAGGTGGCTCTGCACCTCCTGGCGCAGGCGCGCTCCCTCGCCCTCTCCCTGGCCTTGCTCGGTGGCCGTGCGTGCTGCCTGGCGCTGGGCGGCAATGCCGCGCTGCAGATCCTCCATGCTGCGCTGGCTGATTTCCAAGGCCGCGATGTGCTGTTGGGCCGGCTCCGGCAGGCGTGGCGGCTGGCGCGGTGCAAGCTGCTCGTCCAGCCAGCGCTGCAGGCCCAGCCGCTGCAACTGCCGGTCGGCGCTGTCGCTGGCGCCCCAGCTAACACGGTCCAGCCACTGCTGGCGCTGGGCGGCGCTCAATGGCGTATCGGGCAGCGCCGCCGGTGTGCTGGCCGCATCCGGGGGCGCGTGGGAAGCGCAGGCGCTGAGCCACAAGGTGCCTGCCAAGGCGGCGGCGCTGAGGGTGAGCAGTCGGTAGGAGCGCATGGGATCTGGAAACCTGGTGCAGAGGGCCCCATGGTGCGCCTGCACCGTCGCGCTGCTGTAAAGCTATGTGTGCAAAACGTAAAAAGCGAAGCGTTTGGGGCGCTTCGCTTTTCAGGGGTTGACGGGCAACGGGGGGCGGCTGTGCTTATTTGGCCTTGACCGCACACTCCGCGCACTGGCCATACAGCGCCATCGAGTGGTCATGCACGATCCAGCCCTTGCTCTTGGCAATGGACTGCTGGCGCTTTTCGATCTCGGGGTCATAGAACTCCTCGACCTTGCCGCAGCTGGTGCAGACAAAATGGTCGTGGTGCTGGCCTTCGTTGAGCTCGTAGACGGCCTTGCCACTCTCGAAGTTGCTGCGGATCAGGATGCCGGCCTGCTCGAACTGGGTCAGCACGCGGTAGACGGTCGCCAAACCGATATCGGAGCGCTCTTCCAGCAGCACGCGGAACACATCTTCGGCCGTCATGTGGCGCTGCGCACCGTTCTGGAAGATATCCAGAATCTTCAGCCGGGGCAGCGTGGCCTTGAGGCCAGTGCTTTTGAGTTCTTCAATATTTTTCATAACAAGGTCTTTCAAGTGGGCCCGATTGGTATACGGACTTCTGGAGAAGGCCTGGAGACCAGCCGCTACAATGGCCGATCATATCGCTATGTCTATAACCATGCCTGAATTTGTTCGTTCCGGTGTCCGCATGGCGGCGCTGTTGGCCCTGGGCGCCAGTGTGGCCGCTTGCGGCTCCTTCAATGAAGCCAGCCGTAAGTTCGCCAGCGCCATCACCCCCTACAAGGTGGAGGTGGTGCAGGGCAATGTGATCACCAAGGAGCAGGTCGACGCACTGCAAAAAGGCATGAGCCGTCAGCAGGTCAAGGATCTGCTGGGCACCCCGCTGCTGGCCAGCGTGTTCCATGCTAACCGCTGGGACTACGTGTTCACCATCAAGCGCAAGGGCGTGCCGGAGCAGGAGCGCCGCTTTACCGTGTACTTCGACGATACCGGTCTGGAGCGCTTTGAAGGCGATGAAATGCCCAGCGAGCAGGAGTTCGTAGCCTCGGTCACGACCTCGATCAAGAACCCCAAGGTGCCACGCCTGGAGGCGACGCCTGAGGAGCTGGCCAAGTACAAGGCCGATTCGTCCGCCCCAGCCCCCAGTGCAGATACCGGCACCAGCGACGCGATCACCACACCGCCCCCCGCCAACTACCCGCCGCTGGAATCCCCCCAGCGTTGATGCCATGGCGCTGGCATGCACCCGCGCTGCGCTGGCAGCGGGTGGCCAGCACCGCCTTTGGGCCGTGTCCGATGTCCGCTGAGATGCTGCCCGCTTGAGCCCCAGGATCCGATCCATGACCGCCCCCCTCTCCTCCTCCACCAGTCCCCGTATTGCCGTCGCCATTGCAGGCGCCAGCGGCCGCATGGGCCGCATGCTGATCGAAGCCGTGCTGGCCAGCCCCGACCTGCAGTTGAGCGGCGCGCTTGATGCGCCGGGCAACCCCAGCCTGGGCACCGATGCGGGCGCTTTTCTGGGGCGCAACACCGGCGTGCAGATCACCGCCGAACTGGGCCAGGGCCTGCAGGGCGCGGATGTGCTGATCGATTTCACCCGCCCCGAAGGCACCTTGGCGCACCTGGCGCTGGCGGCGGAACGTGGCGTCGGCGTGGTCATTGGCACCACCGGCTTCAGCGACGCGCAAAAAGCGCAGATCCGCCAGTTGGCAGACAAGACCCCTGTCCTGCTCTCGCCCAATATGAGCGTGGGCGTGAACGTGACCTTCAAGCTGCTGGAGATGGCGGCCAAGGCCTTGCAGGAAGGCGGCTACGACATCGAAATCGTCGAGGCCCACCACAAGCACAAGGTCGATGCCCCCTCGGGCACGGCGTTGAAAATGGGCGAGGTGATTGCCGAAGCCCAGGGCACGCAGCTGGCCGACCGCGCCGTCTACGAGCGCTTTGGCCACACCGGCGCGCGCGTGGCCAACAGCATCGGCTTTGCCAGCATGCGCGGCGGCGATATCGTTGGCGACCACACCGTGCTGTTTGCCGGCGATGGCGAGCGCATCGAGATCTCCCACAAGTCCAGCAGCCGCGCAGGCTACGCCAATGGCAGCCTGCGTGCCGCACGCTACCTGGCCCGCCAGAAGGCCGGCCTGTTCGACATGTACGACGTGCTCGGCCTGAAATAAACCCAGCCCGGCACAGCCACCCCGCTTTTTAGAAGGACGGCCAACCATGACGATCTGGCAATGGCTCTCGCAAGCAGACGGCGTCGCCCGGGCCACGGCCCTGGTCTTGTTGCTGATGTCCGTCGCCAGCTGGGTGCTGATTCTCTACAAGGCCTGGTGGCTGGGCCGCGCCCATGGTGCCACCTTGCGCGCCACTGACGCCTTCTGGCAGGCCAGCAGCTGGGAGCAGGCACGCCTGGAGCTGCCCAAGATGGACCGCGCCGCCTTGCTAACGCCGGTGGCCGATGCCATTGCGCACATTGTGACGGCCGAGCCCGCCGCCCACCACAGCCTGGCTGTGGCCAGCGGCGCCCAGGTGCAAACCACCCGCGTGCTGCGCGAGGCGCTGCATGGCGCCAGCCACCGGCTGCAATGGGGGCAGACGGTACTGGCCTCCATCGGTGCCACGGCCCCGTTTGTCGGTTTGCTCGGCACGGTCTGGGGCATCCACCAGGCACTGGCGGCATTGGCCGGTGCAGACCATGTCAGCCTGGAGCAGCTGGCCGGCCCTGTGGGCGAGGCGCTGGTGATGACCGCCGCCGGACTGGCCGTCGCCTTGCCGGCCGTGCTGGCCTACAACCTGCTGGGCCGCAAGCTCGCGCAGGTCGAGGAGCTGCTCGAAGGCTTTGCCCACGACATGCAGACCTGGGCCTTGCAGCAGGCGGCCCAGGCGCCGCAGGCCTACGCCGGCATGCAGGCCCACAACACCGTGGACGCCATTGCGCTGGTGGGCAGCCGCTGAGCCGCCGCCAACCCAGCTATTGCACCATGGCATTCGGTCGCTTCAACAAAACCCCGGCCAGCCCGCCGATCAGCGCGATCAATGTGACGCCGCTGGTCGATGTGATGCTGGTGCTGCTGGTCATCTTCATCATGGCTGCCCCATTGCTGGCCGCCTCGATTCGCCTGGACCTGCCCCCGGCCGCCAGCGCCACGCGGGCTAACCCGCCCGCCGCGATTGCGGTGCAGATCAATGCCCAGGGCGAGTTGTTTGCCGATGGCAAGGCTACTGATATGGACGCCCTCAAGGACCTGCTCAAGCAGCAGGCCGAACGCAATCCGCAGACCGAGGTGCAGCTGTCCATCGACCAGAGCCTGCCCTATGCCCGCGCCGTCGAGCTGATGGATGCGGCGCAAACCGCGGGCCTGAGCCGCATGGGCTTTGTGGCCCAACCGCAGGCGCCCGCAGCGCGCTGAGCCCCTGTGCCCAGCCCCGCCCGGTCGCGTTTGGCTGGGCCTGACAGTATCGTTTGAAGCTACCTGACCGGGCGCATGGCCAGGTCCGTACCCGTTTGGTTATATTGCTGCCTGTGCCGTCCGCATGGGGCGGTGGCACCCAGGCCCTTGCTGCACCAGCATGCGATGGCCCACCAACGAGGAACACACGGATGGACTCCACCCTCTACCAGGTCAATGCCCAGTCGGCGCCCGGTGACCCGCGCATGGCGCCGCTGTATGCATTGGCCGTCTCGGCCGGTGCGCCCGCCGATCTGGCCCGCAAGATCCGCACCGGCTTGCTGCTGGTCGCCGCATTGCTGGTCGCCAGCGGGCTGATCTTCTGGGTGGCGGCCAACTGGCAGGCGCAGTCGCACTGGTTCAAGCTGGGGCTGATCGAAGGCACGCTGGCGCTGTCCGTGCTGGCCGCCTGCCTGTGGCCACGCCTGCGGCTGGCCGCGATGTTCTGCGCCACCCTGGTGCTGGGCGGTCTGCTGGCCTATGTCGGCCAGACCTACCAGACCGGCGCCGATGCCTGGCAGCTGTTTGCCGCCTGGGCTGCGCTGGCGCTGGTCTGGGTGGCACTGGCCGCCAGCGATCTGCTCTGGTCCGTCTGGGTGCTGATCGCCGCCGCGGCCATTGTCTTTTGGACCGGCAAGCTCGACCTCTGGCAGGTGCTGGTCGCCGACCGCGACAGCTTTGCGCAGCTGATGCTGCGCCTGGCGCTCTGGCTGGCGTTGGCGCTGGTACCGCTGCTGGTGTACTGCGTGCCGGCCTTGCGGGTGCGTGGCGGCATGGGCTGGTGGTCGCAACGCCTGGCGCTGGGCGGCGCACTGGCGGCCTGGTCGGCGATTGCCACCGTGCAACTGTTTGACGACGCCACACGCCAGACCGTGGCGGCCTTTGCACTCAGTGCTGCCTTGGTGGCTGGCAGCCTGCTGGTGTCGCTGTTCAGCCGTTTTCGCGACTTCATCTGCACCTGCCTGGCCACGTTGGCGGCCAATGTCCTGGTGCTGTCGCTCATCGCCCGCTGGATATTCGAGTGGCATGAGACCGAAGCCCTGCTTGCCTTTGCCGTCATCGTGATGGTCTGCCTGGGCATCTCGGTCAAGGCCCTGATCACCGCGCAGCACTACCTGCACGCCCAGCAACGCGACCACCAGGAGGTGCTGTGATGGCTGCCATCCGTCCTTTGTCCTTTCTGCGTACCCAACCCAGCTGGTGGGCCCAGGCCCGCCAGCAAGGCCTGGTGCAAGGCGATGCGCCGGCCCCGGATCTGGAGGAGCCGCCCGTCCTGGTGCTGGCACTGGCCATGCTGGGCGCACTGGCCAGCCTGGTGCCGCTGGCGGTGTTTTTGGCATTTGCGCTGGGCGAGCGCTTTGTGTTCGGCACCGGCGGCGTCGTGCTGGGCCTGGTGTTGCTGGCCGCAGCCGGTGGCTTGATGCACCAGTCGCGCCAGGCCTTCGTCAACTGCGTGGCGCTCGTGCTCTGGTGCGCAGGCGGGCTGCTGGTACTGGTCAACCTGGGCGATGTCGCCGACTCGCGCCTGGGCATGCTGCTGATTGGCACGCTATCGGCGCTGGTGCTGATGCTCGGCGCCGCGCTGGCGCAGATGCGCTGGATCCAGTCGCTGATGGGCCTGGGCTGGGGCATGGCCGTGGTGGTCAGCCTGATGGCGCTGCAGTCCTGGCTGCCAGCGATGCTGCCGCTGCAGCTCGATGCACTGCTGCCCGCCCTGCTCTGGTGCCTGTGGCTGCGTGCTGAGCCCGCCCGCCTGGCCCAAGCGGCGCAGCGCTGGTCCCAGCCACGCTGGGCGGCCTTTGCCGATGCGGCCATCGTCGGTGTGCTGATCAGCCATGTCGCCTCCGGCTATGTGGCCCGGGCGGTCTTCTGGGAACAGCGTGGCGACTTTGTCCCCTGGGCCTTCCCTGCCGGGCGCGCACTGGCCGTCGTGGTGGTGGCGCTGGCGACCTGGATGCTGGCGCGGCAATGGCGCGCCCGAGGCACCACCAACCGCCAGGGCGAGCACAGCCTGCTGCTGGCCGGTGCCATGCTGGCGCTGGCCGGGTGGTTCAGCCCCGGTCTGGCCGTCGTCAGCCTGGTGGCAGCGGGCGCCCTGCTGGCGGCGCGCTGGCGCATTGCGGTGCTCTGCGCGCTGCTGGCGCTGGTCGCGCTGGCCCAGTTCTACTACCACCTGGGCTGGTCGCTGGCCGCCAAGGGCCTGGGCCTGGCGCTGGTTGGCGTGCTGCTGCTGGCCTGTCTGTGGGCCTTGCGCCGCGCAGCCGATGCACATGCAAGCGCAGGCGCGCCGCCAGCAGCGCCACAGCGCCGTCTGCAATGGGTGGGTCTGGCCGTGGGCGCGGTGCTGGCGCTGGGCATCGTGAACTGGGATGTGCGCGGCAAGGAGCAGGTCATTGCCCATGGCCAGCGCATTCTGGTGCCGCTGGTCCCGGTGGACCCCCGCTCCCTGATGCAGGGCGACTATATGGCGCTGAACTTTGCACTGCCCTTTGACATGCGTGAAAAGCTCCAGAACATCGTCAGCCCCCGCCAGCTGGTACGGGCCAGCATTGACGACCAGGGCGTGGCCACCATCCAGGGCCTGCTGACCGCTACCGACCCCTTGCAAAAAGGCGAACTGGCCCTGCCGCTCAAACGCCTCAAGGGCCAGTGGGTGCTGGTGACCGATGCCTATTTCTTCCCCGAAGGCCAGGGGCGGCATTTTGAGCAGACGCGCTATGGCGACTTCCGGGTGCTGCCCGATGGCCGCGCGCTGCTGGTGGGCCTGGCCGATGCCGATGGCCAGCCGGTGCTGCCGCTGCCCGGCCGCTCGATCTGGGAAAGCCCATTGGGCATCCACAGCCCGGAAGCGACCAGCGCAGCCAGCGAAGCGCCGGTGCCAGAGCCCGACGAGCCGGTGGCCGTGGCGCCGGAGCCGCCGCCCGCAGCGGTAGCGAACGTGCCGTCTCCGGCGCCAGCGCCAGCCCCGGCCCAGGGCACGCGCCGCTAGGCAACAGGCAGGCTCAGCGCTGCAGGGCCTGCACCTCGTGCTGGCGCAGCGCGACCTGCATGTCATTGCCCGAGGGCACCTGGAACACGCGCAGGCCGAACTCCGGCAGGATGGCAATCAGGTGGTCAAAGATATCGCCCTGGATGGCCTCGTATTCCAGCCAGGCGGTGGTGTCGGTAAAGGCGTATATCTCCAGCGGCGAGCCCTGGTTGGTCGGCTCCATGGCGCGGGCCATCAAGGTCATGTCCTTGCGCAGTTTGGGGTGGGCCTGCAGGTAGGCATTGCAGTAGGCGCGGTAGGTGCCGATATTGGTGAGCTGGCGCAGGTTGACGATCTCGTCGGCCATGTCCGGGGCCTTGGCGGAAAAATCCTGGTTGTACGCGGTGATCTCGGCGACCTTGCTTTCCAGGTAAGGGCGCAGCAGCGCGATATGGCTCAGCTCGGCGATTTCGGCACGGGTCAGAAAGCGCACCGAGGTGGTGTCGATGCACAGGGGCCGCTTGATGCGGCGGCCGCCCGATTCCGACATGCCGCGCCAGTTCTTGAAACTGTCGCTCATCAAACGCCAGGTGGGGATGGTCGTGATCGTGTTGTCCCAGTTGCGCACCTTGACGGTGTTGAGCGCCATGTCCACCACGGCGCCATCGGCGCCGACCTGGTTCATCTCCAGCCAGTCGCCCACACGCAGGATGTCATTGCTGGCCAGCTGCACACCGGCAGTGAACGACAGGATCGTGTCCTTGAACACCAGCATCAGCACCGCCGACATGGCGCCCAGGCCGCTGAGCAGAATCAGCGGCGAGCGGTCGATCAACGTGGCCACCATCACGATGCCCGCGACCACCATCACCAGCATCTTGCCCAGCTGCACATAGCTTTTGACCGAGCGTGTGCTTTGTTCGGCCTCCAGCTGGCTCTCATTGGCCTCCTGGATGCTGTCCATGATCGCGCAGAGCAGGCGCGCCACCTGCAGCGCCGTCACGGCAATGGCCACATTGCGGATCACCGTGCTGGCAATGACCGGCAGGTGCGGCACCGCGGCAATCCCCGTCTGAACGACCAGCGAGGGCACGATCTGCGCCACGCGCACGAGGATGCGGTTGTCGAGCAAGGTACGCAGCCAGACCGCGCCCAGGCTGGCGCGAAAGCGCGGCACGATCTGCAGCAGGGCCAGGCGCACCACCAGGCGCAGCGCATAGGCCAGCAACACCAAGGCCGCCAGTCCGGCGGCCGTTTGCATCCAGGGTTCAAATTTTTCCAGGGTTTCCCAGGTCACGAGGCAAGGTCCTTTCAAAGAGGGGGAGGATGAATCGGGTGGAAATGGGGGATGCAGCCGGCACGGCCAAGGGCACGCCGCCATCACAGAATTGGCTATCGATAAAGAGGTAGCCATTTATTTTTACATGCACTGGATAACCGCACCCCAGCGTGCGGCACTCGCGATCCACGGGCTATGGCGATGGGCCTACAATCTTTGCCCAATTGACCTCGCCCCGGAAAGCCCGTGGGCGGCCGCTTTTTCCTGACCAGTTCCATGCAAGAAAAATACAACCACTCCGACGTAGAAGCCGCCGCGCAAAGCCAGTGGCAAGCCCAAGATGCCTACCGCGTGTCCGAGGACGCCGGCAAGAAAAAGTTCTACGCCTGCTCGATGCTGCCCTACCCCAGCGGCAAGCTGCACATGGGCCATGTGCGCAACTACACGATCAACGACATGCTGACGCGCCAGCTGCGCATGCAGGGATACAACGTGCTGATGCCGATGGGCTGGGATGCCTTCGGCCTGCCCGCAGAGAACGCCGCGATCAAGAACAGCGTGCCGCCTGCGCAGTGGACCTACGACAACATCGCCTACATGAAAAAGCAGATGCAGGCGATGGGTCTGGCGATCGACTGGAGCCGCGAGGTCGCCACCTGCGACCCCGACTACTACAAGTGGAACCAGTGGCTGTTCCTGAAGATGCTGGAAAAGGGCATCGCCTACCGCAAGACCCAGACCGTGAACTGGGACCCGGTGGACCAGACCGTGCTGGCCAATGAGCAGGTGATCGACGGCCGTGGCTGGCGCACCGGCGCGCTGGTGGAAAAGCGCGAGATCCCGGGCTACTACCTGGCCATCACCCAGTACGCGCAAGAGCTGCTGGACCATGTGCAGATGGGCAACGACAAGGCAACCTTGACCGGCTGGCCCGACAAGGTGCGCCTGATGCAGGAAAACTGGATCGGCAAGAGCGCCGGCGTGCGCTTTGCGTTCACGCATGATGTGAAGAACGCCGACGGCAGCTTGATCGGCGACGGCAAGATGTATGTCTTCACGACGCGTGCGGACACCATCATGGGCGTGACCTTCTGCGCCGTGGCGCCTGAGCACCCGCTGGCCCTGCATGCCGCCGCCACCAACCCCGAGCTGGCCGCCTTCATCGAAGAATGCAAGAAGGGCGGCACCACCGAGGCCGAACTCGCCGTCAAGGAAAAGGAAGGCAAGCCCACGGGCCTGTTCGTCACCCACCCGATCACCGGCGCGCAGGTCGAGGTCTGGATCGGCAACTATGTGCTGATGAGCTATGGCGACGGCGCCGTGATGGGCGTGCCCGCCCACGACGAGCGCGACTTTGCGTTTGCCAACAAATACGGCCTGCCGATCCGCCAGGTGGTCGCCGTGGAAGGCGAAGGCCCCTACGACAAGCAGCAGTGGCATGACTGGTATGGCGACAAGGAGCGCGGCGTCCTCATCGAATCGGGCGCCTTTGATGGCTTGCACTACAAGGAAGGCGTGCAAGCGGTGGCCAAGGCGCTCGAAGCCAAGGGCCTGGGCGAACTCAAGACCACCTGGCGCCTGCGCGATTGGGGCGTGAGCCGCCAGCGCTACTGGGGCACGCCGATCCCGATCATCCACTGCGAAGACTGCGGTGCCCAACCGGTGCCTGAGAAGGACCTGCCGGTCGTGCTGCCGCAAGACCTGGTGCCCGATGGCTCCGGCAACCCGCTGATCAAGAGCGAAGCCTTCCACGCCGGCGTGGTCTGCCCTTGCTGCGGCAAGCCGGCCCGCCGCGAAACCGACACGATGGACACCTTCGTGGATTCGTCCTGGTACTTCATGCGCTATTGCGATGCCAAGAACAGCGAGAAGATGGTGGCCGACGGCGCCGACTACTGGATGCCGATGGACCAGTACATCGGCGGCATCGAGCATGCGATCCTGCACTTGCTGTACGCCCGCTTCTGGACCAAGGTCATGCGTGACCTGGGCCTGGTCAAGGTCGATGAGCCCTTCACCAAGCTGCTGACCCAGGGCATGGTGCTCAACCACATCTACAGCCGCCGCACCGCCAAGGGCGGCAAGGAATACTTCTGGCCCAAGGATGTGGAGCAGGTGTTTGACGAGACCGGCAAGGCCGTGGGCGCCAAGCTCAAGGTTGCCGTGGACAGCGCCGATGGCCTGCTGCCCGAAGGCACCGCGATCGACTACGAGGGCGTGGGCACCATGTCCAAGTCCAAGAACAACGGTGTCGATCCGCAGGACCTGATCGAGAAGTACGGCGCCGATACCGCGCGCCTCTACACGATGTTCACCGCGCCACCCGAGCTGACCCTGGAGTGGAACGAGTCGGCCGTCGAAGGCAGCTACCGCTTCCTGCGCCGGGTCTACAACTTCGGCAGCAAGCTGCATGCAGCTGAGTTCGATGCTGCCCGCGCCCAGGCGGCCAGCGCTGCCAGTGCCGCCTTTGGCAAGGAAGCCAAGGCACTGCGCCTGGAGATCCACACCGTGCTCAAGCAGGTGGCCTATGACTACAGCCGCATGCAGTACAACACCGTGGTGTCGGGCGCGATGAAGATGATCAACGCGCTGGAAGACTTCAAGGCTGTGGACAGCGAAGGCGGCCGAGCTGCGCTGGTCGAGGGCTTTGGCATTTTGCTGCGCGCGCTCTACCCGGCCACCCCTCACCTGACGCAGGTGCTGTGGGATGCGCTGGGCTACCAGCAGGCCTTCGGGGGCCTGCTGGATGCCGCCTGGCCCGAGGTCGATGCCCAGGCGCTGGTGCAGGACGAAATCGAGCTGATGCTGCAGGTCAACGGCAAGCTGCGCGGCTCGATCGTCGTGGCCGCCGGTGCCGACAAGGCCACGATTGAAGCCGCTGCTCTGGCCAATGAAGACTTCCAGAAAATCGCCAATGGCGCGGTGCCCAAGAAAGTCATCATCGTGCCGGGCCGCCTGGTGAACGTGGTAGTCTAAGCGCCATGCAAAAACGCACGCTGCTTACTGCCCTGGCAAGCGTGCCGCTGCTGGCGGCATGCGGCTTCAAACTGCGCGGATCGGTGGATTTCGCCTTCAAATCGCTGTATTTGAACGGCAGCGCCAATTCGGCCTTCCTCAAAGAACTGCAACGCCACCTGGAGGCTGCCGGCAGCCTGCAGGTGCTGCGCGACCCGACCCAGGCCACGCAGGCCGAGGCCATCTTCGATGACCTGGGCCAGCGCCGCGAGCGCGTCGTCGTCTCGCGCAATGCGGCCGGCGAGGTGCGCGAGCTGCAGATCCGCCTGATCACGCGCTTTCGCGTGCGTGATGCCAAGGGCGGGCTCTATGTGCCCGATTCCGAGCTGATGCAGTACCGCGAAATCAGCTACCTGGAAACCTACGCGCTGTCCAAGGCCAACGAAGAGGAAATGCTCTACCGCAACATGCAGACCGACATCGTTCAGCAGATCGTGCGCCGCCTGGCCATCGTCAAGTCCGTCACCCCTACCGAATGACAAGCGCTGCGGCCCCGCAGCCCGGGAAGCGCCACCAAGCATGCAAGTGCCGTTGAATCAGTTGAGTGCCCAGCTGGGCAAGGGGCTGCGGTCTCTGTACACCGTGCATGGCGACGAGCCCCTGCTGGTGCAAGAGGCCGTGGATGCCATCCGCGCCAGCGCGCGCGCCAACGGCTATACCGAGCGCAGCAGCTTTACCGTCGCCGGTGCCCATTTCGACTGGAGCGCGGTGCTGGCAGCCGGTGGCAGCCTGAGCCTGTTTGCTGACAAGCAGATCATCGAAGTGCGCATCCCCAGCGGAAAGCCCGGCAAGGAGGGCAGCACGGCGCTGCAGCAGCTGGTCAGCAGCAGCGTGGACAATGACAGCACCCTGACCATCGTGGTGCTGCCGCGCCTGGACAAGGCCACCAAGACCGGTGCCTGGTTTGCTGCACTGGAGTCGCATGGTGCCACCGTGCAGATCGACAGCATCGAGCGGACCGCACTGCCTGCCTGGATCGCCCAGCGCCTGCAGCAGCAAAAGCAGCATGTCAAAGCCGGTGAAGAAGGCCAGCGCACCCTGGCCTTTTTTGCCGACCGGGTCGAGGGCAACCTGCTCGCCGCCCACCAGGAAATTCAAAAGCTCGGCCTGCTCTACCCGGCAGGCGAGCTCGGCTTTGAACAGGTCGAGCAGGCGGTGCTGAATGTTGCCCGCTATGACGTGTTCAAGCTCTCGGATGCCGTGCTTTCCGGCCAGGTGCTGCGCACCGAGCGCATGCTCAACGGCCTGCAGGCCGAAGGTGAGGCCGAGGTGCTGGTGCACTGGGCGCTGGCCGAAGACATCCGCGCGATGAAACGGGTCAAGGACGCGCTGCGCAATGGCCGGCCCATGCCGATGGCCCTGCGCGAGAACCGCGTCTGGGGCAACAAGGAGCGCCATTTCGAGCGCGTGCTGCCCCGCATCAGCGATGCCACCGTCGCCCGCCTGCTGCACTCGGCCCATGCGGTCGATGGCATCGTCAAGGGGCTGAAGGTGCCCGAGTGGCCGGCCAATGGCTGGCAGGCACTGCACCGCCTGGCCTTGCAGACCTGCAAGGCCTGCAGCAGCCGCTAACGGTCCTCTGCAAAGCTTGCCTTCATGCACGCATCCAGCGCTGCATGGCCAGCTGGCGCAGGGTTCAGCATCTGTTCTCCATAAGGCATTCACCATGCAAGCACTGCAGTTCGGTTACACCATCGTCTACGTGCCCGATGTTGCGGCATCGCTGGCTTTTTTCTCACAGGCCTTTGGCCTGGCCACCCGTTTTCTGCACCCGTCGGGCAGCTATGGCGAGCTGGACACGGGCGCCACCACCTTGGCCTTTGCCGACCACGCGCTGGGCCATGCCAATTTCAGCGGCGGCCATGTGGCAGCCTCTGAATCGGCCCAGCCGCTGGGTGTGGAGATTGCACTGGTCAGCGGCGATGTCGCTGCGGCCTACGAACGTGCACTGGCCGCCGGCGCAACGGCATTGGCGGCACCCACCACCAAGCCCTGGGGCCAGGTGGTGGCCTATGTGCGCTGCCCGGATGGCAGCCTGGTGGAGTTGTGCTCGCCGGTGGCGGCCGCCTAAGGCAGCGCCTGCGTATCAAACATCGTGCGCCGTGTATTCATGAAATGCGGCCGCACGCGCGCGCTCCAATCTGTACCCCGCACCGCCAGCCAGGCCGGGCAGCCCATCACCTCCGCATCGACCAGGTCATAGCAGGCCAGCGACAGCGGGCCATGGTCCAGGTTCAGGTAGCGAAAGGCCTGGGCGGTGCCCGCCACGCTGGCCAGACCGGGCAGATGCTCCTGGTCATACCAGGCAAACAGCTCGTCCTGCCAGCCGCTCTCGGGGTCCATTTCGACGGCATAGTGCACGGGTGTGGCCTCGCCGTGGGCGGGGCCGGTGCAGTGCATCACCAGTTGCAGGCGCGATAGCTCGCAAGCCGCCAGGCCGGCGATGCCCGCATTCTGCAAACGGCGCTCGGCCTGCACTGTTTGATCAGCGCTCAGCGGCTGCGGGCTGCCGAGTGCAAAGTACAGATAGGCGGTGCCTTGCGGCTGCTGGGCCACACGTAGCAAACGCAAATCGGCCAAGTCCTGGCGCAGCAGCGCCAGGGCGGTCTGCGCCAGCGTGGTGGCAGTTGCATACGCCACTGGCGTGCAGCGCAGCAGCAGGCTGTCGATGGCGGGTGCGGACATCAGTGGCCAATCTCAAAGGCGTTCAAGAAGCGCGACACCATGTTGTAGGCGCCGATGGTGGCAAACAGCTCCACCTGCTCCTGCGCACTGAAGCGCGCAGCCACCTGGGCAAACAGCGGCTCGGGCACCTGCAGATCGCGGGTCAGCGCATCGGTCACCGCAATGGCCAGTTGCTGCAGGCCATCCCAGGCCGGGCTGGCAGCGGTGCCGGTGTCGCGCGTCGCATCGATGGCAGCCTGCGTCACGCCGGCCTTGAGCGCATGCGGCACATGGGCATCGAACTCGTAGGCGGCCTGGTTGAGCATGGCTACCCGCAGGATGATCAGCTCGCGCAGCCCGGCATCGATGCTGCTGTAGTTGCGTACCGCAGAGAGCATCTGCTCCCAGCCCTTGGCAATGGCGGGGCTGTGCAGCAGCACCTGGTAGAGCGGCGAGATGCGGCCACGCTCGGCCTGGATCTGTTGCTCCAACTCCGCCAGGGCACTGCGCGTGCCTGGCTCAATCGCTTCTATGCGCATGTCGGTCTTTCCATCTCAATCGGGGGTGATGCGGTTGCGGCGGATGATGGCGGTCCACTTCTCGGTGTCGGTCGCCAGCTGCTGGGCCAGCGCTTCGGGGCTGGAGCCCACCACCTCGGCACCGGAGGCCTCGATCTTGCGCTGCACATCGGGTGCATGCAAGGCCGCATGGATGGCGCGGCTCAGGCTGGCCGCCACCTGGGCGCTGGTGCCCTTGGGTGCAAACACCGCATACCAGTTGTTCGAATCGACGCCCTTGTAGCCCAGCTCGTCAAAGGTGGGCACATTCGGGTAGCGGGCGCTGCGCTTGGCAGCGGCAATGCCCACGGGCCGGAACTTGCCGCTGTCGATGGCACCCACCAGGCCGGGAATATCGCCAAAGAAGCCATCGACATGGCCGGCCATCAGATCGGTGATGGCAGGGGCCGCGCCCTTGTAGGGCACATGCATCAGGTTCAGGCCGGCCGATTCATTGAGCTGGATGGCCGCCAGATGTGGCACGCTGCCGGTGCCCGAGGACGCCATCGTCATCGGCTTGTCCTTGCGCTGGCTGGCGGCCTGCACAAAGTCCTTGCCGTCCTTGAAGCTGGTCTGCGCGTTGACCACCATGATCTCCACATTGTTGACCACCAGCGAGACGGGCACCAGATCGCTGGCGGGCTTGTAGTTCAGCTTGGGGTAGAGCGCGGGGTTGATGGCCACCGCGCCCACGCTGGTGAGCCACAGGGTCTTGCCGTCGGGTGCCGAGCGGATCACGCTGTCCGCGGCAATCGCGCCGTTGGCACCGGGCTTGTTTTCCACAATCACCGGGTGGCCCAGCTCCTTGGCCAGCTGCTGCGACATGCTGCGCGCAATGAAGTCCACCGGGCCGCCGGGCGGAAAGGCCACCAAAAGGCGTGTCATATCGCTTTGCGCCATCGCGCTGCTGGCGCAGCCCAGCGCGGTGCCCAGCAAGGCGGCGTGCAGCCACTGGCGGGCCGAGGGAAAGGCTTGGAATCGCATGGTTGTCTCCTTGATCAGTCTTGCTTTATCCGCAGCGCACGGTCATACCGCCGTCCACCACAATCTCGGTGCCCGTCACAAAGCGCGATTCGTCACAGGCCAGAAACAGCGCCGCATTGGCGGTGTCGCGGCCATCACCCATGAAGGGCAGCGGAATGCGCGCCTGGCGCTGGGCCAGCAGCGCCTCGACATCGCCCCCCGCGCGCTGGCCGGCCAAGCGGGTCTCGACCATGGGCGTGTGCAACTGGCCGGGCACGACGGTGTTCACGCGGATGCGGTGCGGCGCGTACTGCACGGCCAGCACCTTGGAAAACTGGATCACCGCCGCCTTGCTCGATGCATAGGCAATCTGCGCCGCGCCGGTCCAGCGCATGCCCGAGGTCGATGAGATATTGACGATGCTGCCCGCGCCCTGCGCCTGCATCAGCGGCAGCACCGCCTTGCAGCACAGAAACACGCTCTTGAGGTTGTAGTCCAGCTGGGCATCCCAGACCGCTTCGTCCATCTCCACGGGTCCGCCCTTGGCCGAGCCGCCCACGTTGTTGACCAGCACATCGATGCGCCCGAGCGCCGCCTGGCAGGCCTGCACCGATGCCGCGATCGACGCCGCATCCATCACATCGCAGTGGCCCGCCACAAACTGGCCGCCGGCGCTGCGGATGCTGTCTTCGGTCTCGCGCAGCGCCTCGGCATTGCGGTCCACGCCAAACACCAGCGCGCCTTCCTGCGCAAAGCGGATCGCGGTGGCGCGGCCATTGCCCCAGCCGGCGCCTGCGGCCCCGGCGCCGGTGATGTAGACCACCTTGCCGGCCAGACGGCCTTGCGGGTTGACGGGGGTGTGGGCATCAAAAATCGGCATGCTGGTTCCTCGCGAATTTTTCAGGCAGCAAAGCGGTAGAGGCGCTGGGGGTTGTCCACCAGCAGGGCCTGCAGATGCGCCGGGTTGGGGCTGAACTGCGCCAGCGCATCGACCAGCACGCCGTCATCGGGCACATGGGTGTGGTTGGGGTGCGGCCAGTCACTGCCCCACAGCACGCGGTCGGGCACATGGGCCACCAGCTCCTGCGCACGCGCAATGCCGTGCTGGTAAGGGGGTGTCGCATCGATACGGTCGATACCGCTGACCTTGACGTAAAACAGCGGCTGCTCCAGAAGCCGCAGCAGTGCCTGGAAATCGGCCCCTTCGCGGCCCAGCGTGGCATCGACGCGGCCCATGTGGTCGATCACCACCGGGCAGGCCGATTGCTGCAGCACAGGGCCCAGGCTGTGGACCAGTGCGCTCTCAAAATGGATCTGCAGATGCATGCCCAGCTCGGCCAGCACCGGTGTCAGCGCCACCACGTCCTCGACCGAGGCGCCGGTGTTCAGATGCTTCATGAAGTTGAAGCGGATCGCCCGAAAGCCGACCACCGCCAGGCGCTGCAGCTCGGCATGCGTAACCGACAGCGGCACCAGCGCCACCCCCAGGTAGCGGCCGCCGCCGTGGGCAATCGCATCCTCGACCACGCGGTTGTCATAGCCATGGCAGGCCGATTGCACGATCACGCAGCGGCTGATGCCCAGATGGCGGTGCAGCGCAAACAAGGCGTCCTTGCCGGCATCGGCGGGGGTGAAGCTGCGCGGCTCGGCATACGGAAAGGCGTCTACCGGGCCAAACACATGCACATGGCTGTCGCAGCTGCCGGCGGGCAGCACCAGGCTGGGGCGCGAGGGCGCCAGCATATAGGTCTGTACGGGCTGCTGGAGATCGGAGGTCGGGGCGTTCATGCAAGGCCATCAAAGAGTCGTCTTGGGCGCATTGTGGAACTGCCAATTTTTTGATCACCTATAAAATCCAAATATCAGATATAGAGGTGATGCATGGATTTTGTGCGCTTGCAGTACTTCATGGCGGTCGCCCAGGCCCAAAGCTACAGCAAGGCCGCTGCGGCGCTGAACCTGAGCCAGCCGACCTTGAGCCGCCAGGTGCAGCTGCTGGAGGCCGAGCTGGGCCAGCCGCTGCTCGAGCGCCATGGCCGGGGCGTGCGGCTGACCGAATCGGGCAAGGCCATGCTGGCCCATGGGCGCAGCATCAGCGCGGCCGTGGATGCCGCCAAGGCCGACATGGCCGACCGCCTGCAAAGCCCGCGCGGCAAGGTACGGCTGGGTTTGCCGCCGCTGGTGGCCAGCCTGATCACGCCCGATGTGGTGCAGCAGTTTTTGCAGGCCTGCCCCGATGCCTCGATCATTGTTGAAGAGAGCCTGAGCATTCGGCTGCGCGAATGGCTGCTGGCCGACCGCCTCGATGTGGCCGTGCTGTTTGACCCCAGCCCCACGCCGCAGCTGTTGACCGAGCCGCTGACGCGCGAACCGCTGGTGCTGATCAGCACCCGGCCATTGCCCGAGCGGGTCAAGGTCGCCCAGCTGGTGGACTACCCGCTGGTGCTGCCCAGCCGCCCGCAGGCGCTGCGCATGATTTTTGACGATGCGGTGGAAGACCAGCAGCTGCCGCTGCGCATCGTGGCCGAGGTCGATTCCATCAAGATGGTGCTGTCCCTGGTCGCGCGCAATGTGGGCTGCTCGGTCGTGCCCGCCAGCGCCGTCAAGACCTGGCCGGGCAGCGCCCCGGTGTTCACCGCCCAGGTCAGCCACCCCGTGATCCGCAACCGCATCGTGCTGGCCACACCGGCAGCGCGGCCGCACAACCGCCTGGTCAAGGCCGTGCACGGGATTCTGAAGCCACTGATGAAGCAGCACTTCAGCGCCTGAATACCTCACCGTTTCAGCGCCCTTCTTGCTGGCTTCTGCACCCGCCCGGGGTGGCTCAGCAGCTATTGATTTCAGAAATTTTTGAAATGTCCGGTACACATCAGGCAGCGATGGACTTTATTTCTCACCACAATGGACATTTTTTCTCACACAAGACAAGGTCTGTAGCAGCGACTGCTCAGGGCCCTCTGCACAGCGCCTATTCCTGGCCTTGTGCAGAGGGTCCCTGCGCCTGCCAGACCCAAGACAGATTCGAGGATCGATATGACACAACAAGCGCGTGAACCGTCACTGGCTGTGCGCCTGCTGCTCGGCGTGCTGGGCGCAGTGCTGGCCCTGGCCGGCCTGGCCTTCCTGGTCGGCGGCGGCAAACTCATCAGCCTGGGCGGCAGCTGGTACTTTTTGCTGGCGGGCCTGGGCCTGCTGCTGTCGGGTGTGCAGGTGCTGCGCGGCCGCCGCTCGGGCGGCTGGCTCTACCTGGCCACCTTTGCGGCCACCGTGCTGTGGGCCCTGGCCGAGGTGGGCCTGGACTACTGGAGCCTGGTCTCGCGCCTGCTGGCGATGACCTTTGGCGCAGCGGTGGTCAGCGCCTGCCTGCCGCTGCTGCAAGGCGGCGCTCCGCGCGCTCGCGGCAACAAGGGCCCGCTGGCTTTGGCAGGCGTGCTGCTGCTCGTGGGCCTGGTGAGCTTTGCCTCCATGTTCCAGATCCACCCCGAGGTGCAGAACCACGCCGCCATCAGCCGCAAGCCGGTGGAGGCCGCCAGCGCGCAAAAGGATTGGAGCCACTACGGCAACAGCAGCAACAATGACCGCTTTGCGGCGCTGGACCAGATCAATGTGGACAACGTCAACCAGCTGCAAGTGGCCTGGACCTTCCGCACCGGCGATGTGCCCCAATCCACCGGCGCCGGTGCCGAGGACCAGACCACGCCGCTGCAAGTGGGTGACAAGGTGTTTGTCTGCACGCCCAGCAACAATGTGATTGCGCTGGATGCCGATACCGGCAAGCAGCTGTGGCGCCACGACACCAACTCGCATGTGGGCGGTGTCTGGGAACGCTGCCGGGGCCTGGCCTACTTTGATGCCAATGCGCCGCTGCCGGTGCCGCAGGTGGCCGGTTCATCGCCCGTGCAGCCCGTTGTGCTGCCCGCTGGCGACCAGTGCCAGCGCCGCATTGTGATGAACACCATCGACGCGCGCCTGTTTGCCATCAACGCCGACAACGGCGAGCTCTGCGCCGGCTTTGGCAACCAGGGCATTGTCGATCTGAAGCAAGGCCTGGGCACCATCGCCAACCCCGCTTACTACACCCTCACCTCGGCCCCCACCGTGGCCGGCACCACCATCGTGATCGGCGGCCGTGTCGCCGACAACGTGCAGGTTGATATGCCGGGCGGCGTCATCCGTGGCTTTGATGTGATGACCGGCGCGCTGCGCTGGGCCTTTGATGCGGGCTCCAACACGCCCAACGAGGTGCTGGCCCCCGGCGCCACCTACACACGCTCATCCGCCAATGTGTGGGCCGGCACCACCTACGATCCGAGCTCCAACACCGTCTACCTGCCGATGGGCTCGCCCTCGGTCGATCTGTATGGCGTGCCCCGCTCCGCAGCCGATCTGAAGTACGGTGCGTCCATCCTGGCGCTCGATGCCGCCAACGGCCATGAGAAATGGGTCTACCAGACCGTGCACAACGACCTCTGGGATTTTGATATTCCGATGGCCCCGACGCTGATCGACTTCCCGGCAAAAGATGGCAGCACCACGCCCGCACTGGTCGTGGGCACCAAGGCCGGCCAGATCTTTGTGCTGGACCGCCAAAGCGGCCAGCCGCTCACCCAGGTGGACGATGTGCCGGTCAAGCCCGCAGGCATCCCTGGCGAAAAGTACGCGGCGACCCAGCGCGTATCCGTCGGCATGCCGCAGATCGGCACCCAGACCCTGACCGAAGCCGACATGTGGGGCGCCACGCCGCTGGACCAGCTGGTCTGCCGCATCAAGTTCAAATCGATGCGCTATGAAGGCCTGTTCACGGCACCGTCCACCGATGTATCGCTGAGCTTCCCCGGATCGCTGGGGGGCATGAACTGGGGCGGTATCTCGGCCGATCCGAACAACCACCTGATCTTTGTGAACGACATGCGCCTGGGCCTGTGGGTGCAGATGATGCCGCAAAAGCCCAAGGCCACGCTGTCCGACGGCGGCGAGCAGCCCAACACCGGCATGGGCCAGGTACCGCTGGGCGGCACGCCTTATGCGGTGATCAAGGACCGCTTCATGTCACCGCTGGGCATCCCCTGCCAGAAGCCGCCTTTCGGCACGCTCTCGGCCATCGACATGCAGACCCAGCAGGTGGTCTGGCAAGTGCCGGTGGGCACCGTGCAGGACACCGGCCCGCTGGGCATCAAGATGCGCCTGCCGTTGCCAGTCGGCCTGCCCACCCTGGGCGGCAGCCTGTCGACCCAGGGCGGCCTGGTGTTCTTTGCCGGCACGCAGGATTACTACCTGCGCGCCTGGAACACCGCCAACGGCCAGGAGATCTGGAAAAGCCGCCTGCCGGTAGGCAGCCAGGGCGGCCCGATGACCTACCAATCGCCCAAGACCGGCAAGCAGTATGTGCTGATCTCCGCCGGCGGCGCGCGCCAGTCGCCCGACCGTGGCGACTACGTGATCGCCTACGCCTTGCCTGACAAGGCCCGGTAAGCACGCAGGGGTCGCCCTGCCCTTGACCCGAAAAGCGCCATGGCCAGCACTTCAGGCCATGGCTTTTTTGTGCCCCGGCCTCGGCAAGGAGCGCGCATGTTACGCTTGCCCGCTTGTGTCCACGGAGATCCGGCAGTGAGCAAGCAGCAAGGCCAGCAAGAGCCACCCCCACAAGACCCCCAGGCAGACGACCCCGGCGCATCGGCCGGCATGCGCCAGGCGCTGCTCGATGCCGGCAAGACCGAGTTTGCCAACTATGGCTATGACGGCGCCCGGCTCGAACGCATTGCGGCCAAGGCTGGCTGCGCCAAGCGCATGCTGTACTACTACTTCGGCAACAAGAAGGATGTGTACCTGGCCGTCATCGAGCAAAGCTACACCGACATCCGCGCCTCCGAAGAAAGCCTGAACCTGGATGCCATGGAGCCCTTGGAAGCGCTGCATGCGCTGGCCCAGAAGAGCTTTGACTACCACGCCAACAACCAGGCCTTCACCCGCCTGGTGCTGCAGGAGAACTTCCAGGGTGGCGAGATGCTCGGCCAGGTCTCCAACAACGAATCGCTGCGCCGCGCGGCCCTGACACCGCTGGAACGCATCCTGGAGCGCGGCGTGGCCCAGGGTCTGTTCAATCCCGACGTCACTGCCACCGATGTGCACTATCTGATCTCCGCCCTCAGCGGCTTTCGCATCGACCACGCCGCCACCTGGCGCAGCCTGCTGCAGGTGGACCTTCTCGGCGACACCTTGCGCGAGCGGCATCTGCAGTTGCTGCTGGACCAGGTGGATGCGCTGGTGTGTATGCGGACGGCCCCAGGCTGAGGACGGGCGCAGAAACACGGCCCGGTGCGCCGTGTTTTTCCGCAAGTTCTGCACCAGCCTCAGCTCGGTCCTGTACAAAAATCACTGCCCGCTTGCCTGTGGCACCCAAGAATCCGGCCAGCGCCAGCAGGCATCACTGCGGACGCTGACGCGGAGCGACGCGTGTGGACAGCGCCGGTGACATGTAGCTCGCATCAAAGCTACAGCCCTTGCCGTAGGTCGCTTCCATGCCGATGCAGGCGCTGGCGATACCGGCAGGCGTGGGCTTGGTGCCGGTGTTCACCCACTGCAGCAGTGCGTCCATCAGTGTCGGATAGGTGGGATCGCTGATGAAGCTGTGGGTGCCATTGGTCGTGAAGGTCTGCACCAGACGGCCACCACTGCCGCCTTCATCCATCACCTCGCGGAAACGAGAATCGAGCTCCACAAACGCGGTCGGGTCGCTGATCCATTTGGTCGACAGCACCGGCACAGGAATCTTGCCGACCGGGTCGGTGTCGGTGGCGAACGTCTGGTAGGCCGCAGGGTTGGCCTTGTAGCGCAGCACGCCGGCGTTCAAGGCTGCATCGTCGGCCGATCCGGTGTAGACGGCGCCTTCATTGCCGAAAGGGCTCTCGCCGCCGGTGCGCTTGGCGGAGATATCCTGAAAGTGCATGGTCGCCCAGTTCACGTGCGACTGGATGGCGCTCTCGGGAATCTTGATCACGTTGACGATGGTCTGGATCTTGGCCTTCTGCTCGGGTGTGCGCTCGGCAGCGGGCTTGTTGAGCGCCAGGCATTCGTTCACACGCAGCGCTACATCCGCCTGCTTCATCGTGACATTGGCGGGCAGGCCGAGGTTGAGTGCGTAAGGCTGTTCGCTGGGGCGCGGATGGTTGCCGCACAGGTACTGGTAGACCACGCGCAGGTCGAGCCGGAAATCGTAGGAACGTGTGCCCCCACCCAGCACGCCGCTGGTGAGCAAGACGCCGTCGTAGGGACGCTCGCCCACGGTGTCTACCGTGAACATCTCCGCGCCCTTGGCCGCCACGCCAGCGCCCCATGACTGGCCATGCAGGATGGTCTTGGTGGGGACCGCCACATGCTTGCGGAAGATGCCGCGCAGACGTTCCGTGTCTTCTGCGGCAGCGCGCACTTCGACACCGCCCTGGCGGTAGGAGGAACCCGCCCATGCGTAGCCGGATTTCACCATGATCGACCAGCGGGTCAGGTCTTCCATCGAACGCTCCAGATCGGGCGCGGCCAGATCGGGGCCTCCATGCGCATGCATCACCAGGATGCCGTTCCACTTTGCCGGCACGGCGATCATGTAGAACGCGCCCTTGGAGTCGCGGCCGGACAGGCATTTCGCGTCAGCGGGCACATCCGCAGGGCAGGTGGCCATCACGGGTGCGGCCTCGTTGGACGTGGAGGGCCCTTGCAATACCAGGGAGCCGTCGCCGCAGCCGCTGAGCGCGAGCAGCGCCAGCAGGGGCAGGCCGAGTTTGGGCAGATGTGATGTCATGGTTTGTCTCCTATCAAGCATTTTTTATGTGTGCGGCTCCTCGCCAGGCTGGCGGACCAGCGGTAGGTTTGCGGGGGCTTTCCTATTCTTGGCCGGCTTGCGAAATATTTCAAAGATTTCTAAGATATCAACCGCATACTTTTTGAATATATGGAATTGCGTCATCTCCGGTATTTTCTTGCGGTGGCCGAATGCGGCCATATCACGCGTGCCGCAGAGCGCCTGGGCATCCAGCAGCCGCCGTTGTCGCAGCAGATTCAGGCGCTGGAGAATGAGCTGGGCAGTGCGCTGTTTCGCCGCCATCCCAAAGGCGTGGATCTCACCGATGTCGGTCATGCGTTGCGCGCAGAGGCTGAGCAACTGCTTGGCGACTTTCATGCGATGCAGCAGCGCATCGAGGCGTATGCGCGCGGTGAACGGGGCCATCTCCGTGTGGGCTTTACCAGTTCGGCCGCAGCCCATGCGTTCACCCCGGAAGTGCTGCGCACCTGCCGCAAGTCGCACCCCGACATCCTGCTGAGCGTCAGCGAGAACAACGCCGCTGAAATCACCGAAGCCGTCGCTGCCCAACGTCTGCATTGCGGCTTCTTGCGCGTTCCGGTGGCGCAGCCCGATGGATTGGCGTTCGAGCCGCTGCTCCAGGAAGAAGCGCTGCTGGCCATTCCGGTGGACCACCGGTTGGCACGCAACAGCACCCAGCCCGTGATGCTCGATGAGCTCGATGGCGAAAAACTGGTGCTGGTGCGCAGGCCCGGTGCGCCGGGCCTGTATGCCAATCTGCTGGCACTGTGTGCACAACGCCAGGTTCATGTGGAAGTGGCGGCCGAGGTCGAACGCATGATGACCAATGTGAACCTGGTTGCAGCAGGCGTGGGCCTGTCCATTGTTCCGGCGTCGATCAAAGGATCGCATCGCGATGCCGTGGTGTATCGCTCGCTCGATCCGTCCCTCGATCTTTGGGCGCCATTGACCTTGGTGTACCGGGCGCATGACTGCGATGGCCCGCTGGGAACGGTGATCGCGTTGGCAAAAAAGCTGGCCAAGCGCCATGCGGCCAAAGCCAGGTGAACGCATGTCCGGATGGCCTGCGCTTACCCCGGCAAACGCCCCACGATGCTCGCGCAGGGCCGTACTGCTGAGCGGCTTGATGGGCGCATCGCTGGTGACCCCGGCGGCACGGGCCGCTGCCACTGCAGCCCGGACAAGACTGGGCGCTGGTCTCAAGATTCTGGTCGCCTATCCACCCGGCGGTGTCAGCGACCTGGTGGCGCGCGCCTTGGCCAAAGCCATGGCCGATCCGCTCCAGGCACCAGTCATCGTCGAGAACCGGCCCGGCGCGAGCGGAACCTTGGCGCTGGAACTGCTGCAGCGCAGTCCGCCCGATGGCCAAACGCTGGTCTTTACCGCCGCCGCTGCCGTGGGCCTGCTGCGCCACGCGGCTGCGCGGCGTGCCACCGCCTCAGCAGCCGCTGCGCCATTGCCGGTGCAGCCCGTGGCCGGTGTCATGCGCACGCCGCTGCTCCTGGTGGGCACCTCCGCGCTCGCACCCTCTGCTTTCGCCGACATGGTCGAAGCGGCGCGCAAGCACCCTGGCATGCTGCGCTGGGCGACGACCGGTGAAGGCACGACAGGGCACACCGTGCTGCAACGCGTGAGTCAGCTTGCGGGCGTGCACATCACCCATGTGCCGTACAAGGGTGGCGGGCAGCAATTGACCGATGCGCTCGGTGGCCATTTCGAGCTGCTGTCGACCAACGTCGCACCGAGCCAGCTCAGCGCCTTGCGCGACGGGCGCCTCAAGGCCTTGGCGGTCGGCGCACCGCGCCGCCTGCCGGTACTCCCGGAGGTGCCGACCCTCGCGGAGCTGGGTTACGCATCCGCGAATCTGGATTCCCTGTTCGGGCTCTTTGCCCCACCGGGTACCCCCACCCATGTGCTGCTGCGCCTGCACGCATGGACTGCGCAAGCGCTTCGCTCACCCTCCATTCGCCAGAGCCTGCTTGATGCCAACAACCAGCCCTACGAGGGCTCTGCGCAGGACTTTGCGCGGCAGGTGGAACACGAAACCGATCGTTGACACACGCTGCTTTACCTCAAGTTCCAGGGCCTGGGTCCAGGGGCGACGCATCCGGATCGGCCGAGTTGTGCACCCGATCCGCATCGAAGATCCCCGCTCCGTTTCCGCAGGCGCATCTGTAAGAAAGGTGTGCTTTTACAACAAACTTTCGCCCTTTCCCATCTGCGTTTTCCCCAGGTCGGCACAAATTAGAACGAGTGTGCTTTTTTTGCTGAAATTCAGCGCTTACCCTGTCGACACAGCCTGCCCAGCTTCCTATGCTCTGTCTTCGAGACAAGCCAGATTGGACGACCGTTCAAACAGCAACCCAAGGAGACAAAGCAATGAAACAAGCCAAGAAATGGATGTGGCTGGCGGCCACCGCCTTGCTCGCAAGCAGCGCTTATGCACAGAAGGCGGGCGACTGGGTGTTAGGAGCCGGGGCGCTCAACTATTCGCCCCAGGACAAGAGCAAGCCACTGACCTTTGTCGAGCCCTTTGAGCGGCAGATCCCGGGCTCGGGCGCTGACCTCAAGAGCGCCACCACCCTGGGCCTGAACGTGCACTACTTCCTGACCGACAACTGGGCGGTCGAAGGCGTGCTGGGCATTCCACCGCGCCTCAGGCTCAATGGCTCCGGCTCGCTGGAGCCCATCGGTGAGCTGGGCAATGCGCGTCTGTATGCACCTTCGTTGCTGGGTAAATACTTCTTTGGCAATGCCGATGACAAGTTCCGCGTCTCGCTGGGTCTGGGTGTCACCTATTCGCAGTTCCGCAATGTACGCTTGACCAGTGGTCTGCAGAACACGCTGGGCAGCGTCATCGGCGCGCCTCCAGGCGTTGCCAAGACCACCGCCAAGATCGACAGCCAGTGGGCACCGGTCTTCAACATCGGCGCCAACTACGCGATTGACAAGAACTGGGGTATCACCTTCTCGGTGTCCTATGTGCCGATGAAGACCGACGCCAAGCTGACGACCACGGTCAACGGCAACAAGGTGGCGGTCTCGCAGACCCGCCTGACCCTGGATCCGATCATTCCGTTCCTGTACGTCACCTACAAGTTCTGATCAACAAGGGTTCTGCAGAGGATCCCAGTGAGGAGAAGCCCGCAGCGCCTGCGCTGCGCCCAACAAGTGGCCTGCATTCGACGAACGCCACAGCATGCGGTGGCTCCAAGCCATCTTTTGCCCCCTGCTCCTGGAGCAGGGTTTTTTTTGCCCGCGCGGGGCACCCTTGGCATCTGCGCCTCCTCGGCCCACAATGGCGCAGGCAGACCCGCCTGAAACCCCTTTTTTGGAGACCTTATGCCGGCCAAGAAAATACTGATGATCTGTGGTGACTACTGCGAGGACTACGAGACCATGGTGCCCTTCCAGACCTTGCTGGCCGTGGGCCACCAGGTGCATGCGGTCTGCCCGGACAAGAAAGCCGGTGACCACATCAAGACGGCGATCCATGACTTTGAAGGCGCGCAGACCTACAGCGAAAAGCCTGGCCACAACTTCACGTTGAATGCGAGCTTTGCCGACATCCGGGCCGAAGACTATGACGCGCTGGTGATCCCTGGCGGGCGCGGCCCCGAGTACCTGCGCAACAACGAGGCGGTGCTGGCCGCCGTGCGCCATTTCTTCACGGCCAACAAGCCGGTCGCCGCCGTCTGCCATGGTGCGCAGCTGCTGGCGGGCGCCGGCGTGCTCAAAGGCCGTACCTGCTCGGCCTACCCCGCCTGCAAGGCCGAGGTGGTGCTGGCCGGTGGCACCTATGCCGATATCGCGGTGGACCAGGCCCATACCGACGGCAACCTGGTGAGCGCCCCCGCCTGGCCTGCCCACCCGCAGTGGCTGGCGCAGTTTCTAGAACTGCTGGGCACCCGCATCCAGCACAGCTGAACGGCCGCTGCGGTGGCAAGTGCTGGGCCGCCTGCAAGCCCTTGCCATCGCTGCTACCATCGCAGCCCCATGACCGCAGACAGCTACAGCCACCACCTCGCCACCGGCCAGCAATTCGTTGCCGATGCGCAAAAGATTGCCACCACCGATTTCGCTGCCGCCCGCGCGCTGTGGCAGCAGGCGGGCCAGGCCTTTTACCGCGCCCACCAGGCCGACCGCAACCAGCCCGAGGCCGCCGTGCGCCTGGCCCAGGCCTGGATGGCCGAGGCCCATGCGCTGCAGAAGGAAGGCTCGCCCAATGCCACGGTGATGTGGCAAAACGCAGCCGCCCAGAACGAACTGGCCTTTGACCTAGACCCGCGCAATGCCCGCATCGCGATGGCCGCTGCCAGCTGCCACCACTTCGCGGGCGATGCCGAAGCCGCCCAGGCCTGGATGCAGATCGGCCAGCACCTGGCATCGGGCGGCGACCAGGCTCCAGAAGCTGCGGATCCGACAGACGACTGAGCCGCTCCATATAGCGAATGGCGTCTTTGGTTATTCGATAATATTATTTTTTAATCTGAGCGATCGAACGTAGCATGTGGGCCCGTCTACTTGTTCCCGACTGCCTTCCATGCTCAAGCGCCATTTCACCCTCGCCGCCCTGCTGGCGGTTTCTGCCGCCTTTGCCGCCCCCGCCTTTGCGCAGGACAAGCCCATCAAGCTGGGCGTGACGGCCGGCCCGCATGCGCAGATTGCCGAAGCGGTGAAACAAGCAGCCGCCAAAGAGGGCCTCACGGTCCAGGTGATCGAGTTCAGCGATTTCATCCAGCCCAATGCCGCCCTGGTGGCCGGTGATCTGGATGCCAATGCCTACCAGCACCACCCCTATCTGGAGCAGCAGGTCAAGGACCGCGGCTACAAGCTGGTGCCTGCCGCCAACACCGTGGTGCTGCCGATTGCGCTGTACTCCAAGAAGGTGAAATCGCTGGGCGACCTGCCGCAGGGCGCGCAGATCGGTCTGCCCAATGACCCCACCAATGGCGGCCGCGCGCTGCTGCTGCTGCAAGAGCATGGCCTGATCAAGCTGCGCGCGTCGGCAGGCATCAAGGCCACGCCGCTGGATGTGGTCGACAACCCCAAGAAGCTGCGCCTGCGCGAGTTGGATGCCGCCCAGCTGGTGCATGCGCTCAATGACCTGGATGCCGCCGTCATCAACACCAGCTATGCGATTGCCGCCAAGCTCAACCCCACCAAGGACGCCATTGCGCGCGAGTCGGCCAAGTCGCCCTACACCAACCTGATTGCCGTGCGCCAGGACGACAAGGACAAGCCCTGGGTGGCACGCCTGGTCAAGGCTTACCATTCGGACGAGGTGCGCCAGTTCATCGACAAGGAATTCCAGGGCTCCATCGTCCCCGCGTTCTGACAGGGGCTGACACGGCCCGCCACACCCATTCGACGCCAGCGGCGCGCAAACTGGCGCGCCTTTTTTCATCACCCTTTGACCAAGCCAGCCCATGAGTGGACAGATCACCCTTAGCCGAGAAGGCCATGTCGCCACCTTGTTGATCGACAACGTGGCCAAACGCAACGCGATCAGCCACCAGATGTGGATCAGCCTGGCCGAGCAGCTCGATGTGCTGGTGCAGGACAGCGATCTGCGCTGCATCGTGCTGCGCGGCGCAGGCACCCAGGCCTTTGGCAGCGGCGCCGATATCGATGAGTTCGAATCGCTGCGCTCGTCCAAGGAAAAAGGCATGGCGTTTGCCCAGCAGGCACACCGGGCCATGGCCCTGCTGCGCCACTGCCCCATCCCGACACTGGCAGCGATCCGTGGCGCCTGCGTCGGCGGTGGCCTGGAGCTGGCGGCCTGCTGCGATCTGCGCCTGGCCAGTGACGACGCCCGCTTTGGCATCCCCATTGGCCGCCTGGGCGGTGTGCTGGCCTACCCGGAACTCGAAGCGCTGGTGCATGTCGCGGGCCCGCAGGTGGCGCTGGAGCTGCTGCTCGAAGGCCGCCTGCTCGATGCGCAGGAGGCCTGTGCCAAAGGCCTGGTCACCCGCGTGGTGCCGCTGGCCGACTGGGACGAGGAGCTGGCCCAGACCGTTGCGCGCATCAGCGGCCTGGCGCCGCTGTCGGCACGCTGGCACAAGAAATTCATCGCCCGGCTGCAAAGCGGTACGCCCTTGACGGATGCCGACCAGCAAGAGGGCTACGCCTGCTTTGACACGCAGGACTTCATCGAAGGCTACCGCGCCTTTTTGGACAAGCGCAAGCCAGTATTCACAGGAAAGTAAGAGCGTTCATGCAGCCATCCCCTTCCCCGCGCACAGGCCCGCTGTCGGGCCTCGTCGTTGTTGAGTTAACCAATGTCATGGCAGGCCCCGTCGGCGGCTTGCTGCTGGCCGACATGGGCGCCGAGGTGGTCAAGGTCGAGCGCCTGCCCGGCGGCGACGACACGCGCCGCGCGATCCCGCCGGAGATCCAGGGCGAGTCCGCCACCTTCATGATCGTCAACCGCAACAAGCGCGGTATCGCCGTCGACCTCAAGCACCCCGACGGCCTGCAGGTGGTGCGCCGCCTCATCGACAAGGCCGATGTGGTGATCGAGAACTTCCGCCCCGGCACGATGGAAAAACTCGGGCTGGGCTATGACGTGCTGCGTGCCAGCAACCCCGCGCTGATCTACTGCAAGATCACCGGCTTTGGCCTCAACGGGCCCTATGCCAAGCGCGCCGGCTACGACCTGATTGCGCAAGGCATGTCCGGCATCATGAGCCTGACCGGCGAAGGCCCGGGCCGCCCGCCCGTCAAGGTCGGCGTGCCGATTGGTGATGTGACCGCCGGCATCCTCGCCTCGACCGGCGTGCTGGCCGCCTACATCGAGCGGCTGCGCACCGGCGAAGGCCAGTATGTCGACACCTCGCTGTATGAGGCCTCGCTGGTCCACACCTACTGGCAGGTGGCGATGGCCTTTGCCACCGGCGAGTCCGCTGGCCCCATGGGCTCGGCCCACCCGGTGGCCGCGCCCTACCAGGCGATACCGACGCAGGACGGCTGGATCAACATCGGCGCGGTGAGCCAGGCCACCTGGGTCGGCATGACCCGCGTGCTGCAGCTGGAGCACCTGCTCGAAGACGAGCGCTTTGCCAGCAACCGCGAACGCATGGCCAACCGCGATCTGCTGATCGCCATCATTTCGGAGGCCATGCGCAGCAACACGACCGACTACTGGGTCGAGAAGTTCGAGCAGGCCGGTGTGCCTGCCGGCCCGGTGCGCAAGATCAAGGACATGCTGGAAGACCCGCAGACGCTGGCGCGCGACATGGTGATCGAGGTCGACCACCCGGTGGCCGGCCCGGTCCAGGCGCTGGGCCTGCCGATCAAGTTCTCGCACGGCAATGGCGTGACCCGGCGCGGCGCACCGCAGTATGGCGAACACACCGCCGAGGTGCTGCAGGAGCTGGGCTACAGCAGCGAAGACATTGCTGCACTGGCCGCCAGCCAGGCGGTGCAGTTGCACGGGCGCTAGGGCGCCGTGAACGATGCGCGGTAAGCGGTTGGCGACACGCCCATGCTGCGCCTGAACTGGTCACGCAGCACCTGCACGCTGCGGTAGCCTGCCTGGTCTGCAATCTGCTCCACGCGCAGGCTGCTGCTCTCCAGCAAGCGCCGCACTTCCTCGATCCGCGCCTGCGCCAACCAGGCGCTCGGCGCCATGCCGGTGCCGGCCGTGAAACGGCGCAGGAAGGTGCGCCGGCTCATGGCCAAGACCTCGGCCATCGCAGCCACCGTCCAGTCCCGCCGCAGATCCGCGCGCACCTGGTCCAGCAACTGCGCCAGCTTGCCCGATGCATCCTTCACCAGCGGCTGCTCGATGAACTGCGCCTGGCCACCGCTGCGGTGCGCGGCCACCACCAGGCGCCGCGCCACACTGTTGGCCGCCTTCACGCCAAAATCGCGCCGCACCAGATGCAGCATCAGGTCGATGCCCGCTGCGCTGCCCGCCGAGGTGAACAAGCGCTCTTCCTCCACATACAGCACCTGGGCATCCACAGCGATCGAGGGGTAACGCTGCGCCAGCGCGGGCGCATAGCGCCAGTGGGTGGCTGCACGGCGCCCATCCAGCAGCCCGGTGGCAGCCAGCACAAAAGCCCCGGAGCATATCGAGGCCAAGGTGGCGCCGCGCTGCCAGGCTCGCCTCAGCGCTTGCTGCAATGCCAGGGGCACCGGCTCGTCGATGCCTCTCCAGCCCGGCACCACGATCAGGTCCGCCTGCTCCATCAGCGCCAGGTCGGCACTGGCTTGGACGGACAGGCCGCCTTGTGCCCGCAGCGGGCCGGGCTCCACCGCCACGCTTGCAAAGCGGTACCAGCCCGCGCCCAGCTCGGGGCGCTCCAAGCCAAACACCTCGGCCACGATGGAAAACTCAAAGGTACATAGACCGTGGTAGACAGGCGCTACCACCAGCGGCCCGCGCAAGGATGCAGACATTGGCGCAAATCCTTCCATTTATGTCTTTTGCGCCAATTGTAGACAGGGGCGCCGGTCCGCAAAATCGCTGCCATGTCTACCAGGAGTTCTTCATGAGCAGCTATGTCAGCCAGATTCCCGCCGCCGCCAGTGCCGATGCCGTGGCGCATTTCTCCCGTTCCTTCACGTTCGAGACCGACTGCTGGGATGTGCACGCTGCCCTGCAGCAGGGGGGCCCCGATTTCGTGCTGCTGGATGTGCGCAGTGCCGAACTGTATGCACGGGGCCATGTCCCCGGCGCCCTGCATCTGCCGCACGGCAAGATCATCGAGAGCAAGCTGACCGCCTGGCCCGCCGGTACCTTGTTCGTCACCTACTGTGCCGGCCCCCACTGCAATGGGGCGGCCCGTGGCGCCTTGCGTCTGGCGCAGCTGGGCCGGCCCGTCAAGCTCATGGCGGGCGGCATCACCGGTTGGCTGGACGAAGGGTTTGCGCTGGCCACCGCCGCCTGACCGCGTGCCGCAAGAAAGGGGAGGCATCACATGCCGCCCCCTGCAAGCGTCTTCCCGCGTCAAGACCTCAGCGGCTCCAAACGGCCTTCAACTGCGCCGTCGTATGCATCATGGCCTGCGGGCCGGCCACACCCAGCAGGTACCAGACCTGCGGATCCAGGAACACCACCCGGCCCTGCTGGCCGGCAGCGCTGTTGCGGATGGCGTCGTTGTTGAACAGCTCGGTGCTGGCCACCACGGGCTTGCCATCGCGCCCGGTGGTGCTGCCGGTGCCGGCGTTGCGGTCGATCACATAGAGCCAGGCGGGGTTGAGCTGGCTGATGTCCTCCATCTTCATCGGCACGCCGCGCGGTTTGCTGGCATCGGCCGGCAAGGCCGGCTGGACGCCCAGCACATCGTGCAGCAGGCCAAAGCGTGCGCCGGGAGGCTGGGCATTGATCATCGTGCTGATGGCCAGCACCAGGAGGCCCGGCGCTTGCTGCTGGGCCAGCGCGCGGGTGCTCTCCACCTCGCTGCGCACGCGCTGCATCAGCTGCTCGCCCTGGGCCTGCTTGCCCCACAGCGATGCCAACGCCACCACATTGCGCTGCATATCGGCCAGCAGCTGCTGGTTGTTGACGCTCAGGTCCAGCGTGGGCGCGATCTTGCTCAAGATGTCGTACTTGCCGGCGCTGCGGCCCGCGACGACGATCAGGTCCGGCCGGATCTGGCTCAGCGCGTCAAAATCGGGCTCGAACAAGGTGCCGGCTGGCAGGTAGCGCGCATCGGCATAGGCCTGCATATAGCCGGGGAAGTTGGCCTTGGCCAAGGCCGTCACCGGCAGGTTCAGCGCCTGCATCGTGTCCAGCGATGCCAGGTCATACACCACCACGCGTTGAGGCGCCAGGGGCACCACCGTGCTGCCCTTGGCATGTTGCACGGTGATGGTTGCCGGAGCTTTGGGGCTGGGGGCTTGCGCAAAGGCTGCCGGGGCAGCAAACAGCGACGTGGCGAGGGCGGCAGCAGCGCTGGCGCGCCAGCAGGCCGAGGTCAATGGCGGGGTCATGTCTTTCTCCAAAGGATGCGAATCAAAGCGATAGCCGCGGCGCCCGCCGCAATGCGGGGCGCCGCGCGGCGGGTTTAGAACTTGAGGTTCATGCCCACCCAGTAACGGCGCCCGTCCTGCACGGTGGCGTAGTCTTCGTAGTACACGTCCTTGTCGAACAGGTTGTAGATACCGGCGAAGAAGGTGGTGTTCTTGTTGTAGTGGAACGAGCCGCCCACATCGAACATCGCATAGCTGCCAGCGACCCAGGTGCGGGCCGAGCGGCCGCCAGTGGGCTGGCTTTCCTTGCCACGGTAGGACAGCTTGGTCCAGCCGTTCCAGCGGTCCGAGGGCTTCCAGTCCAGTGCAACGTTGAGCATGTGGCGCGGCAGCTGCGACAGCGGCTGGCCGGCAAACTCGCCGCTCTTCTGCTCGGACCTGGTGAAGGTGTAGCTGGAGTTCAGGTCCAGGCTGCGCGCCAGCGGCATGGTCAACGTGGCCTCGATGCCGCGTGTCACCGCCTTGTCGATATTGATATTGGTCGTGGGCGTGTTGCCCGACGAATTCAACGGGCCACACTCGGGGCAGGCAATGCGGGTGATCTTGTCGCGGAAGTCGTTGTCAAACACCGTCAGCCCCGCCGACAGGCCGGCACCATCGTTGTAGAGCACGCCCACTTCCTTGGACAGCGATTTCTCCGGCTTCAGATCCGGGTTGCCATAGATATTGCCGCCCCGGCTGGCCTGGCCCCAGTCGCCCAGCGTCTGGCGCAGCGAGGGTGCGCGGAAACCGGTGGAGACACCGCCCTTGACGGTCCAGCGCGGGTTCAGGTTCCACACGCCATATAGGCGCGGGCTCCATTGCGACCCGCCCTTGCTGTCGTGGTCAAAGCGCAGGCCGCTGGTCAGCGCAAAGTCCTCGCGCAGGCGCCATTCGTCTTCGGCAAACCAGGCATACTGCGTGCGGTCGGCCGTGGTGCGGTTGCTGCCGGGCAAGGTGTTGGTGGTCGTGTCGGTCAGGTCCTGTTGGTTGTAGTACAGGCCGGTGCTGACGATGTGCGCGTCGCCCACCGGAATCACCCAGCTGCTGTTGGCCACCGTGTTCTTGACGGTCATCTCGCGCGAGATGTTGCGGGTCTTCTCATGCTGCACATAGGTATCGGACGAGGCCCAGCCCCAGCGGCCCTTGTGCTGCAGCGAATAGTTCTCGCGCTCAAATTTGCGGTCGGACAGCGCACCGGTCTCCAGCAAGGTCTTGCCGGGGGTCGAGATGAAGTGCTGCCGGGCCGCGCCCAGTTCGGCAATGATGTCGTGGTCCTTGTTCGGCGTCAGCGCAATGCGGGCGTTGAGCGCCTGGGTATCGCTGTCGTTGTAGCCCTGGTAGATGCGGTCTTCATCGCGCTTGCTGTAGTTGCCGTAGAGGCTGATGCCGAGCATCTCTTCCTTGATCGGGCCCGAGAGGTAGAAGTTGCTCTGGTAGGCATTGCCGGACGCGGGGCGCTCCTGCAAGGTGGCATCGGCACGCAGCGAGCCATGCCACTGCTTGGCCACCTTGCGCGTGATGATGTTGACCACACCGCCCATCGCGTCCGATCCGTAGAGCGAGGACATCGGCCCGCGCACCACCTCGATGCGCTCGATGGCTTCGAGCGGTGGCACCCAGCTTTGGTCGGTCCCCGTCGAGCCATTGGTCTGCGTCTCGCGCGTGCTCATGCGCTTGCCGTCCACCAGGATCAAGGTGTAGTTGGCACCCATGCCGCGCAGGCTGATGTCGTTGGAGTTGTTGTCCGACGGCGTCATGATGACGCCCGGCACATCGCGCAAGGCATCGTGCAGGTTGCTGTAGGCGCCCTGCTCCAGCTTTTCGCGCGGGATCACGGTGATCGATGCCGGCGCCTGGGTTACCTCCTGCTCAAAGCCCGCCGCTGTCACCACCACGGTGCCCAGTGTTTTGTCGCTGGCAACCTGCTCGGCAGCATCGGTGGCATCGGTGGCATCGGCGGCCTGCGCTGCTGCTGCGCCATGGACCAGCATGCCGGCCACCACGCCGGCGATGGCGCGCAGTGCATGGCGCTGGGGTGCCGATGGCAGCCGGTGGAAATCAAGACGCAGAGGCCGTGCTGGCGCGCGACCTGCTGCCAACGTGGCAGAGGAGGACATGGAAATACTCGGTGTTCAGGTGACAACAGCCACGCCTCAGGCACCCGCAGATGGTGGCCATCGGCAGGTGCTGGCGGCGGGCCAGCGATGCTTCGCTTGTTGTGCAGGTTTGCGGTCACGGCGCTGGTCAGGGCGCCGTCCCGAGAAGGCATGGCTGCCCGGTACACGCATGGGCAGCAAGGGGGAACGCAAGACGTTTATATGCGAATAGTTCTCATTATAGAGATTGATGGAGAATCGTTACGAGATGCCATGTAGTGATTTTGTAAAGTTCGTCCTGCAGCGCGCATGCGGCAACCGCTTCTCACGCTGCGCAAACCAAGCCTGGAGCCGCTCCTGGCCGGAGGCGCGTCGTCACACGCAGACCTCCAGCGATGGCCAGGACACTACAGATCAAAAACCGACGGTGACCTTGGCCCAGTAACGGCGGCCGTCATACACCGCGTCGTAAGTGGCGCTGTCCACGCGCTTGTCGAACAGGTTGTAGATGCCGGTGCTGAAGCGCACATCCTTGCTGTAGGCATAGTTCAGGCCCAGGTCCATGAAGGTGAACGACGGCGTGCCCTTGGCCATCGAGGTGCGGCTCAGGTAGTCCGAGCTCTTGCCCCGGAAGTTGACCCGGCTCCAGACACCCAGCTTGTCCGTGCCCTGCCAGTCCAACGTGGCGTTGAGCATGTGCTTGGGCATCTTGTTGAGCGGCTGGCCGGCAAAGTTGCCGCTTTTCTGCTCCGAGCGGGTGAAGGTGTAGTTGGCCGCCAGGCGCAAGGCTTCGCTGGCCTTCCAGGTGGCGGTCGCCTCCACACCGCGCATATTGGCCTCATCCACATTGGTGCGGTCGCTGATGAACTTGTAGGGCGTGCCCAGTACCGTGCAGTTGCCGGTGACGATGGCGCGGCCAGCGCCCTCGGTGTCCTCACAGCTGCGCACCTCGGTGATCTTGTCCTTGAAGTCGGTGTTGAACAAGGTCAGGCTGCCGGTGAAATCGCGGCGGTTGTCCCAGATCACGCCCAGCTCCTGGCTGGTGCTTTTCTCGGGCTTGAGGTTGGGGTTGCCCCGGATGATGGCCGGGTCGCCACCGCCCCCGGTGATCTGGCCCCAATCGGCCACCGCAGCGCGCAGGCTGGGCGATTTGAAGCCGGTCGAGATACCGCCCTTGACGCTCCACTCCGGCGTTGCGTGCCAGACGCCGTAGACGCGCGGCGTCCAGTCGGTGCCGTAGTTCTGGTCATGGTTCATGCGCAGGCCGGTGGTCAGCGCAATCGCATCGGTCACCCGCCATTCGTTCTCGGCAAACAGCGCCCACTGGTAGCGCTTGAGCGTGTTGATGGGGTTGTCCACCTTCATCTGGTTGCCGTTGTCCATCAGCTTTTCATGCTTGTAGCTCAGGCCCACGGTGGTCAGGTTGCGCTCACCGATCGGCATCACCATCTGGCTGTTGAACTCGGTGTTCTTCAGCTTCATCTCGCGGCCAGGGTTGTCGATCTCCTCGTGCTGCAGGTAGGTGGTCGAGGTGCCAAAGCCCCAGCGCCCGGTGTGCGAGATCGCAAAGTGGTTGCGGGAGTAGTCCGAGAAGCTGGACGCGCGGCTCGCGCTCTTGCCTGCCGTTGCATAGCGGTCCTGCAAGGTGCGGCCCACTTCCAGCGCCAGGTCGTGGTCCTTGTTGGGGGTCAGGGTCAGCTTGGCGGTGCCCGAGCTGCTGTCCTGCTCATTGAAGCCGCCGACAAACTTGTCTTCCAGACGGCGCGATTTCTGGCCGTAGATCTGCAGGCCCAGCACATCGCTCTTGATGGGGCCTGCCAGGTAGAAGTTGCTCTGGTAGATATCGCCCGACGCGGAGGATTCCTGCTGCGTGGTCTCGGCGCTCAAGGTACCCGTCCACTGCTTGGCCACCTTGCGCGTGATGATGTTGACCACGCCACCCATTGCGTCCGATCCGTACAGCGACGACATCGGACCCCGCACCACCTCGATGCGCTCGATCGCGCTGAGCGGCGGCAGCCAGCCTTGTTCGATACCGGCGCCATCGCTGTTGGGCCGGGTTTCGCGCGAGTTCTGCGGCTTGCCGTCCACCAGAATCATCGTGTAGTTCGAGGCCATGCCCCGGATGCTGATATCGCTGGAGCTGCCGCCGCCGGTGATGACCACGCCAGGCACATCGCGCAGCGCATCGGTCACATCGCGGTAGGCCTTTTTCTCCAGCTCCTGGCGCGGAATCACGGTGATCGAGGCCGGTGCATCTTCTACCGCCTGCTCAAAGCCCGAGGCCGTCACCACGACGGTGGACAAGGTCTTGTCGGCCTCCGCTTCGTTCTGCGCCAGCGCAGGGCCGGCACCCAGCAGCGCGGCGGCCACCAGGGCCGTAGCGCGCAACGCATGGGGCACGGCACGGTGCGGCGATGGACCGGCGTGCAACAGCGAAACAGGGCGGGCAGCACAGGCGGCAGCGAAAGGGCGGGGGGTCATGGAACAGGCTCCAGGTCAGATCAAACGGATGGCGCATGGCTGCGCCCGCCTGGTCGCTCATGGAGATCAGGCACAGCGCAGGCCCAGGGCCGGCGGTTATTCGCGGGGTTTGGAGGTGTCAGTCACGGCGCGGCAGGCAGCAAAGGGGTGCTGCTGGGCCGTCCTGGCGAGCATGCCGTGCTGTGCGGCATGGAGATGGCGGGGAGCCAACATGGCTGGGCAACGAAAAAATCCGGGGACCATCAACAAATGCGAATGCTTCTTATTATACCCATTGATAAAGAAGTGTTGACTAATGTGAAGCAGGGATAAAGCACTTTGGATACATCTCTGTGGCGCATAGGCCTCAGCTGGCTATGCAGAACCACCGCCCAGGTGGTTCACCAGCCACCCCAGCCAGAACAGCGCAAAGCCGATCAGCCCCCCCACCAAGGTGCCGTTGATGCGGATGTACTGCAGATCGCGGCCAATGTTCCATTCGATCAGCTCGCCCAGTTCACGCGCATCCCAGCGCTTGACGGTATCGGCAATATGGGTGCCGAAGAACTGCGAAATCTCCGGCGCCAGCTCCTGCACCCACAGCTCCATGCGGGTATTGAGCGAACTGCGCAGCGCCTGGTCGGCTGCCAGCGACTTGCCCAGCCACAGGCCCATGCCACGCACATTGCGCGCCATCGCCGAATGCTCGTTGGCCAGATCGGCCTGCAGGCTGGCGCGCAGGCTTTGCCACAGCTCCTGCACATACTCGCCCACGGCAGGGTCGTGCTGCAGGTAGCGGCGCACTTCCTCGCCCTTGGCATGCCAGGCGGGGTCCTGGGCCAGGCGCTCCACCCACTCCTGCATGGTCTGGTCAAACTTGGCGCGCAGCACATGGCTGGGGTTGTCGGCAATCGCATCGAGCAGGTGCTCCAGGCTGCTGGCGATCATCGCCGAGCCCTTGTCGCTGAGCCAGCCGGTGGGCAGCATTTTTTCTTTGAGCGGGTGTTCGGTCTTGAGCCAGTGCGCAATGGTCTGCGCAATCAAGGTGCGGGTTTCGGCCTCGTGCAGCAGCTCGACCAGCTTGTCCAGCGCCTGCGCCAGCAGCACCTGGTGGCGGCCGTTGTGCGTCAGCACGGTCAGCACCTTGGACAGCGACTGTGACAGGTCGATCTGGCCCAGCAAGGTGCGCAGCGCCAGCTTGATGAAGCGCTCCACCTGCGCATCCTGCACGGTGGCCAGCGCAGCTGCCGCCAGGCGCGCCACCTGGTGGCCCAGCAGCTCGGCGTTGGCCGGAGCCTTGAGCCACTGCGCCAGCTTGTCCGCCGGCTGGTGCGTGCGCACCAGCTGCACCAGCGAGTCGCCATCGAGAAATCGCTCGCGCACAAAGACGGCCAGGTTCTCGCCGATGCGGTCCTTGTTGCGCGGGATGATGGCCGTGTGCCGCGAGATCCACGGAATCGGGATGTGCTTGAACAGCGCCGCCACCGCAAACCAGTCGGCCAGCGCGCCGACCATGCCCGCCTCGGTCATCGCCCGCAGGCAGCGCAGCGCCAGCTGCCAGAGGTGCGATTGCGCAAACGGCTGGCCCAGGCACCAGCTGGCCAGCACAAACATGCAGGCCACGGCCAGCAGCAGCAGCAACGGGGTGAGCTTGGCGCGGCGCAGCAGACGCTGCTGCGCATCGGTCAGTAGCAAGGGCATGGCGACCACTGTAGCGGCAAGCAGCAGAGCTTGCCAAGTCAGCCAACGGCGCGGTTTCCCTCCAGGGATCCTCTGCAAAACTCCCTGCCGTGGTCTGAACGCGGGCTCGGGCGATCCGCGTCCATCCCGCTTGACGAGGGTCTTGCAGAGCATCCCTGGCGCGCGGTGCCCGCAAAAGTGTGGACAATGGCGGCCTGTGCGGCACAGCGCCGCGTTCTCTACTGCACCTGACCATGACCGATACCACTGCCCGCCCCGAACTGCCCGACCACCTGTCCATCGACCCCAAGAGCCCGCATTTTGTGCGCGAGGTCTTCAACCACGACATCGGCATCCGCTTCAACGGCACCGAGCGCGTGGATGTCGAGGAATACTGCGTGAGCGAAGGCTGGGTCAAGGTGCCCGCCGGCAAGACCGTGGACCGCAAGGGCAAACCTTTGCTGATCAAGCTCAAGGGCAAGGTCGAGGCCTATTACAAGGACTGAGTCCTGGCCTGATCACCTCCGCCGCGCTGCGCTGAAGCGGCCCGGTAAAACGAAAACCCGACCCAGGCTGGCCTTGCAAGGCGAGCATGGCTCGGGTTTTTTGCCTGCGGCGGCCGGTGCCGCACGCGCCTCAGCGCTTCAGAGGCATGCGATCAGGCCAGCGCCTCGGCCGGGCCAAAGAACTCATAGCGCACCTGGGCATCGGGCACGCCCAGCTTGCGCAGCGAGGCCTTGACCGAACGCATAAAGGGCTTGGGGCCCAGAAAGTACACATCGGCATCGCGCGAGGCCGGCAGCCACTGGCCCAGCAGGTCCTCGGTCAGACGGCCCTGGGCAGCGACCGCCTCGCCGTCGGCCACCTCCTCGTACACATAGAGCGGCTGCAGCTGGCTGTGCGCCTGCGCCAGCGCATCGATCTGCGGGCGGAAGGCATGCACGGCACGGCCCCGGGCGCAGTGGATAAAGGTGACCGGGCGGTCGGTCTGCAGCGCGGCTTCGAGCATCGGCAACGTGGGGGTGATGCCCACGCCGCCGCTGATCAGCACCAGCGGGCGCTCGCCCGCCTGCAACGTGAAATGGCCGGCCGGTGCAAACAGCTCCAGGGTGTCGCCCACCTGCAGATCATGCAGGTAGTTGGAGACCTTGCCGCCGGGCTCGCGCTTGACGCTGATGCGGTAGCTGCGGCCATTGCTGGGCGCGGACAGCGAGTAGTTGCGGCGCTGCTCGGTGCCACCCACGATGGCGCGCAGGCCGATGTACTGGCCCGGCTGGTGGGCAATCACGGCCTTGCCGTCCACCGGCTCCAGATAGAAGGAGCTGATCTCGGCGCTCTCGGCCACCTTCTGCACCAGCTTGAAGCCGCGCGCACCGCGCCAGCCGCCTTCGGCATGGGCGATGTCGTCATAGGCCTTGGCCTCGGCAGCGATCAGGATGTCGGCCAGCTGGGTGTAGGCAGCGGCCCAGGCATCGATCACCGCATCGGTGGCAATCTCGGCGCCCAGCACCTCGCGTATCGCACGCAGCAGGCAGCTGCCCACGATCTGGTACTGGTCGGGCTGCACCTGCAGCGCCACATGCTTGTTGATGATCTGCGCGGGCAGGTCGCCCAGGTTCTCCAGCCTGTCGATGTGCTTGGCGTACATCAGCACGCTGTGGGCCAGCGCGCGGGGCTGGGCGCCGCTTTGCTGGTGGGCCTGGTTGAACAGCGGGCGCACCTCGGGGTACTCGCTCAGCATCATCTGGTAGAAGTGCGTGGTCAGCGCCTCACCGCCGGTCTCCAGCAGGGGGACGGTGGCCTGGATGATCTGTTTTTGGCTATCGCTCAGCATCTAACTCTCCTTGCATGTGGTTGTTCTTGGTAGTGCATGCATCGTGCCAACACCAGGTTTGTGGAATATCAATACCTTGCACAATGCATGCAGTCATACTGACCACTGGTAAATGCTGTGTTTTTGACACCCCGAGTCGTTTTGACATCCTCCAAAATCCTCCACGCGGTGATTCCGCTGGTCGCCGATCTGGCCCAGGAACTGCCCGAGCGCGAGCGCCTGCGCCGCCTGCTTGCCGCGTTGCGCACCCTGCTGCCCGCCGATGCGGTGGCGCTGCTGCGCCTCAACGGCGAATGGCTGGAGCCGGTGGCCATCGATGGCCTGGTGCCCGATACCCTGGGCCGGCGCTTCAAGGTGGCCGAGCACCCGCGCCTGGCCCAGTTGCTGGCCGCCGGCCAGGCCATGCGCTTTGCACCCGACAGCCCCCTGCCCGACCCCTATGACGGCCTGATCACCACGCCGGGCGAGCTGCATGTGCATGACTGCATGGGCTGCGTGCTGCAGACCGGCGGCCTGGCCTGGGGCCTGTTGACCCTGGATGCGCTGGAGCCCGACCGCTTTGCCGGTGACAATGCGCTCGAGCTGCTGCAGGCCTTCAGCAACCTGGCCGCTGCCACCGTGGCCACGGCCGAGCGGGTGCAGCAGCTGTCCCAGGCCGCGCGCAGCGCCGCTGCGCCGGCACCGCGCAGCCCGGGCGCGGACCGCAGCCGCCAGATCCTGGGTACCAGCCCGGCGATCCGCCAGCTGCAAAGCAGCATTGCACTGGTCGCCGCCAGCGATCTGTGCGTGCTGATCACCGGCGAGACCGGCACCGGCAAGGAGCTGGTCGCCCAGGCCGTGCATGCGCTATCGCCGCGTGCGGCGCAACCGCTGGTCAGCATCAACTGCGCCGCGCTGCCGGACAACCTGGTCGAGAGCGAGCTGTTCGGCCATGTGCGCGGCGCCTTCACCGGCGCATTGAGCGAGCGGCGCGGCAAGTTTGAACAGGCCCAGCACGGGACCTTGTTCCTCGACGAGGTCGGTGAGCTGTCGCTGGCGGTGCAGGCCAAGCTGCTGCGCGTGCTGCAAAGCGGCCAGCTGCAGCGCCTGGGTTCGGACCGCGAGCACCAGGTCGATGTGCGCGTGATCGCCGCCACCAACCGCGACCTGGCCGCCGAGGTGCAGGCCGGCCGCATGCGCGCCGATTTCTACCACCGCCTTTGCGTCTACCCCGTCGTGGTGCCGCCGCTGCGTGCGCGGGACAGCGACACCCTGGTGCTGGCCGGCTGCTTTCTCGAAGAGAACCGCGCCCGCCTGCAGCTCGGCGGCCTGCGCTTGGATGCCGCCGCCCAGGCCGCCCTGCTGCGCTACCCCTGGCCCGGCAATGTGCGTGAGCTGGAGCACTGCATCAGCCGCGCCGTGCTCAAGGCGCTGAGCCGCACGCTGGGCCAGCGCAAGGACAGCGCCAGGCCACGCATGCTGAGCATTGGCGAGGAAGACCTGTGGGATGGCGCCGCCGCCGCACCGCTGCCGCCCGGCCAGCAGGCAACGGGCCGCATCGCGCCGCTGCCAGTTGCCGACGTGGCCGACGGGCCAGCCGCCAGCGCCGGGGCCTTGGGCCTGCGCGCCCAGGTGGAGCGCTACGAGCGCCAGCTGCTCAGCGCCAGCCTGGCCCGCCATCACGGCAACTGGGCCGCAGCCGCGCGCGAGCTGCAGCTGGACCGCGCCAACCTGCAGCGGCTGGCCAAGCGCCTGGGGGTGGAGCGACACTAGGCGGGATAACATCCGCACATGAGCCCCATGAAAAAGAAAAAGCTCGGCCATTCAACCGACCTTGTACCGCACCCGCGCTATGGGAGTGAACCGATTCCATCGGATGTAAAAGGCGTGTCAACAGAGGCAATTTTGCGATGCCATTGGTCCTATCGGTCCAGCGAGATCTTTCCCGATGCTGATGGCGGATACCAGCAAGCAAAACTTCAACGTTTTCCCGCGCGAGTGCTATGTCGACATGCGCAAAATCTGTCGTAGCTGCCAACGTCCCTTCATCTTTTTTGCAGCCGAACAAAAGCACTGGTTTGAAGTGTTGCAGTTTTATGTAGACGCCGACTGCGTGCATTGCCCCGAATGCCGTGTTCAGCGCATCGCTGCCAAACGCGCGTGTCAACGCTATTCCTCTTTGATTCTGCTTGCCAAGCCCACTCCAGATGAGTTGCAGCAATTGGTAGATGCATCGGTTTTGCTACATGCGCAAGGCACACTCAAGAGTCGTAATCGCTTGGGCAAGCTCAAAAATGCTGCGCTCCGGCTGATTCCAGATTACCCGGGCACCTTGGCCCTGATTGATGCGCTGGGAAAAAAGGACGCATTGCCACCCAACCAAGGGAAAGGCATCTAAACAAAAAGCCTCCGCGCCAGCAAGACGCGAAGGCTATGGAGCTGAGAACCGGCTGTTGGGGGACCGGGGTTTACTGGCCCTTGATGCCCAGCAGTTCCACTTCAAAGTTCAGCGTGGCATTGGGCGGGATCACGCCGCCAGCGCCACGGGCGCCATAGGCAATCGAGGCCGGGCAGGTCAGCTTGGCCTTGCCGCCGACCTTCATCAGCTGCACGCCTTCGGTCCAGCAGGGGATGACACCTTGCAGCGGGAACTCGATCGGCTCACCGCGCTTGTAGGAGCTGTCGAACTCCTTGCCGCTGTCAGGGAAGGTGCCTTTGTAGTGCACCTTGACGGTATCAGTTTCCTTGGGGCTGGCGCCGGTGCCGTCCTTGATGCTTTCAAACACCAGGCCGCTCTTGGTCGTCACAGGCTTGCTCTGTGCCTGGGCCAAGCCGGCGGTCAGGGCGATGGCAGCGAACAGGGCGCTGGCAGTCAATGCTTTCATGGCGAAATCCAATCGAATGTTCTTCAAACAAAACCAGCATTCTGCACCTGGATGGCAGGCGCAGAATGCGTTAAAAACACAAGTTAACCCTTGATACCCAAACCATCGAGCGCCTGGCGCAGATGGCCCACGGTGCGCTCGACGTTATGCCATTTGTCGAGGCCAAACAGGCCGATGCGGAAGGTCTTGAACTCCGGCCCTTCATCGCACATCAGCGGCACGCCGGCAGCGGTCTGCAGGCCCACGCTGGCAAATTTCTTGCTGTTCTGGATCTCCGGGTCGGTGGTGAAGCTGACGACCACACCGGGCGCCTCGAAACCGGGCGCCGCCACGCTGGGAAAGCCCCGCGCCTTGAGCAGAGCGCGCACCTCTTGGCCCAGCTGGGTCTGCTCCTGGCGCAGTTTGTCCAGCCCATAGGCCTCGGCCTCCTGCATCACCTTGCTCAGTTGCACCAGCGAATCGGTGGGCATGGTCGCGTGGTAGGCATGCTGGCCTTTTTCGTAGCCTTCGGCAATCTGCATCCACTTCTTCAGATCGCAGGAGAAGCTGCTGCTCTTCGTATCCTCGATCGCCTTGCGCGCACGCTCGGAGAGCATCACCATCGCGCAGCAAGGCGGGCCGCTCCAGCCCTTTTGCGGCGCGGTGATCAGCACATCGACACCGGTCTTTTGCATGTCCACCCAGATGGCGCCGCTGGCCACGCAGTCGAGCACCATCAGTGCGCCGACCTCGTGCGCGGCGGCGCTGATGGTCTGGATGTAGCCGTCGGGCAGCACAATACCGCTGGCCGTCTCGACGTGCGGGGCAAACACCACCTGGGGCTTTTCGTTGCGGATCGCAGCGGCCACTTCTTCGGCCGGGCAAGGTGCCCAGGCATCCTGCGGGCCGCTGCCCTGGGGGCGGGCCTTGCAGATCACGGCACTGCCGCCCAGGCCGCCTTCTTCGAAAATCTGGGTCCAGCGGTAGCTGAACCAGCCATTGCGCACGATCAGCACCTTGGCGCGGTTGGCGAACTGGCGCGCCACCGCCTCCATGCCAAAGGTGCCACTGCCCGGCACGATCACCGCCGTATGCGCATGGTAGGTGGTCTTGAGGATGCGCAGCACCTCACCCATCACACCAATGAAGCGGTGCGACATGTGGTTGAGCGCGCGGTCGGTGTAGACCACCGAAAACTCCAACAGGCCATCGAGGTCAACGTCGGGTAGCAATCCTGGCATGGGGGTCTCCTGTCTATTTGAGGGGGTACACAGAACAATCGGGGGCCAGCTTAGCACGCAGCACCATGCGCTGCCGCCGGGCCGGCGGGTAGGCAGATGGCGCCGTTCAATGGGCGCTGCCGTAGTCGCGCTGGCCAAAGATGCCGCTGCCCACGCGCACCATCGTCGATCCGGCCTGCACGGCGGCCTGCAGATCGGCCGTCATGCCCAGCGAGATGGTGTCCCACTGCGCCAGCTGCGGCAGGCCCAGTGCGGCGATGCTGTCGAACACCGCCTTGACCCGCTGGTGCACGGCCAGCTGGGCGGCAAAGTCGGGCACGACATCGGGGATGCTCATCACGCCCCGCAGTTGTAGCTGGGGCAGTTGGGCCACCTGCTGCACCAGCGCCGCCACCTCGTCCGGCGCCACGCCGGACTTGGTGATGCCGCCATCGACATTGACCTGGATGCAGACCTGCAACGGCGCCAGCTGCGCGGGCCGCTGGGCGGACAGGCGCTCGGCGGTCTTGAGCCGGTCCACCGTGTGCACCCAGTCAAAGTGCTCGGCCACCAGCCGCGTCTTGTTGCTCTGGATCGGGCCGATGCAGTGCCACACCAGGCCCTGGTCTTTCCAGGCATCGTGCTCGGCAAAGTAGCGGATTTTCTCCACCGCTTCCTGGATGTAGTTTTCGCCAAAGGCGCGCTGGCCGGCCTCGGCCGCCTGGGCAATGGCATCGACGCCAAAGGTCTTGGAGACGGCCAGCAGCTGCACGCCGTTGCCGGGGCGGCCGCAGGCCTGGCAGGCGTTGTCGATTTGCAGGCGAACCTGCTGAATTTTTTCGGAAATCGTGCTCATAATGTAAAAATATGCACTGCCTTGGAACGTGTTGACCACGAGGCCTTGCACTCAAAGCGTACCAAAACAACGAGGGAACTGCAGTGGATATCACCCAATTGCTGGCATTCAGTGTCAAAAACAAAGCGTCTGACTTGCACCTGTCTGCAGGCCTGCCGCCGATGATCCGGGTCCATGGCGATGTGCGCCGCATCAATGTCGATCCGCTGGACCACAAGCAGGTCCATGCGATGGTCTACGACATCATGAGCGACGCCCAGCGCAAGCAGTACGAAGAATTCCTCGAAGTCGACTTCTCGTTCGAGATCGAGGGCCTGGCGCGTTTCCGGGTCAACGCCTTCAACCAGAACCGCGGCTCGGGCGCCGTGTTCCGGACCATTCCGAGCAAGATCCTGACCCTCGAGCAGCTCAACGCGCCCAAGATCTTTGCCGACCTGTCGCTCAAGCCGCGTGGTCTGGTGCTGGTGACCGGGCCGACCGGCTCGGGCAAATCCACCACCCTGGCGGCGATGGTCAACTACCTCAACGAAAACGAATACGGCCACATCCTGACGGTGGAGGACCCGATCGAATTCGTCCATGAATCCAAAAAATGCCTGATCAACCAGCGCGAGGTGGGGCCGCAGACGCTGTCGTTCAGCGCCGCACTGCGCTCGGCGCTGCGGGAAGACCCGGACGCGATTCTGGTCGGCGAAATGCGCGACCTGGAAACCATCCGCCTGGCGATGACCGCGGCAGAAACCGGCCACCTGGTGTTCGGCACCTTGCACACCTCCAGCGCCGCCAAGACCATCGACCGGATCATCGACGTCTTCCCCGCCGAAGAAAAGGAAATGGTCCGGGCGATGCTGTCCGAATCGCTGCAGGCGGTGATCTCGCAGACCCTGTGCAAGACCAAGGACGGCCAGGGCCGTGTGGCCGCGCACGAGATCATGCTGGGCACGCCGGCCATCCGCAACCTGATCCGCGAGGCCAAGGTGGCGCAAATGTATTCGACCATCCAGACCAGCAACAGCATGGGCATGCAGACGCTGGACCAGAACCTGACCGACCTGGTGCGCCGCAATGTGATCAGCCCGGCCGAGGCGCGCAGCAAGGCCAAGACGCCGGAGAACTTCCCGGGTTAAGCATCGCGAAACACGCCGGAAGAGCTTATTCATTGAATAACTGACAAACGGTTGCACGAAGGGCACCAGCGGTCATTGCCAGTACCGCAGGTGCCCTTTATGCTTTGCGGGATCAAAGGAGACCATGGGCCATGAACCGCTTGCATTCCGCATCCCCGGCAGACGAGCCCGCCGAGGCTGATACGGGCTTCTTCCTCCATGGCTTCCAGCAGGCCAGCACGTCGCAGGCGCCCTATGTGCTCTGGAGCCAGCGACGCAAGGCCATCCATGCCCAGCTTCTGGCACCGGCCGACCCCGCCACCGCGCTGCGCATGGTCTGGGCGCAGGATGCCGCGCTGTCCCTGCTGCAATCCCCGTTCATTGACCAGATGGTGCAGTACCTGGAGTTCTACCAGGTGCCCGCGCTGCAAACCCTGATCCAGCAAGGCGAGCTGGGCGACTACATGCTGATCGTGCTGAGTGGCCAGGTCCGTGTCGAGCGCCAGCTGGCCAGCGGCCAGACCGTGCACCTGGCCGATACCCACCCTGGCGAGGTGCTGGGGGAAATGTCTCTGTTTGACAGCAGTCCGCGTTTTTCTTCGTGCATCACCACCACCGACTGTGCGCTGGCTGTGCTGAAGGCCGATACACTGGACGCCATGATGGAGTTGGACGCGTCCACGGCCGCCTATTTGCTGGCCTTGTTTGCGCGCAAACTCTCCACGCGGCTGCGGCAGACCAGCGCCCGGATAGAGCCCTGAGCCTCTCAGGGCGCCCGTCCTCGGGGCGTTTCTGTTGCATAAGCAACAATAACGGAGCCAGAGAGGATTGTCATGGAACGGGATCAGGCCAGTAAGTTCATCAACGACCTGTTGAAGCTGATGGTGCAGCGCAATGGCAGCGATTTGTTCATCACCGCTGATTTTCCGCCGGCGATCAAGATCGATGGCAAGGTCACCAAGGTCTCCAGCCAGCCGCTGTCGCCCACCCACTCGCTGACCCTGGCCCGCTCGATCATGAGCGACAAGCAGGTGGCCGAGTTCGAAAAGACCAAGGAATGCAATTTCGCGATCTCGCCCGCCGGCATCGGGCGTTTTCGGGTCAACGCCTTCATGCAGCAGGGCCATGTCGGCCTGGTGCTGCGGACCATTCCACTGACCTTGCCGACGATCGACGGCCTGGGCGTGCCCCAGGTGCTCAAGGACCTGGCGATGACCAAGCGCGGCCTGTGCATCATGGTCGGCGCGACCGGCTCGGGCAAGTCCACCACGTTGGCGGCCATGGTCGACTGGCGCAACGAAAACTCCTACGGCCACATCATCACCGTGGAAGACCCGGTCGAATTCGTCCACCCGCACAAGAACTGCATCGTGACCCAGCGCGAAGTGGGTCTGGACACCGACAACTGGGAAGCGGCGCTGAAAAACACCTTGCGCCAGGCTCCGGACGTCATCCTGATGGGCGAAATCCGCGACCGCGAAACCATGGAACACGCGGTGGCGTTTGCCGAAACCGGTCACCTGTGCCTGGCCACCCTGCACGCCAACAGCGCCAACCAGGCGCTGGACCGGATCATCAACTTCTTCCCCGAAGAGCGCCGCGCGCAGCTGCTGATGGATCTGTCGCTGAACCTGCGCGGCCTGGTGTCCCAGCGCCTGCTCAGCAAGCAGGACAGCAAGGGCCGGGTCGCGGCGGTCGAGGTGATGCTGAACTCACCCTTGATCTCGGACCTGATCTTCAAGGGCGAGGTCAACGAGATCAAGGAGATCATGAAGAAAAGCCGCAACCTGGGCATGCAGACCTTCGACCAGGCGCTGTTCGACCTGTACGAGGCCAACATGATCACCTACGAAGATGCGCTGCGCAACGCCGACTCGGTCAACGACCTGCGCCTGCAGATCAAGCTGGGCAGCCAGCGCGCCAAGCGCAGTGATCTGGCCGAGGGCACGGAGCACCTGACAATCGTTTAAGCTGTCAGCGTTTTGGGTTTTCAGCGACACGGCACCCAGGCCCGCCTTGGGTGCCGCTCTTTTTGGAGTCACCGCAATGGCATCGAGTATTCAAGCACGCAGCTATGACAGCACCCCTTCCCTGAACGTCGCCTTTTTGGGCCTGGGCGTCATGGGCTACCCCATGGCGGGCCACCTGGCCCAGGCAGGCCATGCGGTCACCGTCTACAACCGCACCGCGCAAAAGGCGCAAAGCTGGTGCGAGGAATTCGCCAGCTCCAAGGCCCCCCGCCATGCCGCCACACCGCGCGAGGCTGCAGCCGGCGCCGACATCGTGTTCTGCTGCGTCGGCAATGACGATGACCTGCGCTCGGTCGTGCTGGGCGCCGATGGTGCGCTGGCCGGCATGAAGCCTGGCGCCATCTTTGTGGACCACACCACCGCCTCGGCCAATGTGGCCCGCGAGCTGTATGCCGCCGCCCGGGCCCAGGGCCTGCACTTTATCGATGCGCCCGTCTCCGGTGGCCAGGCCGGTGCAGTCAATGGCCAGCTCACCGTCATGTGCGGTGGCGATGAGGCCGTGTTCAACAGCGTCAAGCCGGTGGCGATGGCGTTCTCGCGCGCCTTTACCCTGCTGGGCAGCAGCGGCGCGGGCCAGTTGGCCAAGATGGTCAACCAGATCTGCATCGCCGGTGTCGTGCAGGGCCTGTCCGAGGCGATTGCCTTCGGCATGAATGCCGGCCTGGACATGCCCCAGGTGCTGGACGTGGTCAGCAAGGGTGCGGCGCAAAGCTGGCAGATGGAAAACCGGGGCAAGACCATGGTCGAGGGCAAGTTCGATTTCGGTTTTGCAGTGGACTGGATGCGCAAGGACCTGGGCCTGGTGCTGGACGAGGCCAAGCGCAATGGTTCGCGCCTGCCGCTGACCGCGCTGGTGGACCAGTTCTACGCCGATGTGCAGCAATCGGGTGGCAACCGCTGGGATACGTCGAGCCTGATCACCCGCCTGGGCAAGAAGGCCTGACCGCCCCCCAGAATGCAAAAAAGGCCGCTGATGCGGCCTTTTTGTTGTGTGCCGAGCAGGCTCAGGGCTTGGTCGTGAACCCATCGTTGAGCGGCTGCACCGGCGTCGTGTTGACCGGCGAGGTGGTCACACCGGTCGACACCGGTGCGGCCGCAGGCGCTGCTGGTGCGGCCGCTGGCGCGGGCACGACGGTCGCTGCCGGGGTGCTGATGGCCGATGCACTGCTGTCGTTGACCACCGGTGCGGCATTGCCGGTGCTGCGGTTGTTGCTCAGGGACTTGAGCTCGTCTTCACTGATGATCTCGAAAACGCGCACGACCTTTTGCACATTGGCCACGCCCCGGGCGATTTCTGCAGCGCGCTTGGATTCGCGCTCGGTCACGCGGCCCATCAGGTAGACCACATTGCGCTCGGTCAGCACCTTGATGGCGCTGGAGCTGAGGTCCTTGGCATCGATGATGCTCGCCCGCACTTTGCCGGTGATCAGCGTATCGGTCGAACGCTGCGACAGGCTGGAGTTGAACATCACCGCCACATCATTGACCACGGTCTTCACGTTCTGGGTGGCCTTGGCCGCTTCCTCGGCCTTTTGCTTGAAGGCTTCGTTCGGCGCTTCCCCCGTCAGCAGCACCTGGCGGTTGTAGCTGGTGACATTGATATGCCCGTCATTGCCGGCACGCTCGCGGATGGCGCTGGCCACGCGCAGCTCAATGCTCTCGTCCTCCACCTGGATCCCGGCGGTGCGGCGGTCGATCGCCATCACCGTGCCACCGACGGCGGCGCCGCCGATCACCAGCGGAATGCAACCCGAGACGGTCGCAGCGACCGTTCCAGCCGCCACCAGACTCAGCGTCAATCGCTTCCAAGACACAGGCATCATTCCTCTTCTCCTAACAATTGGGTATCGATTCCGTCAATCAGGCAGTGCAGCACCAGCTGGTGCACCTCGCGCACGCGGGTGCTGCGGTCATGGGGCACGCGCATCAGCACATCGGTTTCGCTCAAGGCATTGGCCAGCAACCCGCCGGTGCGGCCGGTCAGCACCACGGCGGACATGTCGCGCTCATGCGCCGCTTCCACCGCGCCGAGCAACGCCCGGTCATGGCCATCAGCGCTGATGACCAGCAGTAGATCGCCGGGCTGGCCCAAAGTTCGCACCTGGCGCGCCAGGGTCTGCGTGTGGCCTTCGGCCGTCAGGCTGCTGCCCAGCTGGGCCTGCGCCAGCGCGCCGTTGTCGAGCACCATCGCGGCCAGCTCGGGGCGCTCGCGCTCCATGCCGCTGACGCACATCGCGGCGAACTGCGCCGCCTGCGCCCAGGACAGGCCATTGCCGCAGCACATCACCTTGTTGCCGCTGGTCACACAGGCGAGCAGCGCGTATACCGCGCTGGCGACGCTTTCGCTCATCTCCTGTGACACCTGGTAATGGAGATCGGCGCTATCGATAAAGTGCTGTTGGATGTGTTGCTCAAGCATGGAGGCCCGATGATAACCTTGGCAGGTTTCCCCCTGGGGCCGGGATGATGACTTTTCTCAGCCCCAAGCGTATGCAAAGCCCGGCAACTGCGCGCTTCAGGACCCTTTGCAAAACCCTTGCAAGACCCTTGCCCACCGGGATGGACGCGGATCGCCCAAGCCCCCGTTGAGACCACGGCAAGGCGTTTTGCAGAGCGTCCTCAGCCCCCATCGGGCACATCAAAGGCGGCCCGCAGCCAGACGATCTCCTGCTCGACCAGCACCGCATCAAAACGGCAGGCCGGCTGCTGGCGCAGGCTGGCCAGGTAGTGCCGGGCGGCCAGGATGATGCGCCGCTGCTTGGTGCCGCCGATGCTGCCGCCCGCACCGCCAAAGCCGCCGTGCTGGCGCTGGCGCACCTCGACAAACACGACGGTGCCATCGCGCTCCTGCATCACCAGATCGATCTCGCCGCCGCCGCGCCCGGGCGTGCGGTAATTGCGCGCCAGCGGGCGCAGGCCTTGTTGTTGGAGATAATGGAGCGCGGCATCTTCTGCCCGCTGGCCCCGCAGCTTGCTGTTGTCCGCCCCTTCGCTGGCGGCCTGCGGCAATGCGGCAGGCGCGCGAGGGCTGCGCCATTTTTCAAGGATCTTCCACGGTGTCTGCATCTTTCACCTCCGCTTTGCAAGCAGCCCAGGCTGCAGCCGGCACCCAGCACTACCCTGCCTCCACCTTGTACGTGGTGGCCACCCCCATCGGCAACCTGGCCGACATCACCCTGCGCGCGCTGCATGTACTGGAGCTCGCCGATGCCGTGGCCTGCGAGGACACCCGCCACACCCACAGCATGCTACGCGCCTACGGGGTTGGCAAGTCGGGCGGCCAGCTGATTGCGGTACACCAACACAATGAGGCCGAGGCGGCCGAGCAGGTCATCAGCCGCCTGCAGCAAGGCCAGCGCATCGCCTATGTCAGCGACGCTGGCACCCCCGGCGTCAGCGACCCGGGCGCACGCCTGGCCGCCGCCGTGGCGCGCGCGGGCCTGCGCGTCAGCCCCTTGCCCGGCGCCAGCAGCGTCACGGCGCTGGTCAGCGCTGCGGGCGCGGTCGCCGGCGAAGGCGCCAGCAGCGGCTTTGCGTTCATCGGTTTTCTGCCGACCAAGGCGCAAGAGCGCCAGCAGGCCGTGGCCCAGCTCGCACAAGACCCGCGCACCCTGGTGCTGCTGGAAGCGCCCCACCGCATTGCCGACCTGGCCCAGGCGTTGGCCGTGCTGCAGGACCGGCCCGTGACCTTGGGCCGCGAGCTGACCAAGCAGTTTGAGGACATTGCCACGATGCCCGCAGCCGATGTGCCCGCCTGGCTGGCGGCCGACCCGCACCGCAGCAAGGGCGAGTTTGCGCTGCTGCTGCACCCGCAGGCGGTGCAGACCGATGGCCTGGCCGATGCGCACCGCGTGCTGGCGCTGCTGCTGGCCGAGCTGCCGACCAAGACCGCCGTCAAGCTGGCCGCCGACATCACCGGCGCGCCGCGCAATGCGCTGTATGACACGGCGCTGGCCTGGAAGCGCGATGCCGAGCAAGCCGGCGGCTGACCGCCGTTGGGGCGTCTAGCGCTCAGGGGAAATCACAGCGCCTGGCCGTGCACCAGGCCCGCCGCCACACCACCGAACAGATCGCCCTCGACCTGTGGGGTGTCCGGAAAAACCTGGGCCAGCGCGGCTCGCAGCGGCTGCAAGGCCGACGAACCACCCGTCAGGTAGATCGCATCGATCTGGCCCTGCTGCAAGCCCGCCGCCTGCACACAGTCGAGCGCGCATTGCGCGACCTGGGCCAGCAAAGCCTGCAGGCACTGCTGCAGATCGGCGGGCCAGACCTCGGGGCTCAGGCCCGGCTCCAGCCAATCGACGTCCAGCTTCTGCACGCTCTGCTGGTTCGACAGGCCGATCTTGGTCTCCTCGACCGCATTGGCCAGGCGGTGGCCCCAGTGCTCTTGCAGCAAGCGCACCAGCCGGTCGTGCAGCGCGGTGTCGCTGTAGCTGCTGCGCAATGCCTGCACCTCGCGCTGGCGCTGCGGGCTGTACAGCCACTGGATCAGGTGCCAGGTGGAGAGGTCATGGAACACCGCACTGGGCACCTCGCGCCCGCTGGGCCCCACATGCTGCAGACCCAAGAGCGGCATGGCCGCCATCAGGCTCAGGCGCCGGTCAAAGTCGGTGCCGCCAATGTGCACGCCGGTGGTGGCGAGGATGTCGCTGCTGCGCTCGGGCTTGTTGCGGCGCTGCGGGCCCAGGCGCACCACGGTGAAGTCCGAGGTACCGCCGCCAATGTCGACCACCAGCACCAGCGCTTCATGGGCGATGCGCTGCTCATAGTCCAGCGCTGCCGCAATCGGTTCGAGCTGAAAGCGCACATCCTGGAAGCCCGCTGCCTGCGCGGCCAGCTGCAGCGCGGTTTGCGCGGCCTGGTCGCGCCCGGCGTCCTCGTCGACAAAATGCACGGGCCGGCCCATGACCACGGTGCTGGGCAGACGGCCAATCTGGCGCTCGGCGGTGGCGGCCAGCTGCTGCACAAAAAGCGCCACGATGTCCTGGTACGCGACCAGCTTGCCATGCACCACCGTCTTCTCCTGCATCAGCGCGCTGCCCAGCAGGCTTTTGAGCGAGCGCATCAGCCGGCCTTCGGTGCCTTCCAGATAGCGCGATACCGCGTCGCGCCCATAGTGGGTGCTGTGGTCCTCGGTGTTGAAGAACACGGCCGTCGGCATCGCTTGCGAGGCGCCCTCGGCCTGCAACAGCGTGGACGGTCCGGGCGCAGCCAGGTCGGGCTTGAACGCCATGGCGGAGTTGGAGGTGCCGAAATCAATGCCCAGGATGGCGGGTGCAGATGACATAAAGACCAGGTCCGACGGGGGAATCGGACGAAAAAACAAGGCATGCAGACTGCGCAGAATGCAGACAAGGTGCCGGTAAAAAAAGGGAAAAGCCTCTGCCCCCTTGCGGGAACAGAGGCCCAAATGCGACTGGCCTGACACGGAGCCGGCTGACCCAGGCGTGCGCTGCAAGAACCTGTGAACCATGCTTGTGCGCCGCGACGGGAAAATTATAGGGCAAGCGCATGCGGCGACTACGGGCAAACCATAGCTTGTACTGATAGGCCCATACACAGACTTTTGCACTGCTGCTATGCTCTGCGCTCCCTGCACTACCGCTGGCGCCCGCTCGCCCCTGCCTCCCATGCAAGTCACCCACAGCATCGCAGAACTTCGACAAGCGCTGGCCGGGCGCGGCCGGCCCGCCTTCGTGCCCACGATGGGCAATCTGCATGCGGGCCATATCTCTCTGGTGCACGAGGCCAAACGCCACGGCGCGGTGACGGTGGCGAGCATCTTCGTCAACCGCCTGCAGTTCCTGCCCACCGAAGACTTCGACAGCTATCCGCGCACCTGGGAGAGCGACTGCGCCCAGCTGCAGGAGGCCGGCTGCGACATCCTGTTCGCACCGCTCGAGAAGGACCTGTACCCCGAGCCGCAGCTGTTCAAGGTGCAGCCCGACCCGGCACTCGCCGACATTCTGGAAGGCGCGTTCCGGCCCGGTTTTTTCACAGGGGTCTGCACCGTCGTGATGAAGCTGTTCAGTGGCGTGTTTGCCACCACCGGCGGGGGCGCGGCCATCTTTGGCTGGAAGGACTACCAGCAGCTGATGGTCATCCGCCGCATGGTGGCGCAGTTTGCGCTGCCCATCGAGATCATCGGCTGCCCTACCGCCCGCGCCGGCGATGGCCTGGCGCTGAGTTCGCGCAATGGCTACCTGAGCGCGGCCGAGCGCCAGCAGGCCATGGCCCTGTCCCGGGCGCTGCAGGCACTGGCCCGCGCCGCCCGCAACGCGCCGCACAACCTGCCTGCGCTGGAAGCGGAGGCCATGCAGTCGCTGCGTGCCCAGGGCTGGGAGCCCGACTACCTGACTGTGCGCCAGCGCCACAACCTGTTGGCACCTGACGCCAGCGAGGCGGCCAGCGCTGCGCTCGTGGTGCTCGGCGCCGCTCGTCTGGGCAGCACGCGCTTGATCGACAACCTGGAGTTTTGACGCAGCGCGGCCACCCGCTGGCCGCTGCGCAGGGGCAGAGGCGCATGCACCAGGCCCGATGCCTGCTATACGCCATTCTGTGCCGCTGACGCTCTGTCTTTAATAGCACCTGAGCGCCACACCGGGCGCTGCACCCTGCAGCACCCTGCTGCACCGGTGGATGACAATTGTTTGCCTGGGCGACGCCGTTCTGCCCAAAAAACAGACATATCAATTCATCAATCGACGGTACATTTTTATTCGAAGTCTCAATTCATAACAGCGGCTCTGTGCGCCCAGCCGGCCTGCAGCAGTTGCTCGCAGGGGGATTTTTACGCCCTGATCCGCCCCCTCCGGCCCGCCGCTGCTGCGGGCTGCCCCTAGCGGATCTTGGTGTTGCCGGGCGGCTCGTAATGCTGGCCGGGAAAGAAGACCCGCTCGATCTCGCGCAGCGAGCCTTCGCCCAGCGAGCGGATCTTCAGCAGATCCACGGGATAGGCCGCTCGCAGCTGCTCCGGGGTGGTGATGCCGCCGCGTGCCAGTGCGCGCACGATGGCCACCGGCAGCGATCCATTGAGACAGGAACCCGACACAAAAGGAAGCACCGCCAGGGTATGCGACGGCATGTAGGCGTGGCCGGGAAAGAACGCCTTTTCAATTTTGCGCAACCTCAGCAAGCCGATACCTTTGAGCGTCAGCAGCTGCTGCGGGTATGCCTTGCGCACGGCCTCTACGCTGTCTATCCCGTTGCGCGCCAGGATCCGGATGACCGAGGCAGGCAACTTTCCGTCTAACGGAGTCGAAGGGGGAGACGCAGAACCATTTGCCATATGGATGAGATCATAATTATCTTCGCTTAATGGTGTTTTGGATTGTCTTTCGGGATTTCATCGGCTCAAACCGCTGGCCGTCGAAGAAGACGGTCTCCACTTCCCGCAGCGCCTTGATGCCAAAGCCGGTGATGTCCACCAGCCGCCGTGGATAGGCGGCCACCAGTTGCTGCACGGTCTTGATGCCATTGCGCCGCAGTGTGATCAGCACGCGGCGGGAGACCAGCCCTTCGAGCGACGTGCCTTCCAAGTCCTCGGTCTCGATCGGGGGAGGCACCGGGGGCTCGTAGCGCCGGCCGGGGAAGAGCAGCTCTTCGATCTGCCGGAAACGCACCGGCCCCAGGTAGTGGATCTTCAGCAATTTAGCGGGGTACAGCGCCACGACCTGGTCCACCGTCGTGATGTCGTGTCTGGCCAGCAGCTTCCACAGATCGGGTGGCAGCAGATCTTGCAGGGGCCGGTCCGCCTGGACGGGCAGGATGGAGGGGGATGTAGTCATCTGTAACCATCGTATCGCCTTGGCCTTGCAAAATATTACACAGAGGGGTCAGATGAGATTTGTTGACATGTCTTATACAGTCGGTCGCATGTCAGTATGCCCTGCCCGCCCGGCGCGCCCCGTGCCGCTTGCGCGTTCCGGCAGGCGTCAGGGGCTGGTGCCAGCGGCTCTGCGCTGCGCTGTTTCCTTGCGCCTGGCGGTGCTGGCCAGGTACAGCGTTCCCAAAATGCACAGGCTCAGCGCCGGCCATCCCACCACCCACAGGCCCAGCAGACCTTCGGCAAAAAACAGCAGGCAAATGCCGAGCTGGTTGCGGCCCAACCGGCGGCGCGCAGCAGAGGGCATGGCTGCAGTCGGCGTGGCCGCTGCAACGCTGGGTGGGCGCGCCAGCTCCTTACGCCCCTGCATTTCAGGGGCCAGGCTGCTGTGGCGATGTTGCGGGGCATGCGGCATGGTGTTGAGTCCTCCGGTACGGTGGGGTTGACGATGTGCAGCCGTGGCCTTGCGCCCGCGGATCCCGATCGCAGCGCGCACGTCGGCCTCGGCCCCGAATATAGTGAAATTACATTGGATTCCACAAATTGAATTCTGGCCCCTTTCCGCTCCACACACAACCATATCTGTTGGATTTCAACTAGACAGATATGATCAACAAGAAGCTGGCCGAGCAGCCCTTGGCTCAACTCTTGGGGCAACGCATTGCCGAGCTGCGCAAGTCGCGCCGGTGGACGCAGGCGCAATTGGCAGAACGGCTGCATGTGGAGCCGGAGACCATCAGCCGCTTTGAGCGCGGTGCATCCGCCCCGTCACTGCATACGCTGGAGAACCTCGCGTCGGTACTGCGGGTCAGCATTGGCGACCTGCTGGTCCACAGCTCCACCGCCCCCGATGATCAGGCCATGCGCATCAGCGCATGGCTGTCCGAGTTGAAACCGGCCGACCGTGCCTTTGTCACCGGCATCGTGCAGCAGCTTTGTGAGCGCTTGCGTTCGCCTGGGGATTGAAAGCGGACGTTTTCACGCACTGCCTACGCGGCTCACCTGCACTGGGGATCAGACAAATAGCGGCAACCTGACTGGGAATACTCGGCTGCAACACTCCTCAGACAGTGCCATGCATGCGCTTGGCTGTCGTCACGTATTTCGTGACGACAGCCTTTGAAGAAGTCGTGACACTCGTGGCCTGCCCCCTTCTCTTCCTACGTTTCAAGGTGGGGGCGAATGGAGGTTGAAAGAATATGGCCGACACGACCCAGTCCATCACCAGGCTCGTTGGGGATCGCATTGCAGAGTTCAGAAGGTCACGCAAGTGGTCACAAGCCGAGTTGGCATGCCGCCTGCAGGTCGCGCCCCAGACCATTCGCCGTCTTGAATGTGGCACTTCAACGCCTTCGCTGCAAATGCTGGAGAATCTCGCAGCGGCGCTGGACGTGTCTATCAGTGACCTGATCGTAGAACGGCCAGCCGCCCTCGATGACCAAGCCGTGCAGATCAGCGCATGGCTGTCTGCGCTAGAAGCAGCGGACCAGACGCTTGTCACAGGCGTCATACAGCAACTGTGTGAGCGCATGCGTGAACGTCGCGACAAACACTGACAAACCACTCTTAAAAGAAGCAAGCATGACTGCCACCTCCTGGCGACCACCCCAGCACATCAAAGTCAAGGCCCTTGGCCTGCACTGGCGCAATGGCAAACTGCTGGCCGCCGAGGTCGCCGATGACGAAGGCCGTCTGACAGGGGTGCGCCCTCTGGGCGGCAGCGTGGAGTTTGGCGAGCGCTGGCAGGATGCGCTCAAACGCGAGTTCATCGAGGAGCTGGAGGTCGAGGTGGAAGTTCCAGGCCCGCCCCTCGTGATGGAGAACATCTACCGCCACCACGGGGCCGTTGGCCATGAGGTGCTGTTCATCACCGAGGTGGTGTTTGATGCAGCACGCTTCGCCCATCTGGACAACATCCGCTTTCGCGAAAACAGCGGCAGCGTGTGCACGGCACGCTGGTGGGACGTGGCTGCGCTGGATATGCCAGGCGGCCCGGCACTGTTCCCGGCGGGGCTCAAGCAGGCGCTGCTGTCCGCGGCAGACGGCTCCACCCCACGGGCCCAAAGACGCAGCCCCTAGACGCAAAAAAGCCCATCGCAGGGGATGGGCTTCAGAATGCGTTTGGTGGCCTGGCGCGGAATCGAACCACGGACACGCGGATTTTCAATCCGCTGCTCTACCAACTGAGCTACCGGGCCAACACAAGCTAGCATTATAGCCTGAGCGGAGAGCCTGGCCGGCAACTTGGGGGCAATTGCTGCGCATCCGATGCCTTGCGCATACAAGAAAGCCTCTGAACCATGTCTGGTGCAGAGGCTTGTTGTTTTGGTGGCCTGGCGCGGAATCGAACCACGGACACGCGGATTTTCAATCCGCTGCTCTACCAACTGAGCTACCGGGC
>NZ_JBGBDC010000014.1:0-37794 GCF_041107495.1 Comamonas sediminis
GAAATGGTTATGCCTGGCGACAACGTGTCGATCACCGTCAAGCTGATCAACCCCATCGCTATGGAAGAAGGTCTGCGTTTCGCTATCCGCGAAGGCGGCCGTACCGTGGGCGCTGGCGTGGTTGCCAAGATCATTGCTTAATTCTTAGAACAACTGGGAATTAACCATGTCCAAGCAAAAAATCCGCATCCGCCTGAAGGCTTTCGATTACAAGTTGATCGACCAGTCCGCTGCTGAAATCGTTGAAACCGCCAAGCGCACCGGCGCGATTGTCAAGGGTCCCGTGCCCCTGCCAACCCGCATGAAGCGTTTCGACATTCTGCGTTCGCCCCACGTGAACAAGACCTCGCGTGACCAGCTGGAAATCCGCACCCACCAACGCCTGATGGACATTGTCGATCCTACCGACAAGACCGTTGACGCGCTGATGAAGCTGGACCTGGCTGCCGGCGTGGACGTCGAAATCAAACTGCAATAAGGCCTTAAAGCCACACCTCCGGGTGTGGCTGCTTGTCCTTTCTGACGCGAACTTGCCTATTTGGGAAGTTCGCGTTAGAATTTATGGCTTCGTGATCTATACACCCAATTTGCCTGGCATTTTGGTGGTAAGAGGCGAAGTTTTTATTAACCTTCTTTCGTGCCGATGGCGTCAAACCCAGGGGCAACACCGAGCCAATTGCAGTTTCGGTGGCGGAAGTTTTGGAGCAACAAATGAGTCAAAGCAACTCCCTCGGGTTGCTGGGCCGTAAGGTAGGCATGATGCGCCTGTTCACGGATGACGGCGATGCAGTGCCTGTCACCGTGGTGGATGTGTCTAACAACCGCGTGACCCAGGTCAAAACCCAAGAGAACGACGGCTACGTGGCCCTGCAGGTCACCTTTGGTCAACGCCGCGCTTCGCGCGTGACCAAGCCAGCCGCTGGCCACCTGGCCAAGGCAGGCGTGGAAGCTGGTGAAATCACCCAGGAATTCCGCGTTGAAGCTGACACCGCCGGCAAGTACGCCGCAGGTGCATCCTTGCCAGTGACCGAGATCTTCGCAGTGGGCCAAAAGGTCGACGTGCAAGGTACCTCGATCGGTAAGGGCTACGCCGGTACCATCAAGCGTCACAACTTCAAGTCGCAACGTGCTTCTCACGGTAACAGCCGTTCGCACAATGTTCCCGGCTCGATCGGTATGGCACAAGACCCAGGTCGCGTGTTCCCCGGCAAGCGCATGACCGGTCACATGGGCGATGAGACCGTGACTACCCAGAATCTCGACGTGGTTCGCATCGACGAAGCCCGTCAACTGCTGCTGATCAAGGGCGCAATCCCCGGTTCGAAGAATGGCTTCGTGACCGTGCGTCCTGCTGTCAAGGCAGCTGCTAAAGGAGCGAACTAATGAAGCTCGAACTCCTGAACGAACAAGGTAAGGCAGCCTCCCAAGTGGACGCTCCTGAGACCGTGTTTGGTCGCGATTTCAATGAAGACCTGATTCACCAGATCATCGTTGCTTACCGCGCCAACGGCCGTCAAGGCACACGCGCTCAAAAGGACCGCGAACAAGTCCGTCACACCACCGCCAAGCCTTTCAAACAAAAGGGTACTGGCCGTGCACGTGCTGGTATGTCGTCTTCGCCTCTGTGGCGTGGCGGCGGTCGCATCTTCCCGAATCTGCCTGATGAAAACTTCACGCAGAAGATCAACAAGAAGATGTACCGTGCCGGTATGGCATCCATCTTCTCGCAGCTGGCCCGTGAAGGCCGCCTGGCTGTGGTTGATTCGCTGACGGTTGATTCGCCCAAGACCAAGGTACTGGCTGACAAGTTCAAGTCCATGAACCTGGACTCGGTGATGGTGATCGCCGACGAAGTGGACGAAAACCTGTACCTCGCTTCGCGCAATCTGAAGAATGTGTTCGTGGTCGAGCCACGTTACGCTGATCCAGTGTCGCTGGTGCAATTCAAGAAAGTGCTCGTTACCAAGGGCGCTCTCGACAAACTCAAGGAGATGTTCGCATGAGCCGTGTGAACCCTACTCCCGCCGAACGCAAGTTCGACGAAGGTCGTCTGATGCAAGTGCTGGTCGCTCCTATCGTGTCCGAAAAGGCCACGCTGGTTGCTGAAAAGTCCAACGCTGTGACATTCAAGGTGCTGCAGAACGCCACCAAGCCCGAGATCAAGGCCGCTGTTGAGCTGCTGTTCAAGGTCGAAGTGAAGGGCGTGTCTGTGGTGAACACCAAGGGCAAGACCAAGCGCTTTGGCAAGACCATTGGCCGCCGCGACAACGTGCGCAAGGCTTATGTGCTGCTCAAGCCAGGTCAAGAGCTGAACCTCTCTGGGGAGGCTGCGTAATCATGGCTGTTATTAAGCTCAAACCAACTTCGCCCGGCCAACGCCATGTGGTGAAGGTGACCCGTGGCCATCTGCACAAGGGCGAAGGTTTCGCTCCTCTGCTGGAACCTCAGTTCCAAAAGGCAGGCCGCAACAACAACGGTCACATCACTACCCGTCACAAGGGCGGTGGTCACAAGCACCACTACCGTGTGGTGGACTTCAAGCGCACCAAGGACGGCATCCCCGCCAAGGTTGAGCGTATTGAATACGATCCAAACCGTACTGCTCACATCGCTCTGGTGTGCTACGCAGACGGCGAGCGTCGCTATGTGATCGCTCCGCGTAACCTGGAAGTGGGCGCAACCATCATCAGTGGCTCTGAAGCACCGATCCGCGTGGGTAACACCCTGCCGATCCGCAACATCCCTGTGGGTTCGACCATTCACTGCATCGAGCTGAAGATCGGCGCTGGCGCACAAATCGCCCGTTCCGCTGGTACCTCGGCTACCCTGCTGGCTCGCGAAGGCGTTTACGCCCAAGTGCGTATGCGTTCGGGCGAAGTTCGCAAGATCCATATCGAATGCCGTGCAACCATCGGTGAAGTCGCCAACGAAGAACACAGCCTGCGCCAACTGGGCAAGGCCGGTGTCAAGCGTTGGATGGGTATTCGTCCTACCGTCCGCGGTGTGGTGATGAACCCTGTCGATCACCCACACGGTGGTGGTGAAGGCAAGACCGGTGAAGGCCGTCACGCAGTTGACCCATGGGGCAATCTGACGAAGGGCTACCGTACCCGTAACAACAAGCGCACACAGACCATGATCGTGTCGCGCCGTAAGAAGTAAGGGGTAGCAAATGACTCGTTCTCTTAAAAAGGGTCCGTTTGTTGACCATCACTTGCTGGCAAAGGTCGAAAAGGCCATCGCCACCAAGGACAAGAAACCAGTGAAGACCTGGTCGCGTCGCTCCATGGTTCTGCCCGATTTCATCGGTCTGACCATCGCCGTGCACAACGGCAAGCAACACGTACCGGTATATGTAACCGACCAGATGGTGGGCCACAAGCTCGGCGAATTCGCCCTGACGCGCACCTTCAAGGGTCACCCCGCTGATAAAAAAGCGAAACGATAAGGAGTAGACCATGTCTGAAACACGTGCAGTCCTCCGCGGCGTTCGCCTGTCGGTTGACAAAGGCCGTCTGGTTGCGGATCTGATTCGCGGCAAGAAGGTTGACCAAGCTCTGAACATTCTCGAATTCACGCAGAAAAAAGCTGCTGTGATCGTCAAGAAGGTTCTGGAGTCCGCTATCGCCAACGCTGAGCACAACGACGGCGCTGACATCGACGAACTGAAGGTCAAGACCATCTTCGTTGAGCAAGGCACCACGCTCAAGCGTTTTACCGCTCGCGCCAAGGGCCGCGGCAACCGCATCAGCAAGCCTACCTGCCACATTTATGTGACCGTGGGTAACTGAGGCCTAAAGGAAGAACATGGGACAAAAAATCCATCCTACCGGCTTCCGTCTGGCGGTCAGCCGTAACTGGTCTAGCCGCTGGTACGCAAGCAACCGTGATTTCGCCGGCATGCTGGCCGAAGACATCAAGGTTCGTGAGTACCTGAAAGAGAAGCTGAAGAACGCTGCCGTGGCACGCGTTCTGATCGAGCGTCCTGCCAAGAATGCCCGTATCACCATTTACTCGGCTCGTCCTGGTGTGGTGATCGGCAAGAAGGGTGAAGACATCGAGGCCCTGAAGAAGGAACTCGCTGCTCGCCTGGGCGTGCCAGTCGCTGTGAACATCGAAGAAGTGCGCAAGCCTGAAATCGATGCCCAGCTGATCGCTGACTCGATCACCCAGCAGCTCGAAAAGCGTATCCAGTTCCGCCGCGCCATGAAGCGTGCGATGCAGAACGCGATGCGTCTGGGCGCTCAAGGTATCAAGATCATGTCGTCGGGCCGTCTGAACGGTATCGAAATCGCACGTACTGAGTGGTACCGCGAAGGCCGTGTGCCACTGCACACCCTGCGCGCCGACATCGATTACGGCACCTCCGAAGCCAAGACCACCTACGGTGTGATCGGCGTGAAGGTGTGGGTCTACAAGGGTGACACTCTGGGTCGTAACGATCTGCCAGCCGCAGAAACGCCACGTCCTGAAGAAGAGCGTCGTCCACGTGGTCCTCGTCGTGACAACCGCAATGGCGATCGTCCATCGCGTGGCCCTCGCCGCCCCGCTGGTGGTAACACGGCTCCTGCAGACGGTAGCGACAAGCCCGCCGGCGCTGGTGCTGATTCCGTTAAGCGCGTTCGCAAGACTGACGCGCCCGCTACAGCAGCGGACGGTAAAGGAGAATAACTATGCTGCAACCTGCTCGCCGCAAATACCGCAAGGAGCAAAAGGGTCGCAACACTGGTATCGCAACCCGTGGCAACACGGTAGCGTTCGGTGATTTCGGCCTGAAATGCACGGACCGTGGCCGCCTGACGGCCCGCCAGATCGAGGCTGCACGTCGTGCAATCTCCCGTCACGTCAAGCGTGGCGGCCGTATCTGGATCCGCGTGTTCCCTGACAAGCCAATCTCGACCAAGCCAGCCGAAGTCCGTATGGGTAACGGTAAGGGCAACCCAGAGTACTACGTGGCTGAAATTCAGCCCGGTAAGATGGTGTTCGAAATCGTTGGCGTGCCCGAAGAACTGGCCCGCGAAGCGTTCCGCCTGGCTGCTGCCAAGCTGCCGCTGCGCACCACGTTCGTTACCCGTCAGCTTGGCGCTTAAATTCAGGAGAAATCGATATGACGAAAGCTGCTGAACTGCGCCAAAAAGACGTTGCTGGCCTGGAAGCCGAGATCAAGTCCTTGCAAAAGGCCCACTTTGGTCTGCGCATGCAAAAGGCAACGCAACAACTGGGTAACACCGCCACCATCAAGGCTACCCGCCGCGATGTGGCACGTGCCAAGACCATTCTTGCTGAAAAGCAAGCCGCCAAGTAATAGGAGCCGACATGACGGAAGCTAAAAAATCCCTCAAGCGCACCTTGATTGGCAAGGTGGTCAGCGATAAGCGTGAAAAGACCGTGACCGTTCTGGTAGAACGCCGCGTGAAGCACCCCATCTACGACAAGATCATGATCAAGTCCAGCAAGTACCACGCCCACGACGAAAAGGGCGAGTACAACACGGGCGATACCATCGAGATCACCGAGAGCCGTCCGCTCTCCAAGACCAAGAACTGGGTCGCTACCCGCTTGGTGCAAAAGGCTGCTTTGGTTTAAGTCTTTTGCGACTTGTACCAACGTAACTTCAAAAACGACCCACAATCTGTGGGTCGTTTTTTTATGCCCGTTTTGGCCGCCCGGCCTGCGGGTTCTCTGCCTGATGGGCAATTTTCAAGGAGTACACCATGATCAAAGTTGGCGATTCGCTTCCCGTTGCAACCCTGAGCGAGTTTGTGGCAGTGGAAGGCAATGGCTGCAGCCTGGGCCCCAATGCCTTTGATGTGACCAAGGAAGCGGCTGGCAAGACCATCGCTTTGTTTGCGGTGCCCGGTGCATTCACGCCGACCTGCTCTGCCAAGCATTTGCCCGGTTACGTGGAAAAGGCCGAGGCCTTCAAGGCCGCCGGCGTGGACGAAATCTGGTGCCTGTCGGTCAACGATGCCTTTGTGATGGGCGCCTGGGGCAGGGACCAGCACACCGAAGGCAAGGTGCGCATGATTGGCGACGGCGATGCCGCCTTTGCCAAGGCCACCGGCCTGACCCTGGACCTGAACGGCAAGGGCCTGGGCCTGCGCAGCAACCGCTACTCGATGCTGGTCAAGGACGGCAAGGTCGTGCAGCTGAATGTGGAAGCCCCTGGCCAGTTCACGGTCAGCGATGCCGATACCATCCTGGCCCAAGCCAAGCAGGCTTGAGCCGCATCCGGGCCGCTGCGGTGCCGCAAGGCGCTGCAGGGCCGGGTCTGAACGCACAAAAGCACGCCCAGGCGTGCTTTTTTTGTGGCCGCTGGCCCATCGCGCAGCCTGCGCTGCGGCGCGCGCACGGCCGTCAGGGGTGAACGTCCGCCTTCAGGTAATGCGTGCCAGCGACGGGGTTGTGGTAGTAGGGGGGAATCTCTTCAAAGCCGAAATCGGCGTAGAGCGCGCGCGCCGACTCCATGCTGTCCAGCGTATCGAGCAGGATGCAGTCATAGCCCAGCCGGATGGCGCTGGCCATCGTGTAGTCGACCAGCTGGCGGCCCAGGCCAAAGCCGCGGAAGGCCTTGCGCACGTAGAGGCGCTTCATCTCGCAGGCATTGCTGTAGTCCACATCATCCAGCGGCCGCAGTGCGCAGCAACCGGCGACGGAACCCTCGACCAGGGCGAGTACAAGATCGCCCCGGGGCTCGCCATATTCGCCGGGCAAGTCGGCCAATTCATCCTCAAAACCCTGGAAACCCAGATCAATATCCAGTGATTGGGCATATTCCCGGAAGATCTCGCGGGTCACCGCAAGCTCTTCCGGTGTGGTGGGGTGCAGGAGCGTTATCTCAGGTCTGTCCACAGCGGCGGCGCTTAGTCAAGGAATGCGCAGTGTAGCGCCCACGCCCTCACAGTCACCATCGAAAAACCGCCTGTCGAAGGCGGTTTTCCCGGTGGCAGGCAGCGGGCTGGCACTGGTTCAGGTCTCGGCCAGCAGCTTGTCGATCAGCTTGTGCAGCTCATCGAAGTTGGGCGCGCCCACATAGCGTTTGACCACCTGGCCCTGCTTGTTGACGACAAAGGTTGTCGGGGTGAGCTGGATGTCGCCCCAGTCCTTCGCAATCTGGCCGGTGTTGTCGATCGCGACCTTGAACGGCAGCTTGCGCGACTGGGCAAAGTTGACGACATAGCTCGGTGGGTCGTAATGCATGGCCACCGCCAGCGTGTCGTAGCCCCGGTCCTTGTACTTGTCGTAGGTCTTGACGATCTCGGGCATCTCCGCGACGCAAGTGGTGCAGCTGGTGGCCCAGAAGTTCACCAGGGTGACCTTGCCCTTCATGTCAGCGGTGGTCTGGGTGCTGCCGCTGAGCAGCACAAAGCGGCTCTCGGGTGCGGCCGCCTTCCCGGTGCCCTGGTAGACAAAGGCACCGATGCCCAGCGCCGCAGCGATGGCCAGCGCGGTAAAGACGGTGGTGGTGGTTTTTCTGGACATGGTGCTCGGAGTCAAAGCCGTGCCGAAAGTTCGGCGTTGTGGCCATTATGCGACCCTGGCTGCAGGCAGGCGCAGCGCAACGGCCCTACCTGCGCGTCTGGCTTGACCATCGCAGTGCCGTGCCCATAATGGCCGGATGCCCCTGGCCCGCTGCCTGATCCTCTCCACCGCGTTGCTGCTGGCCGCCTGCAGCCCGGCGCTGAACTGGCGCGTCGTGGCCCTGGCCGATGCGCCACTGGACCTGCTGCTGCCCTGCAAGCCTGACCGAGCAGTGCGTGAGGTGGTCTGGGGCACACAGACCTTGGCGGTGTCGATGGTGGGCTGCCAGGCCGAGGGGGCGACCTATGCACTGGCCCATGTGGCCTTGGCACAGCCGCAGGATGCAGCCACGGTGATGGCGGACTGGCAAAAGGCGTTGCACCAGCAGCTGCAGATGGCCGATGCCTGGCAGCCGCTGCCCGGACAGAACCTGGTGTTGCCCGGTACGTTGGAGCTGCCCCAGGCGCGCCAGGTGCAGTGGCAGGGCCGCAACGGCACGGGCCAGGCGGTGTATGCGGATGCGCGCTGGTTTGCGCGCACCGAAGGGCCGCAGGTGCGGGTCTACCAGGCCCTGGTGCTGTCCGCTGCGCCTTTGGCGGACGGGGCGCTGCAGAGCTTTGTCAAAGGGCTGCAACTGCGTTAGGGTGGGAGCGCGCCAGCCCGGGCGTTGGGCTAAGCAACACTACCAATGTTGCAGTGCCGCAAAATCGCTACACTGGCAGAGGGCGCGGCTGGGCCGGTATCGCCGCCAGTGGGGCGCCTCTTCACAGAACTTCTTGTATTTTGATTTGATGAGCAACCGGATACTGTTGATCGCCCATGCACCGCTGGCCCAGGCGCTGGCGCAATGCGCCGCGCATGTGTTCCCCGACAGCGGCGAGCACCTGATGGCGCTGGATGTGCCTGCCAGCGCCGATCCGGTGGCCTGCCTGGAAGAGGCGCAGGCCATGCTCGACCACAGCCACAGCGGCCCGGTGCTGGTGCTGAGCGACGTGTTCGGTGCGACCCCGCATAATATTGCCCAGGAATTGGCCAAGCGCCGTGCATCCACCCGGCTGGTGGCCGGTGTCAACCTGCCGATGCTGCTGCGCGCGCTGTGCTATCGCCAGGAAGCGCTCGACAGCCTCGTGGCCCGGGCCATCGCAGGGGGCAGCCAGGGCATCATGCAGGTGACGCAGACCACGCCACAGAACCAGAATATCCGAGCACATGATCAAGACCGCAGTCACCATCAGCAATAAACTGGGCCTGCACGCCCGCGCGTCGGCCAAGCTCACCAAGCTCGCCGGCAGCTTTGCCTGCGAGGTCTGGATCACGCGGGGCGAACGCCGCGTCAACGCCAAAAGCATCATGGGTGTGATGATGCTGGCCGCCGGTATCGGCACCGAGGTGACCATCGAAACCGATGGCGCCGATGAGCAGCAGGCAATGGATGCGCTGCTGGCCCTCATCAACGACAAGTTCGGCGAAGGCGAATAAGGCGCCGCCCGGCGTCTGCAGCGGCGCAGCGCAGGCTTGCTTGTCGCGCCAGGCGCTCTGCTGCCTGCCTATGCCGGGCTGCGGCCCGCGTTGCACAGGCAGGCGCCGCGCTTTGCCTGAACGCCTACCTTTCCCCCGCTTTACCGGCCCCGTGCTTGTACAGTCTTCTGAGACAGGCGTATAAATCAGCTTGGCGCACCAGCGCGCCAGCGAAGAGGAAGTTCCGCATGACATTTGCCATCCATGGAATCGCAGTGGCCCGGGGGATTGCCATTGGCAGGGCAGTCATGGCAGCGTCCAGCCACCTGGAGGTCACCCATTACCTGATCGAGCCCGACCAGGTGGCGCGCGAGATCGAGCGCGTGCGCAAGGGACGGCTGGCGGTGATCGAAGAGCTGCAGCGCCTGCGCGGCGACCTGGGCGTCGATGCCCCGCAGGAGCTGGAGCCGCTCTTGGATGTGCACCTGATGCTGGTGCAGGATGACATGCTGTCCTCGGGCGTGCGCCAGCTGATCAGCGAACGCCTCTACAACGCCGAATGGGCGCTGACCGCGCAGCTGGAGCTGCTGTGCCGCCAGTTCGACGAGATGGACGACGAGTACCTGCGTGAGCGCAAAGGCGACCTGGAACAGGTGGTGGAGCGGGTGCTGCGCCATATGCGCGGTGTCTCCAGCCCGGTGGCCGCACCGGTCAGTACGCCGCCGGGCGGGCAGGCGGGGCAGCACGACTGGGTGGCCGATGAGCGCGATGCGCCGATGGTGCTGATCGCCAATGACCTCTCGCCCGCCGACATGCTGCAGTTCAAGCAAAGCGTGTTTGCCGGCTTTGTCACGGCGGTGGGCGGCAAGACCAGCCATACCGCCATTGTTGCCCGCAGCATGGACATTCCGGCCGTCGTGGGTGCACGCACGGCCAGCCAGCTCATCCGCGCCGACGACTGGGTCATCATCGACGGCGATGCCGGTGAGGTGATTGTCGACCCGTCGCCCATCCTGCTGGAGGAGTACCGCTTCAAGCAGCGCCAGATGCGGCTGGAGCGCGAGCGCCTCTCGCGCCTGCGCGATACGCCGTCGATCACCCTCGATGGTGAGCGCGTCGAGCTGCTGGCCAACATCGAGCAGCCCGGTGATGGCCCGGCCGCCGTGAAGGCCGGCGCCGTGGGCGTGGGGTTGTTCCGGACCGAATTTCTCTTCATGGGGCGCAGTGGCAAGGTGCCCGATGAAGAAGAACAGTACCGCGCCTACCGCGAAGCGCTCGAAGGCATGCAGGGCATGCCGGTCACGATCCGCACCTTGGACGTGGGTGCCGACAAGCCGCTGGACAAGGCCCAGCCCAAGGACTACTACCTCAACCCGGCGCTGGGCCTGCGCGCCATCCGCTTCAGCCTGGCCGACCCGGATATGTTCCGCACGCAGTTGCGAGCCATCCTGCGCGCGGCGGCCCATGGACCGGTGCAGTTGCTGTTCCCGATGCTGGCCCATGTGAGCGAGATCAAGCAGACCCTGGCGCTGGTGGAGCAGGCCTCGCAGGAGCTGCGCGAGCGCCAAGTGCCCCAGGGCCTGGTCAAGCTGGGCGCGATGATCGAGATACCGGCTGCGGCGCTGACGGTGCGCACCTTTTTGAAGTACTTCGATTTCCTGTCGATCGGCACGAATGACCTGATCCAGTACACCTTGGCCATTGACCGGGCCGACGAGGCCGTATCGCAGCTCTACGACCCCTTCCACCCCGCCGTGCTGCGCCTGGTGGCCGAGGTCATCCAGGCGGCCAATGCGGCGGGCAAGGATGTCTGCGTCTGCGGTGAAATGGCGGGCGATACAGCCATGACCCGCCTGCTGCTGGGCCTGGGGCTGCGCAGCTTCTCGATGCAGCCCGCGCAGATCCTGGCCATCAAGCAGCAGGTGCTGCGCGCCGACACGCGGCGCCTGGTGGGCTGGGCCCAGCAGGTGGTGGATGCCGAGAACCCGGCGGATCTGCTGGAGAGCTGAAGCCTTCGCAGCGCTTACTCTGCCGGCGTGCGAAAGCGGCTGCGGTACTGGCCCGGCGTGGTGCCCAGCTGGCGGCGAAAAGCGCGGTGCAGCGTATCGGTGGTCTTGAAGCCGCAGGTCCCGGCCACCTGCTCCAGGGAGGCATCGGTGGCCTCCAGCTGCTGGCGGGCCGCTTCCACCCGCGCAGCTTCCAGGTAGGCCGCTGGTGTCATGCCCAGCTCGGTCTTGAAGATGCGGGCCAGCTGCCGGTCGCTCACATGCATCTGCTCAGCCAGGTCCGCCATCGACAGCGGCTGGCCCAGGTGCTGCGCAATGTACTGGCGCAGGTCTTCCATGCGGCGGGTGCTCGACAGCGGCTCGAGCATCACGCTGAACTGGCTTTGGCCGCCAGTGCGTCTCAGGAACATCACCAGCTGGCGCGCCACGCGCATCGCCAGGGTATTGCCAAAATCCTCGGCCACCAGGGCCAGCGCCAGGTCCAGGCAGGTGGTCAGGCCGGCGCCGGTCCAGATGCGGCCCTGCTGGATGTAGATGCGGTCGGCATCGACACGGATGCCGGGGTGGTCCTGGGCCAGTTGCGCAGCGGTGGACCAGTGCGTCGTGGCCTCCTTGCCCTCCAGCAGGCCGGCAGCCGCCAGGATATGGGCACCCACACAGACCGAGGCCACGCGCCGGGACTGCGCCGACAGGGTCTGCACCCACCGCACCACGGCCGGATCGGCCAATGCCTGCACGCGGCCCTTGGCGTCGGTCTCGACCGAGCCGGGCACGATCAAGGTATCAATCGCCTGGTGCTGCAGGCGGTCCAGGCGAATGTCGGGCAGCACGCGCACGCCAGCGGCCGTGGTCACCGGCTCCAGCGATTCCGCCGCCAGCAGCACCTGGTAGCCGCAGGGCCGCTCCATCTCGCGCTGCAGCAGCGCAAACACCTCGGGCGGACCGGTGATGTCGAGCAGGTCCACCCGGTCAAACAACACGATCACGATCAGGCGTTCTGGATGCGGCATGCGGTCTCTCGTTAGGGGCGGGTGTCGGTTTTTGCGGCTAAGACGGCATTGTCCGCCGCAGGGGCTGTGCCTAAGATGCATCCATGGCGCCACCATTGCGGGTGGCGGTCTCCCAACCCCACAAGGCAACCACCATGCACACCAGCACTTTACGCGAACTCAACCAACTCGATGCCAAGCCAGCCGTTCTGGCCCAGTCGACCCTGATTCTGGTCGACTACCAGAACACCTACACCCGTGGCGTCATGGAACTCGAGGGCTGGCAAGCCGCACTCGATGCCGCATCGCGGCTGCTGGCCCAGGCCCGCGCTGCAGGCGCCAAGGTGATCCATGTGATGCACGACGGCGGCGAGGGCTCGCCTTATGACATACGCGCCGAGATCGGCCAGATCCACGCCAGCGTTGCGCCGCTGGCCGGTGAGCCGGTTGTCGTCAAGAAGGCTCCCAACTCCTTCCACAACACCGACCTGGCCCAGCATGTGGAAGCGGCAGGCAACGAGCAGCTGGTGATCATCGGCTTCATGAGTCATATGTGCGTCACCTTCACCGCCGAAGGTGCCTTCCTGCGCGGCAAGCGCGCCACCGTCGTCGCCAATGCCTGCGCCACCCGGCCGCTGCAATCGGCCGCCGGCGCAGTCTCTGCCGCGCAACTGCACCAAGGCGCAATGGCCACCATTGGTGACCTGTATGCGGTGGTGGTGGGCAGCAGCGCGGCGCTGGGTTAAGGCTGCGCTCCGGTAGCGTGCTCCAAAGCAAAGAGGCTGCCCCTGTGTTGCCAGGGGCAGCCTCTTGGTGGAGGGCACTCAGGGTTTAGACGCCTGCAGCGTGTGCCTGCTGGTCGGCATGGTAGCTGGAGCGCACCATCGCACCAACGGCGGCGTGGGTAAAGCCCATCTTGTAGGCCTCTTCCTCAAACATCTTGAAGGTGTCGGGGTGCACATAGCGGCGCACCGGCAAGTGGCTGTTCGACGGGGCCAGGTACTGGCCGATGGTCAGCATGTCGATGTTGTGGGCGCGCATGTCGCGCATCACCTGCAGGATCTCCTCGTCCGTCTCGCCCAGGCCCACCATGATGCCGCTCTTGGTCGGCACCGTGGGGTGCAGTTCCTTGAACTTCTTGAGCAGGTTCAGGCTGAACTGGTAGTCGGAGCCGGGGCGCGCTTCCTTGTACAGGCGCGGTGCGGTCTCCAGGTTGTGGTTCATCACATCGGGCGGCGCAGCCTTCAGGATCTCCAGCGCGCGGTCGTCACGGCCCCGGAAGTCCGGCACCAGGATCTCGATCTGGGTCGTGGGCGAGAGCTCGCGGATGTTCTTGATGCACTCGACAAAGTGGCCCGAGCCACCATCGCGCAGGTCATCGCGGTCCACGCTGGTGATCACCACATACTTGAGGCGCAGAGCTGCAATGGTGCGTGCCAGGTTCAGCGGCTCGTTCAGATCGAGCGGATCGGGGCGGCCATGGCCCACGTCACAGAACGGGCAGCGGCGCGTGCACTTGTCGCCCATGATCATGAAGGTCGCCGTGCCCTTGCCAAAGCATTCGCCGATGTTGGGGCAGCTGGCCTCTTCACAGACGGTGTGCAGATTGTTCTGGCGCAGGATGTCCTTGATCTCGTAGAAGCGGGTCGTGGGGCTGCCCGCCTTGACGCGGATCCACTCCGGCTTTTTCAGCACCTCGGCTTGCTGGACCTTCACGGGGATGCGCGCCAGTTTGGCGGCAGCCTTTTGCTTGGCCAGCGGGTTGTAGGTGGCAGCGGACTGTGCTTCGCGCACGACTTCATTGGTGCTCATGTTGCTCACTTTAGTTGTTTCACCGCGTTCTGTGCGACAGGCACGCACAAAACCGGAGGGGCCGTAGGCTCAGAGCAAGAACGGCCCGAGGCTGCTGCGCCGCCCCTTGGTGGGGAACAGGGCGTGCGCTGCGGCACCAGGTTATGCAGAACCGGCAGGCGCCAAGCGGGCGGAAAGCTCTTGCGCCAAGGTCTTGGCGACGTCCTCCCAGTCGGCGTTAACCCCGATTGTAGAAAGATCGACGGTTTGCAGCCCGGCATAACCGCAAGGGTTGATGCGGTGGTAGGGTTCCAGATCCATCTTTACATTCAGCGCGACGCCGTGGTAGCTGCAGTGCCGGCTGATCTTGATGCCCAGGGCGGCGATCTTGCCCAGGCCTTCAAACACCGGCTCGGGGGCGGGGCTGCCATCACTGCGCTGCATCGGGCGCTGGGCCAGCATTGCGTGGGAGAAGGGGTCATCCAGGCGCACGTAGATGCCCGGAGCGCCTGCTACGCGGTGGCCGGTCACACCCAAGGTGGCCAGGGTTCGGATCACGGCTTCCTCAATGCGGAACACATACTCCTTGACGAAGTAGCCCGCGCGCTGCAGATCAATCAGAGGGTAAGCGACCACTTGCCCCGGGCCGTGGTAGGTGACCTGGCCGCCCCGGTTGGTCTGCACCACTGGAATGTCGCCTGTATGCAACAAATGGCTGGGCAGGCCGGCAATGCCCTGCGTGAAAGTGGCCGCATGCTCACACATCCACAGCTCATCGGGCGTCTGCGGCGAACGCTGGGCAGTGAATTGCTGCATGGCTTGCAGCGTGGGCGCGTAGTCGGCCTGGCCAAGAAAGCGGGTGTACATCGCAAAAATCGGCCACCAAGGGCCGGCAAGGTTCACAAAGGTGACAACAAGGCCCGCTTACAGCACGACCTTGACCATGGGGCTGGAGGTGAGCGCCCGGTAGAGGTTGTCCAGCTGTTCGCGGCTGGTGGCCGTCACGGTGATCGTGACGCCCAGGTACTTGTCGCCGCTGCTGGGGCGCAGCTCTACCGAGCTGGCGTCGAAGAAGGGGTCGTGTTCCTTGGCGATGGCGGTGACCGCGTGGACAAAGCCGTCCTGGTTGAGACCCATCACTTTAATCGGGAAGTCTGAGGGGTATTCGATCAGGGAATCTTTGCGGGGATCGGCGCCGGAATCGACAGGGTCAACAGGAGGTGTAGTGGTGGTCATTTTGCTATTAAAACAGAAGCTTGCAAGTGATGTGCCATCAGCTGATAAGCCATCTTCCTGGTGTGGAATTTGTCGGATGCAACTGACGTGAAAAGGGGCGCAATGGGGGCTTGTGTGCCGCAAAAAAACAGACGCGCAACAAAACGCTTCCCGTTTGCAACGGGTTTATCCTTATAATCGCAGGCTTTGGCTAGGTTGTTCTGCCCGGGAGCCAACACTATGACAACAGATGCTCCACAAGAAGAACATGTGGCCGAAGAGCCGGACTTCAAGCCCCTGACTGCGCAAGAAGCAGCAGAGTGGCGCCAGCGCCATCCGCCGGTATCGGTGGTGCGTGTGGTGAAGTGGCAGCTGGTCGTCGGGGTGGTGCTCACGGTGTTGGTGGGTCTGGTGACGCAGCGGGCCGGATGGATGTGGTCGGTGGCATACGGTGCGGCGGCGGTGGTGATTCCTGCTGCCTTTTTTGCACGTGGGTTGCGGCTGCATCTGGGGGCTGGGCAAGAGAATCTTGCGATGGTCCGGTTCTTTGGTTTGGAGATCGCAAAATTGGTTTTGACCGTGGTGCTGCTGCTGCTGGCGCCTCTGGTCGTGCCGGGACTCAACTGGTTGGCGCTGGTGTTGGGTCTGGTTGTAGTGATGAAAACGTACTGGTTGGCGCTTTGGCTGCTGACCAGATCTGCAAAAATTTTGTAATTGAGAAGAAGAGTTGTCCGATGGCCGCAGAAGCGAATGCACCCACTGCAAGTGAATACATCGTTCACCACTTGCAGCATCTTCAGAATATCAAGCAAAAGTCGATCATCGATTTCTCGGTGGTCAACCTTGATTCGATCTCAGTGAGCGTGATCCTGGGCCTGCTGGGCATCTTCGTGATGTGGCTGGCAGCCCGTTCGGCCACCTCCGGCGTCCCTGGTCGTTTCCAGGCGGCTGTCGAGATGCTGGTCGAGATGGTGGACAACCAGGCCAAGGCCAATATCCACAACGCCCAATCGCGCAAGTTCATTGCCCCGCTGGCCCTGACCGTCTTCGTCTGGATTTTCCTGATGAACGCGATGGACATGCTGCCGGTCGATCTGCTGCCGGTGCTGTGGCAAGGTGCCACCGGTGACCACCACGCTTATCTGCGTGTCGTGCCCACCGCCGATCTGTCGACCACGCTGGGTCTGTCGACTGCCGTGCTGGTCCTGTGCCTGTACTACAGCGTCAAGATCAAGGGCCTGGGCGGCTGGGCGCACGAACTGGTGTCCGCTCCCTTTGGTACCAGCAAGAATCCTGTCTTTGCCGTGATCCTCGGCATTGTCAATCTGCTGATGCAGATTATTGAATACGTTGCCAAGACGGTGTCGCACGGCATGCGACTGTTCGGCAACATGTACGCTGGTGAGTTGGTGTTCATGCTGATTGCCCTGATGGGTGGCGCAGCCGCTATGTCGCTCTCTGGTGTGTTGCTCCCCGTGGGGCACATCATTGCAGGCACGATCTGGGCGATCTTCCACATTCTGGTGATTACTCTGCAAGCCTTCATTTTCATGATGCTGACGCTGATTTACCTCGGCCAGGCACATGAAGCTCACTAACTGTTCCCTTTCCTTTTTCTCTTAACCTTTCTTTTTTTTCTCAGGAGTCATCATGGAAAACGTTCTCGGTCTCGTCGCTCTGGCTTGTGGTCTGATTGTTGGTCTGGGCGCTATCGGCGCTTCGATCGGTATTGCTCTGATGGGCGGCAAGTTCCTGGAATCGTCGGCACGTCAGCCTGAGCTGATCAACGAACTGCAAACCAAGATGTTCATCTTGGCTGGTCTGATCGACGCTGCATTCCTGATCGGCGTTGCTATCGCTCTGCTGTTCGCTTTCGCCAACCCATTCCAACTGGCCTAAGCTCCGATCAACGCCGTAGATAGAAAGGTGTTGCCGTGAGTATTAACGCGACCCTGTTCGTTCAGGCCATTGTCTTCTTGATTCTGGTGCTCTTCACGATGAAATTCGTGTGGCCACCTATTGCCAAGGCGTTGGATGAGCGAGCAAAGAAAATCGCCGATGGTCTTGCTGCTGCCGATAAGGCAAAGTCCGAGTTGACAGCTGTGAACAAGCGCGTTGAGGAAGAACTTTCCGCAACCCGCAATGAGACAGCGTCGCGTATCGCGGACGCAGACCGTCGTGCCCAAGCAATCGTAGAAGAGGCCAAGGCCCGTGCTACCGAAGAAGGCAACAAGATCATTGCCGCCGCCCGTGCAGACGCCGAGCAGCAAGTGATCCAGGCGCGCGAATCGCTGCGCGAGCAAGTTGCAGCTTTGGCTGTCAAGGGTGCTGAGCAGATTCTCCGCAAGGAAGTCAATCCTGCGGTACACAGTGATTTGCTCAATCGCCTGAAGACTGAGCTGTAAGGAAGCAACGAAATGGCAGAACTCGCCACCATTGCCCGTCCTTACGCTGAAGCCTTGTTCAAGGCCTGCACCGACAAGGGTGCCGGCTTGAGCGACGCCCTGTCTTGGACGGACGAACTGGCGGCGATTGCCGCCGATCCGGAAATGCGCCAACTGGCCGACAATCCCAACGTCACCAACGAACAGGTGATCGAGGTGATGGCCGGTGTGACGCTGGCACGCGGTTGGGCCTTGTCAGACCTGGCGCGCAACTTCCTGCGCACGGTGGTGGAAAACCGCCGTCTGGATGCGCTGCCTGAAGTGGCCTCGCAATTTCGCGCGCTGGTGAACCGTAACAACGGTTCGTCCGATGCGCTGGTGTACAGCGCCTTCCCCATGGATGACTCCGCATTGAATGCGCTGGGCACCGTGCTGGAAAAACGCTTTGGCCGCCCACTGAATCTGAGCACCACCGTGGACGAGTCGCTGATTGGCGGCGTTCGCGTTGTGGTGGGTGACGAGGTGCTTGACACCTCGGTCAAGGCCCGTCTGGAACAAATGAAAGCAACCCTCACTGCGTAATGCAGTTCGAGGATTCGGCTAAACCATGAAAAGGAGTGAGTAATGCAACTCAATCCCGCAGAAATTTCTGAACTGATCAAGAGCCGCATTGAGGGTCTGTCAGGCAATTCCGATATCCGTAACCAAGGTACGGTGGTGTCGGTGACCGACGGTATCGTGCGCGTGCACGGCCTGTCCGATGTGATGGCCGGTGAAATGCTGGAATTCCCAGCCACCGCCGACGGTCAACCTTCCTTCGGTCTGGCTCTGAACCTGGAGCGTGACTCTGTTGGCGCCGTGATTCTGGGTGAATACACCCACATCTCGGAAGGCGACATCGTCAAGTGCACCGGCCGTATTCTGGAAGTGCCCGTGGGCCCGGAACTGGTGGGTCGCGTCGTGAACGCACTGGGCCAGCCTATCGACGGCAAGGGTCCTATCAACGCCAAGATGACCGACGTGATCGAAAAGGTTGCGCCTGGTGTTATCGCTCGTCAATCCGTGGACCAGCCGCTGCAGTCGGGTATCAAGTCCATCGACGCGATGGTGCCCGTGGGCCGTGGCCAGCGCGAGCTGATCATTGGTGACCGCCAGACCGGCAAGACCGCTGTCGCTATCGACGCCATCATCAACCAAAAGGGCCAAGGCGTTACCTGCGTGTACGTGGCCATTGGTCAGAAGGCTTCGTCGGTCAAGAACGTGGTGCGTGCTCTGGAGCAAGCCGGCGCGATGGAATACACCATCGTCGTGGCCGCTACCGCGTCTGAATCCGCTGCTATGCAGTACGTGTCGGCCTACTCGGGTTGCACGATGGGTGAGTACTTCCGCGACCGTGGCCAAGACGCCTTGATCGTGTATGACGACCTGTCCAAGCAAGCCGTGGCTTACCGCCAAGTGTCGCTGCTGCTGCGCCGTCCACCAGGCCGCGAAGCGTTCCCTGGCGACGTGTTCTATCTCCACAGCCGCCTGCTCGAGCGCGCAGCCCGCGTGAACGCGGACTACGTGGAAGCCTTCACCAAGGGTGAAGTCAAGGGTAAGACGGGTTCGCTGACGGCTCTGCCCATCATCGAAACCCAAGCTGGTGACGTGTCGGCCTTCGTGCCTACCAACGTGATCTCGATCACCGACGGCCAGATCTTCCTGGAAACCAGCCTGTTCAACGCCGGTATCCGTCCCGCTATCAACGCCGGTATCTCGGTGTCCCGCGTGGGTGGTTCCGCTCAGACCAAGCTGATCAAGGGCCTGTCCGGCGGTATCCGTACCGACCTGGCACAGTACCGTGAACTGGCTGCTTTCGCACAGTTCGCCTCTGACCTGGACGATGCAACCCGCAAGCAACTGGACCGCGGTGCCCGCGTGACCGAGCTGCTCAAGCAAGCCCAGTACAGCCCGCTGCCCGTCGCTCTGATGGCCGCTTCGCTGTTTGCCGTGAACAAGGGTTTCATGGACGACATCGAAGTCAAGAAGGTTCTGTCCTTTGAATCGGGTCTGCACCAGTTCCTCAAGACCAGCTACGGCGCCTTGGTGGACCGTCTGAACGAGAAGAAGGCTTTCGACAAGGAAGGCAAGGACGAAGCTGAACTGACTGCAGCCATCACTGCATTCAAGAAGTCCTTCGCTTAATCCGGTCGAGGAGTCATCATGGCAGCAGGCAAGGAAATACGCGGCAAGATCAAATCGGTGGAAAACACCAAGAAGATCACCAAGGCCATGGAAATGGTTGCCGCATCCAAAATGCGCAAGGCGCAGGAGCGGATGCAGGCAGCCCGTCCATACAGCGAAAAGATTCGCGCAATTGCAGCTCACCTGAGCCAGGCAAACCCCGAATATGTTCACCCCTTCATGGTGTCGAATGACGTCAAGAAGGTGGGCGTGATCGTGGTGACGACTGACAAGGGCCTGTGCGGCGGCATGAACACCAATGTGCTGCGTGCCGTGACGAACAAGCTCAAGGAACTGCAATCCGCTGGTGTCAGCACGGAAGCCGTGGCCATTGGCAGCAAAGGTCTGGGCTTTCTGACGCGCGTGGGTGTCAAGGTGGTGGCCAACGCTACCGCCCTGGGCGATACGCCGCATCTGGATGCGCTGATCGGCCCGGCCAAGGTTTTGCTCGACCAGTACGCTGAGGGCAAGCTGAGCGCGGTCTATTTGTGCTACACCAAGTTCATCAATACGATGAAGCAGGACTCGGTTGTGGAGCAGTTGCTGCCCCTGTCGCAAGATGCGATCCAGGGCTCGGCACCGGCTGCATCCCACGGCTGGGACTATATCTACGAGCCCGATGCGCAAAGTGTGATCGACGAGCTGCTCGTGCGTTATGCGGAATCGCTGATCTATTCGGCCGTTGCAGACAACATGGCTTCCGAGCAGTCTGCACGCATGGTGGCCATGAAGGCCGCCACCGACAACGCCGGCAACGTCATCAACGAGTTGAAGCTGATCTACAACAAGACGCGTCAGGCTGCGATTACGACCGAGTTGTCGGAAATCGTCGCAGGCGCCGCGGCTGTGTAATACAGCTCGACTGAAATCAATATTGGAGCAACAAATGGCTCAAGTACAAGGCAAGATTGTTCAATGTATCGGTGCGGTGGTGGACGTTGAGTTCCCCCACGGCAGCGTGCCTAACGTGTATGACGCACTGAAGCTCGAAGGCACTGCCCTGACGCTGGAAGTGCAGCAGCAGCTGGGCGACGGCGTGGTGCGTACCATTGCGCTGGGCTCGTCGGACGGTCTCAAGCGTGGCCTGATGGTCACCAACACCGGCAAGGCGATCACCGTGCCCGTGGGCAAGGCAACCCTTGGCCGCATCATGGACGTGCTGGGTAACCCCATCGACGAACGTGGTCCTGTGGACCAGGCGCTGACCGCTTCCATCCACCGCAAGGCCCCCGCTTATGACGAGCTGGCCCCTGCACAGGAACTGCTGGAAACCGGCATCAAGGTGATTGACCTGGTGTGCCCTTTCGCCAAGGGCGGTAAGGTCGGTCTGTTCGGTGGTGCCGGTGTGGGCAAGACCGTGAACATGATGGAGCTCATCAACAACATCGCCAAGGCGCACAGCGGTCTGTCCGTGTTCGCCGGCGTGGGTGAGCGTACCCGTGAAGGTAACGACTTCTACCACGAAATGTCGGACGCCGGTGTGGTGAACCAGGAGTCGCTGAACGACTCGAAGGTTGCCATGGTGTACGGCCAGATGAACGAGCCACCAGGAAACCGTCTGCGCGTGGCGCTGACCGGCCTGACTATGGCTGAAGCGTTCCGTGACGAAGGCAAGGACGTGCTGTTCTTCGTGGACAACATCTACCGCTACACGCTGGCCGGTACCGAAGTGTCCGCACTGCTGGGCCGTATGCCATCGGCGGTGGGCTACCAGCCTACGCTGGCCGAAGAAATGGGCCGTCTGCAAGAGCGTATCACCTCGACCAAGGTGGGTTCGATCACCTCGATCCAGGCCGTGTACGTGCCAGCGGACGATTACACCGATCCATCGCCAGCAACGACCTTCGCTCACTTGGACTCCACCGTGGCGCTGTCGCGTGACATCGCTTCGCTGGGTATCTACCCTGCGGTGGACCCCCTGGCGTCGACCAGCCGCCAGCTGGACCCCCAAGTGGTGGGTGAAGAGCACTACTCGGTAGCCCGCCAAGTGCAGGGTACCCTGCAGCGCTACACCGAACTGCGCGACATCATTGCGATTCTGGGTATGGACGAACTGGCTCCCGAAGACAAGCTCGTCGTGGCCCGCGCTCGTAAGATCCAGCGTTTCCTGTCGCAGCCTTTCCACGTTGCTGAAGTGTTCACGGGCGCTCCAGGCAAGTACGTGCCGCTGTCGGAAACCATCCGCGGCTTCAAGATGATCGTCAACGGCGAGTGCGACCACCTGCCCGAGCAAGCCTTCTACATGGTTGGCACGATCGACGAAGCCATCGAGAAGGCGAAGAAGATCTAAGCTTTGCAGAACGGGCTGCAGCACGCAGCCCTTCTCGCGAACTAGTTTCTTTTTCACTCTGAGGATCCAAGATGAACACCTTCCACGTTGATGTGGTCAGTGCTGAAGAATCCATCTTCTCCGGCGAAGCCCGCTTTGTGGCTTTGCCTGGTGAAATGGGCGAACTCGGTATCTACGCCCGCCACACGCCGTTGATCACCCGCATCAAGCCGGGTTCGGTGCGCATTGAGAAGGCCGACGGCGGCGAAGAGTTCATCTTCGTGGCTGGTGGCATTCTCGAAGTGCAACCCGACTGCGTGACCGTGCTGTCCGACACCGCTGTGCGCGGCAAGGACCTGGACGAGCAAAAAGCGGTTGAAGCCAAGCAAAAGGCCGAAGAAGCCCTCAAGAACGCCAAGGGCGAGCTTGACCTGGCCAAGGCCCAATCCGAGCTGTCCGTCATGGCAGCCCAGATTGCCGCCCTGCAAAAATACCGCAAGAAGCGCTGATCCGCTGTCTGCGCAACTGCCACAGAAGAACCACCGCATGCGGTGGTTTTTTTATGCCGGTGCCGGATGGCTTGCTACAGCGGGCCGGCATCCTGGTACAAGGTGGGCGATACGCCGCTGTCTGGCATGCCGCTGTCCGCGGAGGTACCAAAGCGCGCGCAGCATCACTTCACGGCTATCGTCAGCCGCGCCTGGGCGCCACGGCTGAACGGCCACCGCAATTTTCAGCGACACAAGACAATGACCTATTTCAAATGGATGGCGCGCAGCGGCGGCCTGGCGGTGTTGGCCGTGGCCGCAGGCCATGCGCAGGCGGGCGCGCAGGACGAGGCCAAGGGCCTGGTCGAGGGCGCGAGCCTGGGCATGGTCAACCGCATGGTGTATGAGCAGCTGGATTACCGGCGTGGCGACAGCACCCGCGTGGTGTCCGGCGGCGCGCGTTCGGACAAGGCCGCCGAAGCCGCCTATGGACTGATGCTGAACTTCAGCTCGGGCTACACGCAGGGGCTGATCGGCCTGGGGCTGGATGCACATGCCTATGGCGGCACCAACCTGGGCTCGGAGGCGGACAAGGTGCGCAGCAATCCGCGCTATATCGCCAAGGACGGCAGCGACCTCCAGGACAGCTTTGGCCGCGCCGGTGCCGCACTCAAGCTGCGCTGGTCGTCCACCGAGCTGAAAGTGGGCGAGATGCGCACCAAGAACCCGATCTTCCACTCGTCCGACACCCGCCTGCTGCCCGAGACCAACCGGGGCTGGCTGATCAGCAGCAACGATATTCCGCAGCTGAGCCTGCAGGCCGGCCGCTTTACCGGCTGGGCCGACCGCAATGCGCGCAAGAATGGCCAGCCGCTGCTGGCCAATTACGCGGGTGTGCAAGGCGATGCCTTCAGCTTTGCCGGCGGCAGCTGGGCCACGCCCTGGAGCGGGCTGAGCCTGTCGAGCTATATGGGCCAATACGAGGATGTCTGGAATACCTGGTACCTGGGCGGCTTCTACAAAAAGGCGCTGGCCGATAAGCAAAGCCTCTCGCTGAGCCTGAACCTGTACCGCAACCAAGACACCGGTGCCGCCAAGGCCGGCAAGGTGGACAACCTGACCTGGAGCCTGATGGCCACCTATTCGGCCGGCATGCACCAGCTGGGCCTGGGCTACCAGAAGGTGGATGGCGACACACCGTTCGACTATGTGAACCGGGGCTCCATCTGGTTGGAAAACGCGATGCAGCTGTCGGACTTCAATGCGCCGCACGAAGCCTCGTGGCAGCTCAAGTACGAGGCCGATCTGGGCCAGTGGCTGACACCGGGCCTGCGCGCGGGCGTGGCCTATACACGCGGCTCGGGCATTGACTACAGCCGTGCCGGCAGCGTGTATACCAACTACCTGGGCGCCACCGGCAGTGGCGGCCGCCACTGGGAGCGCGACATGCTGCTGCGCTACACCGTGCAGCAGGGCCAGGCCAAGGGCCTGGCGCTGCAGCTGCGCTATGGCGTGCACCGAGCCAACCAAACCCAGGGCGAGCTGAATGTGAACCAGGTGCGCCTGCTGGCCGAGATGCCCTTGCAGATTTTCTGACCTGCAAGAGCAGGGCAGCGCCTGCCCGCCGGCGCTGCCTGCAGGCGGCGCCCCGAGCGGCTATGATGGGTACACCCTCGATTGCCTTCGTTCCCCGGAACGCCCCTGTCAGACTATGCAACGTCCTACCCGCCAGCGCGCCGCCATCGCCGATGCCTTTGCATCGCAAGGCCGTCCTCTCTCCCCCCAAGAGGTGCTGGAGATTGCGGGTGCGGCGCTGCCGGCGCTGGGCATTGCCACCGTCTACCGCAACCTCAAGTCAATGACGGAAGAAGGCCTGCTGCGCGTGGTGACCCTGCCCGGTGGCCTGCCGCTCTACGAGCCGGCCACGCATGACCACCACCACCACTTCCAGTGCAACAGCTGCCGCCGGGTGTTTGATATCCCCGCCTGCCCGGGCGATCTCAAGGGCATGGCGCCGCCGGGCTTTCTGGTCGAGGGCCATGAGATCACCTTGTACGGCCAGTGCAAGGACTGCCTCAGCGGTGCAGGGCCTGCAGCCTGAGGCAGCGTAAAAAGCGGCTTAAAGGTACTTGAGCCAGGTGATATCGCGCCTGCGGGCCTTGAAGGCGGCAAAGGCCTTCACCGCCGGGTACAGCGCAAAGCCCATGGCCACCGTGGTGATCCACACCATCCAGATCGCATCAAAGCCAAACACCTCGCCCTGGTTGTTACCCCAGATCGCCTGCGCGCCCAGGTAGAGGAACTTGAGCACATAGAGGTGCAGCACATAGAAGAACATGGGCACGGCGCCAAACACGGTCAGCGGTGCCAGCCAGCGCATCTGTGGCCGGCGCTCGAAAGCGCGCAGCAGCAGCAGGCCGATGCCCAGGGTCAGCGCCAGAAACAGCAGCGAGGGCGGGTACTTGGTGATGTTCAAAAAGCCCATCAGGCTGACCATCAGCGAGTCGCCCACCACCCAGGGCTTGTCGCCATACACATTGGCGGCACGCAGCAGCACAAAGCCGACCAGCAGGCCCAGGCCCCAGGTCAGCAGGCGGCGCTGGCGCTGCAGTGCATCGGCACCCTTGGCAAACCAGGGGCCCATCGCATAACCCAGCGCAATCACGCCGATCCAGGGCAGCAGCGGGTAGGAGGTGCGCAGGCGCAGGCTGCTGCTCACATCGATCCAACCCCGGTCATGCAGCACGGCCCAAAGCGTGTGCAGCGCATGGTCGGGCGCAAAGTGCAGGTGGTCGAGCAGGTTGTGGCCGGCGACCAGCAGCAGACCCAGCGGAATGATCAGCCGCCGGGGCAGCCACACCAATGCCGACAGCATCAGCATCGACAGGCCAATGGCCCAGATCACCTGCAAGAAGATCTTGGTGGGCGGGAACTGGAAGGTCCAGGCAAAGTTGACCACGGTCACTTCCAGCAGCACCAGAAACAGCCCGCGCTTGAAGAGAAAGCCCGAAGCCGCAGCGCGCCCATCTTCGTACTTGCTGCCGTACAAAAAAGCCGACAGGCCCGTGAGCAGCACAAACACGGGTGCGCACAGGTGGGCGAGCAAGCGGCTGAAGAACAGCTCCGGCGCGGTGGCGGAGACATCCATCGGGTCCGGCACCTGGTGGTGCAGGTAGAAGGTCTCGCGCACATGGTCGATCAGCATGAAGAGGATGACCAGGCCGCGCAGCGCGTCGATGGATTGCAGGCGGCTGGCGCCCGGCAAGGCAGCAGGGCTGCGGGGGAGGATGGGGGTGTCGGAGGACATGGAGCAGGCGGGCGAGATGGGCAGGCGAAATGCGCATCAAATGATATTGATTGCGCATTATCATTTATATCCGCTGCCTGATCGGGCTGGGAGGCCGAAATTCGCCCCCTGTGCGCCGTGCTCAGCCGATCAACGGCTGGTCATCGAGCTCATTGTCTGCCGCCCATGGTGCGGCGCCGCGCGGAAACTGCTGCTCCAGATGGCGCGATACCTGGCCAATGGCCGCCAGCAGGGCTTTTTCATACTGGCCGCTGCGCAGGTCAGCGGCCAGGCTGTCGACCATCGCCTGCCATTGCGGGCCGCTCACGCAGCGCGATACCGCGCGGTCGGCGACGATCTCGATCGCATGGTCGGTCAGCAGCAGGTAGATGAGCACGCCATTGTTGTGCTCGGTATCCCAGACGCGCTGCTTGCCAAACTGCATCACCGCGCGCTCGCGCGCTGGCGCATCGCGGCGGATATAGCTCCAGGGCAGGGTGCTTTCCACATAGACGCGGATCTGGCCGCTGTGCCTGGCCTCCGAGGCCGCGATGGCCTGGGCCAGGCGCTGCCGGGCGTCGTCAGGCAAGGCATGGGAGGCATCACGCTCCAGAAAGCGGTGGCGCAGTTGCCTGCCCCAGCGTTGCAACCAATGGCCCATCACCAACTCCCCGAGGCGCCACCGCCCCCAAAATTGCCGCCGCCGCCGGAGCTGAATCCGCCGCCCCCACCGCCGCCGCCACCAAATCCACCCCCGCCAAAGCCGCCTCCGCCGCCAAAGCCTTCGCCACCCCCGCCAATCGAGCTGCCTCCGCGCATCGTGCCGGCCAACAGCACTACAAAGAGGGCGGCAACGCCAGCGCCAATGCCCAGCAGCACGCTCGATGTCAGCCATGCCGCTACCAGGCCTGCGGCGCCACCGGTGGCGAGCGAGCCCAGCGCACGGCCCAGCATGCTGCGCAACACGCTGCCGCCCACCATCACGAAGATGAAGAAGAACAGCAGCAGCTGCGCCGGGTCGTCGGGCAAGGCCGATGACGCCTGGTTGCGGCTTGGGGCGGTGGTGCGGGGCGGCGGCAGCGCCTCGCCCTTGATCAGCGCGCTGATCTGGGCCACGCTGTCGCCAATGCCCACGGCAAACTTGCCAGCCTGGAAGGCCGGCTTCATCGTCTCGTCAATGATGCGCGCGGCGCGCAGATCGGGGATTGCGCCTTCCAGGGTTTTGGCGACCTCGATGCGCATGCGCCGTTCGTCCTTGGCGACCAGCACCAGCAGGCCATCGCCCACGTCCTTGCGGCCAATCATCCAGGTGCTGGCCACACGGTGCGCATAGGCAGCAATGTCTTCGGGACTGGTGCTGGCGACCATCAGCACCACCACCTGCGCGCCGGTGTCACGCTCCAGCGCCGTGAGCTGGGCTTCCAGCTGGGCCTGCTCCTGCGCGCTCAACGTGGCAGTCTGGTCGATCACATGGGCGCTGAGCGCTGGCACCGGCTGCACGGCAGCCCGCGCCGGCGTGCTGAACCAGGGCAGCAACAGGGCCGCCACCAGGGCCAGCAGCCAGGCCGGCCGGGGGCGCCAGGCGGGCATCGACGCCATGCGCTTACTTCCGCTCAGACGAGAAGTCCACGGTCGGCGGCTGGGAGATCTGGGCCTCGTTCTGCACCGTGAAATTGGCCTTGGGCTGGTAGCCAAAGACCTTGGCGGTCAAGTTGGTCGGGAACTGGCGGGCCTTGATGTTGTAGGCCTTGACAGTGCCGATATAACGGTCACGCGCAACGGCGATACGGTTTTCCGTGCCTTCCAGAGTCACGCGCAGATCGCGGAAAGCCTGGTTGGCCTTGAGCTCGGGGTAGCGTTCCGACACCACCATCAGGCGCGACAGCGCGCTGGACAGCTCGCCCTGGGCCTGCTGGAACTTGTTGAAAGCCTCGGGGTTGTTCACCAGCTCGGGCGTCGCCTGGATCGAGGTGGCCTTGGCCCGCGCCTCGATCACTTTGGTCAACGTGTCTTGCTCGAAGTTGGCCTCACCCTTGACGGAGGCCACGATGTTGGGCACCAGATCCGCACGGCGCTGGTACTGGCTCAACACCTCGCTCCAGGCGGCTGTGGACTCTTCGTCCAGCCGTTGGAAATCGTTGTAGCCGCAGCCCGTCAGTGCCAGCGCCGCCGTTGCCACCACCAGAAATCTTTTCCATGCGTTCATGAGGGCTCCTTGCCATTTCAGAGCCGCCATTGTTACCCATCTGGCAGCGGTCCATTGTCAGCGATTATTGACGGTGAGGCGGCCCAGGCGCTGGCATGGCGGGCGGTGGGGCATGCAGTACGATGCGCGGATGGACGATATCGTGAAACAAGCCATGGCCAAATGGCCGAACGTGCCCGCCTGCTGGGGCTGGCTGGCGCTGGACGCGCGCGGCAACTGGTGGCTGCGTGATGCACAGGCGCAGGCCGCCGGGGCGTTTACCAGCGGCCTGCCAGGCGCCAAGGGGTCGCGGGTAGAGCATGACAAGCTCGCGCAGTTCATTGCACGCAACTACCTGGCCGATGCCCAGGGCTGCTGGTATTTCCAGAATGGCCCGCAGCAGGTGTTTGTGGAGCTGGAGGCGACCCCCTGGGTCTGGCGCGCGCAGTGGCGCGACGAGACCCTGCATCTGCATGCCCATACCGGCGCGGTAATTGCCCCTGCGCAGGTGCAGGCGGTGCTGGCCGATGAACAAGGTGCCGTCTATCTGCACACCGGCCAGGGCCTGGGCATCGTGCATACACAGGATGTGCTGGATGTGTCGCAGGCGCTGGAGCAGGGCCTGCTGCCCGAGCCGACCGAGGTGGCCAGCGTGCTGCTGGAAAAGCGCTATGGCTTTGTGCGCTCACCGGCCGCGCAGAAGGCGGCGGGCCAGGCTTGATCGTTTAGGGTGCGCGGTGGGCTACCCGCTTACTGCGCATGCTCCACCATGTACTGCACGGCGGCATGGATCTCTTCATCCGATGCGCTGGAGCCGCCGCGCGGGGGCATGGCGCCCTTGCCGCTGATGGCGATCTTCACCATGCTGTCGATGCCTTGGGCGATGTAAGGCGCCCAGGCGGCCTTGTCACCAAACTTGGGCGCGCCCGCCACACCAGCGGCATGGCAGACAAAGCAGGCCTTGTCATACAGCGCCTTGCCATTGACGGCTGCATTGGCGGTAGGGGCGGCTGCAGGTGCTGCGGCTGCAGCCGCTGCTGGCTCGGCAGGGGCCGCTGCAGCGGCGGCCGTAGCAGTTGCAGGGGCAGCAGCGGCCGGCGCTGCAGCAACCGGGGCAACTGGGGCAGCACTGCCTGCATCGGCGCTAGCAGCGGCAGGGCGCTGGGGCTCATCGAACTTGGCGCCTGCGGCATTGGCCATGTACACCACGCCACGGGCGATTTCGGTGTCTTCGAAGTCACCACCGCCTTGGGGGGCCATCGCGCCCTTGCCGGCGATGGCCGAATGCACCAGCGCTTCGAGGCCGGTCTTGATGCGCGGCGCCCAGGCAGCGGCATCTTCAAACTTGGGGGCACCGGCAGCGCCGGTGGCATGGCAGGCAGCGCATTGGGCCTGGTAGACCTCCTGGCCGGATTTGAGGGGGCGGTTGGCATCGCGTATTTCGACCGAGCCTACTTTCTGCAGCCGGCTTTCGATGGAGCCTGCGTTATCGGCGGCGCCGGGGCCGGATTTGTTGGCCGAGGTCACATAGGTCACGAGGCCAATGATGGCGAAGACCGGAATCACAAAAGCAAAGATCACCGTCCACAAAAATTGCTTGGGTGATTTGACGGGGCCTGTATGTGCTTCTTCTTGCTGGATGTCGCTCATGGCTTCCTCAAATTCTCTGGGGGCTTGTTGTTCATCGTGCAGAGGCCAAAATCATTATATCGACGGGTTTTTTGGCTGGGCCTCCGGGCTACTACCTGCAGGCAAACTGCCACACCTGCGGTGCCGGCGCATAAAAAAATGGCTTGCCAGGGGGCTGGCAAGCCATTGTGGGGCCGCAGTCGCGGGCAGGAACCTATGGTTTGCCAGCAGTGGGCGCCGCCTGAGCGACAGTGTCGCCCGGCGCGGGCTCGGTCCAGCCGCCGCCCAGCGCCTTGTACAGGCCGACCTGGTTCTGCAGCTGGGTCAGGCGCACTTGCACGACGGCCTGCTCCAGCGTGAACAGCGAGCGCTGCGCATCGAGCAGGTCCAGGTAGCTGGCCACACCGTTCTTGTAGCGCAGGTCCGACAGCTTCAGGCGTGCCGACTCGGCCTCGACCTGGGCCTGCTGCGATTGCAGCTGGTCGGCCAGCGTCTGGCGGCTGACCAGGGCATCCGACACCTCGCGGAACGCGGTCTGGATGGCCTTTTCATACTGCGCCGCAGCGATCTTGGTCTGCACTTCCGCCACTTCCAGGTTGGCCTGGTTGCGGCCGGCATTGAAGATCGGCAGGTACAGCGAAGGCGCAATCGTGAAACCCTTGGACTTGGAGTCGAACAGGTCGGACAGCTCGGAGCTGGCAAAGCCGGCGCTGGCGGTCAACGAGATGGCGGGGTAGAACAGCGCACGCGCCGCGCCGATGTTGGCGTTGGCGGCGATCATGGTCTGCTCGGCCTGGCGCAGGTCCGGGCGGCGCAGCATCAGGTCCGACGGCAGGCCCGCTGGCACATCGGCCATCACGGGCAGATCGCTCAGGCGCTTGCCCTGCAGGCTGGTCAGCAGCTCGGCCGGTGGTGTCTGGCCCAGCAGCAAGGTCAGGGCGTTGACGTCCAGCGCGCGCTGGCGCAGTTGCTGGGCCAAGGTGGCCTTGGCGTTTTCCGTCAGCGACTGGGCCTGGCGGTAGTCCAGCTCCGAAGCCACACCGGCATCCAGGCGCAGCTTGGACAGCTTGATCGACTCCTCCCGCGTCTCCAGGGTACGGCGCGAGATGTCGATCAGCTCCTCGTCGGCCTGCAGGGTCAGCCAGGCATTGGCGACTGCCGCCACCAGACTGATCTGGGCAGACTTGCGGCCTTCTTCGGTGGCCAGGTACTGGGCCAGGGCCTGCTCCTTGAGGCTGCTGATGCGGCCAAAGAAGTCAATCTCCCAGCTCTGGATACCGACGCCCACGCTGAAGGCATTGGCATAGCCACCGGTGATCTGGCTGCGCTGGCGCGTGGCCGAGCCGGAGACGCCCACTTCCGGAAAGCGCTGGGCGTCCTGGATCTGGTACAGCGCACGGGCCTGGGCGATGTTGAGCACCGCCACGCGCAGGTCACGGTTGTTGTCCAGCGCGGTCTGGATCAGCTGCTGCAGGCGCGTATCGGTGAAGAAGTTCTGCCAGGGAATATCAGCAGCGGCTTGCTGCGCCTGCTCGGTGGCCACCGGGTACTGCGCAGCCACCGGGGTGGCGGGCCTGTCCAGCGACGGAATCAGCGAGCAACCCGAGGCCAGCAGGGCCGCAGCCAGTACGGTTGGTATCAGTTTCTTATTCATGGTGGGTTCCTTTCCCCACATTGGCAGACAGAACAGCGTCGTGTCCGCGGTCAGGCGAATGCGGCGCGGGCGGGCTGCCTTGCGGTCCCTTGTCCTGCTCGCCCTTGCGGCCGAACAGGCGGAAGACCTCGACAAAGAACACCGGCACCAGGAACACGGCCAGGAAGGTGCCGATGATCATGCCCCAGAACACGCCGGTGCCGATCTCGTGCTGACTCACGGCGCTGGCGCCCGAGGCAATGTACAGCGGCACCACACCCAGGATGAAGGCCAGCGAGGTCATCAGGATCGGGCGGAAACGCAGGTGGCCGGCTTCGAGCGCCGCATCCAGCGCACTCATGCCCTGGTCGTGCAGGTCCTTGGCGAACTCCACAATCAAGATGGCGTTCTTCGCGGACAAGCCGATCACGGTGATCAGCGCCACCTGGAAGTAGATGTCATTGGGCATGCCGCGCAGGTGCATACCGGCCACCGCGCCCAACACACCCAGCGGCACCACCAGCAGCACGGCCAGCGGAATGCTCCAGCTCTCGTACAGCGCTGCCAGGCAGAGGAACACTGCCAGGATCGAGAACGCGTACAGGATCATCGCCGACGAGCCGGCTTTCTTTTCGTCCAGCGACTGGCCGGTCCACTCGTAGCCAAAGCCTTGTGGCAGCTCGGCCGACAGCTTCTCCATCTCCGCCATCGCGTCACCGGTGGTGTAGCCGGGCTTGGCCTGGCCGGTGATGCTCATCGACGGATAGCCGTTGTAGCGCGACATCTGCATCGGGCCGGTGATCCACTTGGCGGTCACCAAGGTGGACAGCTCGACCAGCTTGCCGTCTGCGTTGGGCACCGTCAGCTTCAGCACGTCCTCGGGCTGCATGCGGGTGGCCGCGTCGGCCTGGATGGTGACGCGCTGCATGTAGCCGTTGTTCGGGAAGTCGGTCGAGTTGCTCGAGCCCAGTGCCGTCGACAAGGTCGTGGCAATGTCGCCCATGCTGACCTTCTGCGCATACACCGCATTGCGGTTGATATCGACCTGCCATTGCGGCGCGTCATCCACACCGTCAAAGCGCATGCCGGTCAGAATCGGGCTCTTGCTGGCCTTGGCGATCAGGTCATTGCGGGCCTTGAGCAGTTCGGCATGGCCGTGGTTGCCCCGGTCCTGCAGACGGAAGGTAAAGCCATCGCTGTTGCCCAGCTCGGAGATCGACGGAGGCACCAGGGTGTAGATGAAGCCGTCACGCAGGCTCATCATGGCGCCCATGGCGCGGCCGGCGAACGACGAGGCATCCGAGCCCGGCTTTGTGCGCTCGGACCAGTCCTTGAACACGGTGAAGGCCAGACCCATGTTCTGTGCCTGACCGGCAAAGCTGAAGCCCAGAATGCTCACGATGTTGGCCGTCTCAGGCTGCGCCAGCGCAAAGTCTTCGAGGTGCCTCATGGTTTCGCTGGTGCGCTCCTGGGTGGCACCCGGGGGCAGTTGCACCAAGGAGATCACATAGCCCTGGTCTTCCACCGGCAGGAAAGCCGTTGGCAGCGCCTTGAAGCCAAACACCACACCGACGATCACCGCTGCGTAGACCAGGAAGGCCATGAACGTGCGCTTGACGACGCCAACCAAGGTCTTCTGGTAGCCCTTGGTGGCCTTGCCGAACATGCGGTTGAACCAGTTGTAGAAGGGCCCCAGCAGGCCGGTCTTCTTGTCATGCGCATGGCCCTTGGGGATGGGCTTGAGCATCGTGGCGCACAGCGCTGGCGTCAGGGTCAGCGCGAAGAAGCCCGAGAAGAAGATCGAGATCGCCATCACCAGCGAGAACTGGCGGTAGATGTTGCCGGTCGCGCCCGAGAACATCGCCAGCGGGATGAACACGGTCACCAGAATCACGGTAATACCGACCACGGCGCCCTGGATCTGGCCCATGGCCTTGATCGTGGCTTCCTTGGGCGATAAGCCCTCTTCGGACATGATCCGCTCGACGTTCTCCACCACCACGATCGCATCGTCCACCACGATACCGATCACCAGCACCATCGCGAACATCGACAGAATGTTGATCGTCAGCCCCACGCTGTACATCACTGCAAAGGCCCCGAGCAGCGCAATGGGCACGACGATGGTCGGGATCAGGGTGTAGCGGATGTTCTGCAGGAAGATCAGCATCACGATGAACACCAGCACGATGGCTTCGAGCAAGGTGTGCAGCACTTTTTCGATCGAGATCTTGACGAACTTCGAGGTGTCATAAGGCGCGGCCCACTTCACGCCCGCAGGCAGGAAAGGTTCGAGCTGGTCCATCTTGCTGTAGACCTCCTTGGCGGTCGCCATCGCGTTCGCGGTCGAGGTCAGCTGCACCGCCAGCGCCACGGCGGGCTTGCCGTCCAGGCGCGAGTTGGTGGCATAGCTCTCGGAGCCCAGTTCCACCCGTGCCACGTCCTTGAGGCGCACGGTCGAGCCATCCGAGTTGGAGCGCAGCACCACCTCGCCAAACTCTTCGGGCGTGGACAGCTGACCTGGCACGACGATGGTGGCATTCATCATGGTGCCCGGCAGGCTCGGCGTATCGCCCAGCGCGCCGCCGGAGATCTGCTGGTTCTGCGCGGCAATCGCCGCATTGATCTGCGCGATCGACATGTTGTAGCCCTGCAGCTTGGCAGGATCGACCCAGACGCGCATCGCGCGGCCCGCCGCAAACAGCTGGGCCTTGCCCACGCCGTTCAGGCGCTGGATTTCCGGCACCACGTTGCGGTTGACGTAATCGGAGATTTCGTCACGCGAGGTCTCTCCGGTGTCCGACTGGAAGGTCAGAATCATCAGGAAGTTGCTCATCGACTTGTCGACGCGCACCCCCAGCGATTGCACGATGCTGGGCAGACGCGGCGTGGCGCGTGCCAGCCGGTTTTGCACATCCACCTGCGCCAGGTCGGGGTTGGTGCCGGGCTCGAAAGTCACGGTCAACTCGCCACTGCCCGTGGCAGAGGCAGACGACGACATGTACATCAGGCCTTCGGCGCCGTTGATTTCCCGCTCGATCAGCTGCAGCACCGAATCGGTCAGCGTTTGCGCGGTTGCGCCAGGGTAGGTCGCCGTCACCGTGATCGTAGGCGGTGCCACGCTCGGGAACTGCGCCACCGGCAGTCGGGTAATGGACACGATACCTGCGAGGACCACGAAGATCGCGATCACCCAGGCAAAAATCGGTCTGTGAATAAAGAACTTTGACATTCCGCTGTGTCCTGTTTATTTGCTGGCGGCGGCGTTGCCTGCAGCGTCGGCCGCAGCGGCGGGCTTGTCCGCAGCTGGCGCTGCGGCCTGCGGCGCTGCCCCTGCCGCAGGGGCAGTTGGTGCTGCCGCCTTGTCGCTCGGGTTCTTCCATGGCACCGGCGTGACGTGTGTCGCACCCATGCCCAGCTTGATGAAGCCATCGACCATGACCTGGTCACCTTCCTTGAGGCCTTCGCTCACCACCCAGTTCGTGCCCTTGGACTGGCTGATCTGCACGGGCCGCGGGCTGACCGAACCATCGGCGGCAACGACCATCACCGTGTTGCCCTTTTCATTGCGGGTCACCGCCTGCTGCGGAACCAGCACGGCGTTCTCCACCTGGGCTTCCTGGATATGCACGCGCACATACATGCCCGGCAGCAGCAGGTTCTCGGGGTTGGGCAGCTCGGCGCGCACGCTCACCTGGCCGGTCGCAGGGTCCACCGTCAGATCGGTGAACAGCAGCTTGCCGGGGTGGGGGTAGGGCTTGCCGTCGTCGGTGTAGACGATGACCTTGGCGGCGTTGTCACCGGCCTTGGCCAGCTTGCCGGACTTGAGCGCCTCGCGCATGCGCAGGATCTCCGACGAAGACTGCGTCACGTTCACGTACAGCGGGTTGATCTGCTGGATCACGGCCAGTTCGGTCACACCGCTTTGGCCGACCAGCGCGCCCTCGGTCACCAGCGAGCGGCCAATGCGGCCGGAGATCGGTGCCGTCACCGAGGCATAGCCCAGGTTGATGTTGGCATTGGTCACGCCTGCCTTGCCTGCGGCGACCTGGGCCTGGGCAGCCTTTTCGTTGGCCACGGCCACGTCGTATTCCTGCTTGCTGATCGCATTGGCTTCGACCAATGGCTTGTAGCGGCGCGCGGTGGATGCAGCCTGAGCCAGGGTCGCCTGGGCCTGGGCGAGAGTCGCCTGTGCGCTTTCCAGGTTAGCCCGGTAGGGCGCATTATCGATCTGGAACAGCACCTGGCCGGCCTTCACATCCGAGCCTTCGGTGAACAGGCGCTTTTGCAGGATACCTGCGACGCGGGCACCGACCTGGGCCACACGCACGGGCTCCAGGCGGCCGGGCAGATCGGAGACCACGGGGATGCTCTCCAGCTTCACCGTCAGCACGCTCACCTCGGGAGGCTTGGGCGCGCCCCCTTGCGGTGCTGCGTGTTCGTCTTTCTTGTTGCCGCAGGCAGTCAAGACCAGGGCGGCGACCAGCGTCAAGGCCAGCACGCCGGTCTTGCGGCGGGGGCTGGTAGCGGCTGGGCGGTTCCCGGTAGATTGGTTTGCTTCATACATCTGCTGCATGAAAGTCCCTTCGGTAGGTGAGAAATGGTAAAGATGGAGGCCCCAGGGGCCCTGCAGGGCTTGTCTCACATCCGGACGCGGATGATCCTCAATTCCCATGAAATTGCTGCGCGATTATACATACATGCGCAAATGTATAATTGTCGAAATTTGATAAATAACGCATGTCCTTTGGGTTGACAAACAGGGGGCATGTGCTTGCAAGAACGGAAAAACAAGCGATGGCCCGACGGACTAAAGCAGAGGCAGATGAAACCCGCATCAAGCTGCTGGATGCGGCAGAACAGGTGTTCTTCGAGAAGGGCGTGGCGCGCGCCTCGCTCAACGAAATCGCCCAGCGGGCGGGTGCGACGCGCGGGGCGGTGTACTGGCACTTCAAAGACAAGGTCGATGTTTTTACATCGATGCTCGATCGCATCTGCATGCCCTTTGAGGAAATTTGCGACGACAAATATGGCGAGCTGGCGCCACTTGATCGAATTCGTCGATCAATCTATGCAGTCTTTGACAGTATGGATGGGGACGAACGCCGCCGCAAGGTGTTTGACACGGCGCTGTTCAAGCTGGAATACGTGGGCGAGCTGGAGAGTGTGCGCGAAGGCCATGTCGAGAGCTTCGCCTGCTCGCAACGCAAATTTGCGGCCGATCTGGAGGAGGCTTCCCTTCAGGACCAGGTGCAGATGCAGATGACGCCGCAAGAGGCGGCGCTGGGACTGCATTCCTTGTTTGTGGGCCTCATCCACGGCTGGGTGCTCAATGAAGGCAGCTTTCCGCTGCGCAGCATGGGGGAGAAAGCCGTAGAGGCCTATCTGGCCGGCCTGGGCTTTGGCCCCAGCAAGCTGCCTGCAGGGAGCTGAGGCACTGGGGGTCTGCCGCCCTCATGATGCCGCCCCGGCCCTTGTGCGGCAACTGAGCGGCCAGGGCATCCAAGCCATGCCATAATCAGCGGGTTGATCTGCAGCGCCTTGCGTCTGCAGCTTGTGCGGCTGTAGCTCAGTGGATAGAGTATTGGCCTCCGAAGCCAAGGGTCGTGGGTTCGATCCCCGCCAGCCGCACCAACACCTCACACCTGCTCTGCAAGAGCGCCAACCACCCGCCTGACCAACGCAGCGCGGGTTTTTTGTTGTCCGTGGGGTGCCGGGTGTGAGCGCAGTGGGCTGGCGGTGGGTCTTCGCCTTGTAGCAGCTCCCCTGCTGGCCGGCCGCGCGGCCGTGTCTGCAGAGTACGTGCACTGCATGTGCGCGTAGCTCCCTGGCGGGTCAGCGGGCCGGTGCGATGCTGCCATCACAAGGGAGTGCGCGCCCAGCTACTGTGGTTGACGCTGGGGCTTCGGCATCATTTTTTGAAAAAACCTGGCCAATTCGTTCGAGGCACCCAAAAACAGCCTACAATACGCAGCTTAGCGGCTGTAGCTCAGCTGGATAGAGTACTTGGCTACGAACCAAGGGGTCGTGGGTTCGATTCCTGCCAGCCGCACCAGTTAAGAGCCTCGAGATTCAGGTCTCGGGGCTTTTTATATAGAGTGAAGCATTGTTTTCGGGTTTGTTCGGGTTGCGTCCCTTGAAGAAATTTGCGAGAAATCGGAAGTTTCTAAAAACAGCCAAAAATGATGCTACAATCTAGTTCTTCTTCGGAGGGGTGCCCGAGTGGCTAAAGGGGGCAGACTGTAAATCTGTTGGCTTACGCCTACACTGGTTCGAATCCAGTCCCCTCCACCAGAAATGGTTGAAGAAGAAAGCTTTGCAGCAATTGCGCTTATGGCGCGGTTGATGCGGGAGTAGTTCAATGGTAGAACCCTAGCCTTCCAAGCTAATGACGCGGGTTCGATTCCCGTCTCCCGCTCCAGTCTGCAGTAAAGCGATCCTGTTGCAATTTGAAAAAATTGCCCATGTGGCTCAGTGGTAGAGCACTCCCTTGGTAAGGGAGAGGTCGGCAGTTCGATCCTGCCCATGGGCACCATATTTAAGTGCGCACGGTTCTTGTTGCGCTATATCCCATTAGGTTTAGGTTTTTTCGGAGTCTAGAATGGCAAAAGGAAAATTCGAGCGCACCAAGCCGCACGTGAACGTGGGCACCATTGGTCACGTGGACCACGGCAAGACCACGCTGACGGCTGCTATCGCAACCGTGCTGTCTGCCAA
>NZ_JBGBDC010000015.1:0-17806 GCF_041107495.1 Comamonas sediminis
TTGGTGGCCTGGCGCGGAATCGAACCACGGACACGCGGATTTTCAATCCGCTGCTCTACCAACTGAGCTACCGGGCCCACAAGTGAAATTATAGCCCGAAAAAAAGCGCCCGTTTTCAAAAAACTGAAATCAGTGCTTTTTATTGCGCGTCAGGTCCACGCCCAGCTGGCGCAGCTTGCGGTACAGGTGGGTGCGCTCCAGGCCGGTCTTCTCTGCCACGCGGGTCATCGAGCCGCCTTCGCGCGCCAGGTGGAATTCGAAATAGGCCTTCTCGAAACCGTCGCGGGCTTCGCGCAGCGGCCGGTCCAGGTCAAAGCCCTGGTGGGCGTTGGGCGCAGCATCGGCCGAGGCGGCGTTGGCCACGCTGGCAACCACCGGGGCGCTGTAGCCGGTCGGCGTGAAAGACGGCGCCAGCTTGCCCGGCGCAGCGGCAGCCGGTGGCGCGGCGGCGGGTGCCGGCACATTGCGCTGCAGGCCCTGCTCGACTGCCTTGAGCAGCTTCTGCATCGTGATGGGCTTTTCCAAAAAAGAGAACGCGCCAATGCGCGTTGCTTCCACCGCCGTATCAATGGTGGCGTGGCCACTCATCATGATCACGGGCATGGTCAGCAGGCCGGTCATCGACCACTCCTTGAGCAGCGACACGCCATCGGTGTCGGGCATCCAGATGTCGAGCAGCACCAGGTCGTAGCCGCTTTCGTTGCGGGCCAAACGCGCCTGCGTGGCGTTTTCCGCAACGTCCACGCTGTGGCCCTCATCGTTCAGGATCTCCGACAGGAGGTCCCGAATTCCCAATTCGTCATCGACAACCAGAATATTTGCCATATTTTTTGAAAATCCAGTGCAACAGGTGTGAGAGTTATTTTAAATCATCACTTCTTTTTCGATAGCGAATGATAACGACACTTGGGCACCTAAGATTTTTTCCCCCTCGACTCGATTAGAGATTTCTACGCGAGCGCCATGCTCGTCCGCAATTTTCTTGACGACGGCCAAGCCCAAGCCCGTGCCCCGGGGCTTGGTCGTCACGTAGGGCTCAAACGCCTTTTGTAATATATGTTCTGGAAAACCGCAACCGCAGTCAGCAATTGTCAAACGCACCCGCTTGCTGCTGCTGCTGAACCGCGTGGAGATCCGCACCGCCGGTGCCGATGTCTCGTTGCCCACCCAGGCCTGCTGCGTTGCATCCTGCGCATTTTGCAGCAAGTTGTGGATGACCTGCCGCAACTGCTGCGCATCGCCCATGATACGTGGAGCCGCGCTGTCCAGCTCTGCCTCCACAGGGATCACAGCATTTTCCGCGCCATACAGATGCAGCACGTCCATCACCAGCGCATTGAGGTCCACGGCCTGCAGCTCGGCGGCGGGCAGGCGCGCGTAGTCGCGGAACTCGTTGACCAGCCGCTTCATCGCGTCGACCTGGTCGACGATGGTGGTCACAGACTTTTTCAAAATCGCCTGGTCCTGGCCTTCGAGCTTGTGGGCCAGCTTGATCTCCAGCCGCTCGGCTGACAGCTGGATCGGTGTCAGCGGGTTCTTGATCTCGTGGGCCAGACGGCGGGCGACCTCGCCCCAGGCCTGGGCGCGCTGCGCCGAGACGATTTCGGAGATGTCGTCGAACACCAGCAGGCGGCGGTTGTCGGGCAAGGTTGCGCCGCGCGCCACCAGGTTGATGCTGTTCTGGTTGGGCAGCTGGCTGTCGCCATGCAGTTCATAGGGCTGCTGCCAGTGGTCCAGGTAGTGCTCGTCGGTCACATCGTGCAGGCGGGCAAACTGCTGGTCCACCGCTTGCGCAAACGCCTGCAGGCCGGGCAGATCACGCAGCGGACGGCCCTCGAAGGCAGCCAGCGGGGCCCGCAAGATGCGCGTGGCGCCGGGGTTGCTGGAGTGGATCACGCCCTGGGCATCGAGCACGATGACGCCGGCCGTCAGGTTGTCCAGAATGGTCTGCAGGCTCTGGCGCGCCTCGTCGGTCTGGCGCATGCCGCGCTCCACCGCGCGGCGGGCATCGAGCAGCTGCTGCGTCATCTCGGCAAAGGAGCGGGTCAGGCCGCTCAGCTCGTCCTTGCTGGGCAGCACCGGTTTGGGCCGCAGATTGCCCGATGCCACCTCGCGCACGCCCTCGGCCAGCACCAAAAGCGGGCGCACCAGCTGGTTGCCGAGCAAGGCTGCCAGCACCACGGCGCCGAACACGGCCAGGAACAGGCTCAGGGTCAACGTGCCGATGTACATGCGGCGCAGGCCATCCCGTGCCAGCGCGCGCTCCTGGTATTCGCGGTTGGCCTCTTGGACTTTGAGGGCATTGATCACCAAGGCCGCGGGCAGTGGCATGGTGGCTTGCAGAAAGCGGCCATCAGGGATCACGCCCACATCGCCATTGGCGACCTGCACCAGCGTCTTGACGCGCACCTTGGAGGGGTCGCCGGTGATCGCGCCATTGATGTCGGCCACCTCTTCGAGACCATCGATCTGAAATGCGCGCTGCTGCTGGGTGGCGGTACGCAGCAATGCGGCCGAGGGCTTTTCGGGGTTCAGCACAAAGCGCGACTGGCCGGTGCTGGCAATCGCCTGGGAGTTGGCCGACCACAGCACCACGTCATCGGCGCCCAGCTGGTCCTTGATGCGTTCGAGCACCAGGCCGGAAGCGGCATCCGATATCTGGGACAGCTGGCTGCTCGCCGTGCGGGTGCGTTCGGCCATCGCGGTGGAGGTGGTATCGAGCGTGATGCGTGCGAGGTTGACCCCGGCGTCGAGCGCGCCTTCGACCTTCACATCGAACCAGCTCTCGATGGAGCGCGAGACGAACTGGTAGGAGACGAAATAGATCACGACGCCGGGCAGCACGCCGACCAGCGCAAAGGTGGCCGCCAGCTTGAGCAGCAGCTTGCTGCCAAAGCGGCGCGCCATCAGGCGCCGCACCAGGATGGCCACGCCCCAGAGCACCACCATGCTGAGCACGCAGGCGACCCCGATGTTGACCCCCAGCAGCACGCCGTAGTAGCGCTCGTACAGCACCCGATTGTTGGTGGCGAAAGACAGCAAGAAGAGCAGCACCAGGCCAATGCCGATCATGGCCGACAGGCCCACGATCACCGACCAGCGCGCACGGCTGGGCGTGTAGGCCACGCGCATCGACGATGTCTTTTCGATTTTCACGGCGCGCTTGCCTCCGGCAGCGGCAGCTGGCTTTTGATCTGCAGGTTCAGGCCGTCATTGCTGAACGGCGCGAACTGGAAGATGCGCGGCAACTGGCTGCTGTCGAGCCTGAAATTGAACTTGACGAGGTAGTCCACGTCGCTGGAGAGTTCGTCGGCGCTGGCGATCTTCCAGTTGCGCACGCGCTTGACCACCAGCATCACCTCGTCGAGGCTGTCAAAACTCTGGCCCAGCGATGTCACCGCAGCGGCATCGGTCAGCGGCATGCTGGAGACATGCAGGCGCCAGCGCCGCGTCAGCGGCTGGTAGCTCACGCGCAGGTAGCGGGCGGTTTTCTTGACGGTCTTGTCGCGCCAGTACCAGCGCTCGGAGATGATCTCGGCCTCCTGCACAAAGTACAGCGCTACGCCCTTGTTCAATGCATCGTCGATCTGGTCGGGCAGCGCAAACTGCAGCGCGACGGTGGCAAAGGCGCCCTCGGCATTGCGCACCAGCTGCAGCTCGACCTTTTTCTCATGGTCCGACGCGATGGCCGGCACCGCTGCAGCAAAGCACAGCACCAGCGCAAGAAGAAAGTGGTGGATCAATCGCATACGGACGGGCTCAACGAGGCGGCTTGTGCAGCAGCGCGTAGTAGAAACCGTCGTGGTCGCGCGCCAGGCTGCCCAGGCTATTGTGACCGGGCTCGCGCAACTGTGGCAACAAATGCCCTGGCGCCGGCAGCCGTTGGGCATCCGCATGGCGGCCGAGGAACTGCGCCACCTGGTCCTCGCCCTCCTCATGGAAGACCGAACAGGTGCAGTACAGCAGCCGGCCGCCAGGAACGACCAGCGGCCACAGCGCATCCAGCAACGTGCGCTGGATCTCCGCGAGCTGCGCAATGTCGGTGGAGCGGCGCAGCCAGCGCACATCGGGCTGGCGGCGGACGATGCCGGAGGCCGAGCACGGCGCGTCCAACAAAATTGCATCAAATTGCTGCATTCCGTGGCGCGCCTGCACCGCCGGCAGCCAGCTGGGCACGTCGCTGCCGCTGGCCACCACCACATCGGCCTGCAACGCCAGCCGCGCCAAGGTGTCGCCAATGCGTTCGGCGCGCTTGGCGTCGATCTCCAGCGCCACCATGTCGATGGGCCGCCGGGCCGTGGCGCACTCCAGCAGATGCGCTGTCTTGCCGCCGGGTGCGGCGCAGGCATCGAGCACATGCAGCGCGCGGCCATCGTGCGGCTGCAAGCCATCGAGCAGCAGCGGCGCGGCCATCTGGGCGGCGCTGTCCTGCACCGACACCCAGCCTTGCGCAAACTGCGGCAGCTGATCGACCGGCACCCCACGCGCCAGCACCAGGCCGGCCTCACCCACGCCGACAACGGCCTCGATGCCCGCGTCATCGAGCAGCGCCAGGTAGCCGGCGCGGCTGCAGCGCTGCAGGTTCACGCGCAAGGCCATCGGGGCCTGCGCATTGTTGGCGGCCACGATGGCCTGCCAGTCCTGCGGATAGTCCTGCTGCAGGCGCTTGAGCCACCACTGCGGGTGGTTGAATTGCGCCACCGGCTCCTGGGCCACGGCACGCAGCAAATCATCGCGCTCACGCAGGAAGCTGCGCAGGCAGCCGTTGATGAACGCCGATTGCGACTTGGTGGCCGAGCGCTTCTTGGCGGCATCCACCGCCTGGTTCACGACGGTGAACGCGTCGTAGCGCGGCACCTCGGGCAACAACAGTGCCAGCGCCGTGCACAGCAGGGCATCGACCGCGCTGGCGGGCTTGCGCGGGGCCAGCTCGGCACGCACGGCTTCTGCGGTGCCCAGCACGCGCAGCACATCCATCAACAGGGCCTGCACGCCGGCGCGCAGCGCGGGCTCTACGCCGCCCAGCACGGCACGGGCCGATTGGCCCTGGCGCACTTCCTGCAAGGCGCGCGCCACCGCCACCAGCTGGGCGGACAGGCTGGGGCCTGGGTTGGGGGTGGCTGCCGTGGCGGCCCGGGAGGGTTGTCGTGGACGGGAAGATGGGTTCATGCCGGGGGAGTACAAAGGCCTGGGTGCCGCTGCGGTACAAAAGGAATACTAATCGATATGCCCCAGGCAGCCTCTGCGCGGGCAGAGCAGGCCTGGTAAAGACACTGTGCGAAACACCCGGCCCGGCGCCGGATGCGCGGGCGGTTGGGGGCTTGGCACAGGGCCATCATCGGGGCGAGCCGGAAGTGAGGCAATAAAAAACCCGTAATTCCGCGGCGCGAAATTACGGGTCTTGCAAAGAACCTGGTCAAGGCAGGTGCTGACGGTCCACGCCGGACCTGACTGGCTTGCACCAGTCAGGCAGCGGCGGCTTAGTCAGCAGCAGGGTCTGCAGCGGTGTCCGCAGCGGCTTCTTCGGACACACCGGCCAGCTCGGCCGCTTCCGCATCGGCGATCGCGCGGCGCTCGGCCTCGTCCATTTCGTCCTTGGCCTTGCGCGCCTGGTGGTAAGCCAGACCGGTACCAGCGGGGATCAGACGACCCACGATGACGTTTTCCTTCAGGCCACGCAGCTCGTCGCGCTTGCCCATGATGGCAGCCTCGGTCAGCACGCGGGTCGTTTCCTGGAAGGAAGCGGCCGAGATGAAGGAGTCGGTCGACAGCGAAGCCTTGGTGATACCCAGCAACACGTTGGAGTAGACCGCAGGGATCTTGCCATCGCGCAGTGCAGCTTCGTTGGTGTTGAGCACTTCGGAGCGCTCGACCTGCTCACCCTGGATGTAGGAGGTATCACCCGGGGCTTCGATGACCACGCGGCGCAGCATCTGGCGAACGATCACCTCGATGTGCTTGTCGTTGATCTTCACGCCCTGCAAGCGGTACACGTCCTGCACTTCGTCCACGATGTAGCGCGAGAGCTCTTCGATACCCAGCAGGCGCAGGATGTCCTGCGGATCGGCTGGGCCGTCGACGATCAGCTCGCCCTTGTTGACCACCTGGCCTTCGTGCACCAGGATGTTGCGTTCCTTGGGAACCAGCTCTTCCCAGACCTTGCCTTCCAGATCGGTGATCTGCAGGCGCACCTTGCCCTTGGTTTCCTTGCCGTAGGACACGGTACCGGTCATCTCGGCCAGCGCGCCCTTGTCCTTCGGCGTACGGGCTTCGAACAGCTCGGCCACACGTGGCAGACCACCGGTAATGTCGCGGGTCTTCTGGCCTTCCATCGGGATACGGGCCAGCACTTCGCCGGGGCCCACTTCCTGGCCATCGCGCACCTGCAGCAGAGCGCCGACCTGGAAGCCGATCGTCACCGCGTGGTCGGTACCAGGAATCTTGACTTCCTGGCCGTTGGCATCTGCCAGCTTGACCTGCGGACGCACCACCTTGGCAGAGCCACGGTGCTTCGGATCGATCACCACCAGGGTGGACAGACCGGTCACTTCGTCGACCTGCTTGGCCACCGTCAGACCTTCTTCGACATTCTCGAACTTCACCTGACCGGCGTATTCGGTAATGATCGGGCGGGTCAGCGGATCCCAGTTGGCCAACACGGTACCTGCCTTGATCTGCTGATCAGGCTTGATCGACAGCGTTGCACCGTAAGGCATCTTGTGACGCTCACGCTCGCGGCCGTACTCGTCCTGGATCACGATTTCGCCGGAGCGGGAAATCACGACCAGTTCGCCCTTGTTGTTGGTCACATAGCGCATCTGTGGATTGAAGCCCACGATACCGTTGGACTTGGCTTCCACGCTGGAGGCCACTGCCGCACGCGACGCCGCACCACCGATGTGGAACGTACGCATGGTCAGCTGCGTGCCAGGCTCACCGATGGACTGGGCAGCGATCACACCGACGGCTTCGCCGAGGTTGATCAGGCCGCCACGGCCCAGGTCGCGGCCGTAGCAAGTGGCGCACAGACCGAAGCGGGTTTCGCAGGTCAGTGCCGTGCGCACCTTCACTTCGTCCACACCAGCAGCTTCCAGCTCTTCGATCAGGTCTTCGTCGAACAGATCGCCAGCCTTGGCCAACAGGGCGCGGGTCTCAGGGTGCAGCACTTCGTCCGCAGCGGTACGGCCCAGGATACGGTCGCGCAGCGACTCGATCACTTCACCGCCTTCGACCACAGCGCGCATCAACGTGCCGTTGTGCGTGCCGCAGTCGAGCTCGGTGATGACCAGATCCTGCGTCACGTCCACCAGACGGCGCGTCAGGTAGCCGGAGTTGGCCGTCTTCAGCGCCGTATCCGCCAGACCCTTACGGGCACCGTGGGTGGAGATGAAGTACTGCAACACGTTCAGACCTTCACGGAAGTTCGCCGTGATGGGGGTCTCGATGATCGAGCCGTCAGGCTTGGCCATCAGACCACGCATACCCGCCAGCTGGCGGATCTGTGCGGCCGAGCCACGGGCGCCGGAGTCGGCCATCATGTAAATCGCGTTGAACGATTCCTGATCGACTTCCTTGCCATGGCGGTCAATGACCTTTTCCTTGGCCAGCTGGGCCATCATGACCTTGGAGACTTCGTCACCGGCCTTGCCCCAGATGTCCACCACCTTGTTGTAGCGCTCGCCAGCGGTGACCAGACCGGAGACGTACTGCTGCTCGATTTCCTTCACTTCCGCTTCGGAGCGGGCGATGATCTCGGCCTTTTGCGGTGGCACCAGCATGTCGCCGATGGCGATCGAGATACCGGAGCGCGTTGCCAGACGGAAGCCGTTTTGCAGCAGCTTGTCGGCGAACACCACGGTTTCCTTCAGACCGCACTTGCGGAACGAGATGTTGATCAGCTTGGAGATTTCCTTCTTCTTCAACGTCTTGTTGATCGAAGAGAAAGGCATACCCTTGGGCAGAATCTCGGACAGCAGGGCGCGGCCAACGGTGGTTTCCACCAGCTTGGTCGTCGGCTCGAACTCACCGGAGGCCTTGTTCTTGTTCCACTCGGTCAGACGCACGCTGATCTTGGTGGCGCGCTCGACTTGCTCGGCATCCAGTGCGCGTTGCACTTCGCCGATGTCGGAGAACACCATGCCTTCGCCCTTGCCGTTGATCTTCTCGCGGGTGGCCTGGTACAGGCCCAGCACCACGTCTTGAGAAGGAACGATCGAGGGTTCGCCCGAAGCGGGGAACAGCACGTTGTTGGAGGCCAGCATCAGGGTGCGGGCTTCCATCTGTGCTTCCACCGACAGCGGCACGTGAACAGCCATCTGGTCACCGTCGAAGTCAGCGTTGAATGCCGCGCAAACCAGCGGGTGCAGTTGCAGGGCCTTGCCTTCGATCAGGATAGGCTCGAACGCCTGGATACCCAGACGGTGCAGCGTAGGTGCGCGGTTGAGCATGATCGGATGCTCGCGGATCACCTCTTCCAGGATGTCCCACACCACGGGGGTGCCGGTTTCCACTTCCTTCTTGGCGGCCTTGATGGTCGTGGCGATGCCACGCGCTTCGAGCTGCGCGAAGATGAAAGGCTTGAACAGCTCCAGCGCCATCAGCTTGGGCAGACCGCACTGGTGCAGCTTGAGCGTTGGGCCCACGGTAATCACGGAACGACCGGAGTAGTCGACGCGCTTGCCCAGCAAGTTCTGGCGGAAACGACCGCTCTTGCCCTTGATCATGTCGGCCAGCGACTTGAGGGCACGCTTGTTCGCGCCGGTCATGGCCTTGCCACGGCGGCCGTTGTCCAGCAGCGAGTCGACCGCTTCTTGCAGCATGCGCTTTTCATTGCGGGCAATGATCTCTGGAGCCTTCAGCTCCAGCAGGCGGCGCAGACGCGAGTTACGGTTGATGACGCGGCGGTACAGGTCGTTCAGGTCGGAGGTCGCAAAGCGGCCGCCGTCCAGCGGCACCAGTGGACGCAGATCGGGAGGCAGCACAGGCAGCACTTCCATCACCATCCAACCGGGCTTGATGCCGGACTTCTTGAACGCTTCGAGCAGCTTCAGGCGTTTGGCGTTCTTCTTGACCTTGACTTCGGAGCCGGTCAGGTCGTTGCGCAGGCGCTCGATTTCCGCATCGATCTCGATGCCTTCGAGCAGGTCCTTGATGCCTTCGGCGCCCATCTTGGCTACGAATTCATCACCGTACTCTTCGACGTTCTTGTCGTACTCGTCTTCCGACATGATGCTGAACTTCTTCAGCGGGGTCATGCCGGGGTCGGTCACCACGTAGGCTTCGAAGTACAGCACGCGTTCGATGTCGCGCAAAGTCATGTCCAGCACCAGGCCCAGGCGCGAAGGCAGGGACTTGAGGAACCAGATATGGGCGCAAGGCGCGGCCAGGTCGATGTGACCCATGCGCTCGCGGCGCACCTTGGTCTGCGTGACTTCAACGCCGCACTTCTCGCAGATCACACCGCGGTGCTTCAAGCGCTTGTACTTGCCGCACAGGCATTCGTAGTCCTTGATCGGGCCAAAGATCTTGGCGCAGAACAGACCATCGCGCTCGGGCTTGAAGGTACGGTAGTTGATGGTCTCGGGCTTCTTCACTTCGCCGAAAGACCACGAACGGATCTTTTCGGGCGAAGCCAGGCCGATTTTGATGGCATCGAAATGCTCATCAGGCGTAAATTGTTTGAACAGGTCGAGTAGCGATTTCATAGACTCTTTCCCCCTTCAATTAAGAACGTTCCAGTTCGATGTCCAGGCCCAGGGAACGGATTTCCTTGACCAGCACATTGAACGACTCCGGCATGCCGGCTTCGATGGCGTGTTCGCCCTTGACGATGGATTCGTACACCTTGGTACGGCCCACCACGTCATCGGACTTCACGGTCAGCATTTCCTGCAGCACATAGGCGGCGCCATACGCTTCCAGCGCCCACACTTCCATTTCACCGAAACGCTGACCACCGAACTGGGCCTTACCGCCCAGAGGTTGTTGCGTCACCAGCGAGTAAGGACCAGTGGAGCGGGCGTGCATCTTGTCGTCGACCAAGTGGTGCAGCTTCAGGTAGTGCATGTAGCCGATGGTGGTGGGGCGCTCGAAGCGCTCACCGGTGCGGCCGTCATACAGGTAAGCCTGGGTGCGTGGCTCGGTCAGACCCTTGCGTGCCTGGATGTCATCCGGGTACGCCAGCTTGAGCATGTCCTTGATTTCCTGCTCGGAAGCACCGTCGAACACGGGCGTTGCGAAAGGCACGCCGTTCTTCAGGTTTTCCGCCATGAACATGATCTGCTCATCGGACAGTTGCTTGAGGTCTTCCTTGCGGCCGCGGCTGTTGTACACCTCTTCCAGGAAGGAGCGCACTTCAGCGGCACGGGCTTCGGCCTGCAGCATGTCACCGATACGCTGGCCCAGGCCCTTGCCGGCCCAGCCCAGGTGGACTTCCAGCACCTGACCGATGTTCATGCGCGAAGGCACGCCCAGCGGGTTCAGCACGATGTCGGCGGTGGTGCCATCGGCCATGAAAGGCATGTCTTCCACCGGCACGATCTTGGAGACCACACCCTTGTTACCGTGACGGCCGGCCATCTTGTCGCCAGGCTGCAGACGGCGCTTGACGGCCAGGTAGACCTTGACCATCTTGAGCACGCCAGCAGGCAGCTCGTCGCCTTGCGTGAGCTTCTTGCGCTTTTCTTCGAAAGCCAGGTCGAAGTTGTGGCGTTGCTGCTCGATGGAGTTCTTGATGGACTCCAGCTGGGCTGCGACGTCGTCTTCGGCTGGGCGGATATCGAACCAGTGGAACTTCTCCACGCCGTCCAGATAGGCCTTGTCGATCTTGGTGCCCTTGGCCAGCTTTTGCGGGCCGCCATTGGCCACGCGGCCGTTGAGCAGCTTGGCGATACGGTCAAACGCATCGGCTTCCACAATACGCAGCTGGTCGTTCAGGTCCAGACGGAAACGCTTGAGTTCGTCGTCGATGATCTGCTGGGCGCGCTTGTCGCGCTGGATGCCTTCACGGGTGAAGACCTGCACATCGATCACGGTACCTTGCGAGCCCTGGTCCACGCGCAGCGAGGTGTCCTTCACGTCGGACGCCTTCTCGCCGAAGATGGCACGCAGCAGCTTCTCTTCCGGGGTCAGCGTGGTCTCGCCCTTTGGCGTGACCTTGCCCACCAGCACATCGCCGGGTTGCACTTCTGCACCCACGTAGATGATGCCGGACTCGTCCAGACGGTTGAGTTGCTGCTCGGACAGGTTCGGGATGTCGCGCGTGATTTCCTCGGCACCGAGCTTGGTGTCGCGGGCCATCACCACCAGTTCCTCGATGTGGATCGAGGTGTAGCGGTCTTCCGCCACCACGCGTTCGGAGATCAGGATCGAGTCTTCGAAGTTGTAGCCGTTCCAGGTCATGAAGGCGATCAGCATGTTCTGACCAATGGCGATTTCGCCCAGGTCGGTCGATGCGCCGTCCGCAATCACGTCACCCTTGGCCAGCTTGTCGCCGCGGCGAACCACAGGACGCTGGTGGATGTTGGTGTTCTGGTTGGAACGCTGGTACTTGATGAGGTTGTAGATGTCCACACCCACTTCACCGGCCACGGCTTCTTCGTCGTTCACACGGATCACGATACGGGTCGCGTCCACGTAGTCGACGATACCGCCACGGGTGGCCGTCACGACGGTGCCCGAGTCGACCGCAGCAACGCGCTCGATACCGGTACCGACCATGGGCTTTTCAGGGCGCAGCACAGGCACGGCCTGGCGCGACATGTTGGCACCCATCAATGCGCGGTTCGCGTCATCGTGTTCCAGGAACGGAATCAGCGACGCAGCCACCGACACGATCTGTGCGGGCGACACGTCCATGTACTGCACGCGCTCGGCGGACAGCAGGGTCGATTCACCGTTTTCACGGGCAGAGACCAGGTCACCGGTCAGGCGGCCTTCGGCGTCGAGCTCGGCATTGGCCTGCGCGATCACGTACTTGCCTTCTTCGATGGCCGACAGGTAGTCCATCTGGTCGGTCACCTTGCCATCGATCACGCGACGGTAAGGGGTTTCGATGAAACCGTACTCGTTCAGACGCGCGTACAGAGCCAGCGAGTTGATCAGACCGATGTTCGGACCTTCAGGCGTTTCGATCGGGCAGACGCGGCCGTAGTGGGTCACGTGCACGTCACGCACTTCGAAGCCTGCGCGTTCGCGGGTCAGACCACCTGGGCCCAGAGCGGAAACACGGCGCTTGTGCGTGATTTCAGCCAGCGGGTTGGTCTGGTCCATGAACTGCGACAGCTGCGAGGCGCCGAAGAATTCCTTCAGGGCGGCCGAGATCGGCTTGCTGTTGATCAGGTCGTGCGGCATCAGGGGCTCTTGCTCAGCCTGGCCCAGACGCTCCTTCACAGCCTTTTCGATACGTGCCAGACCGGTGCGGTACTGGTTTTCGGCCAGCTCGCCCACGCAACGCACGCGGCGGTTGCCCAGGTGGTCGATGTCATCGACTTCACCCTTGCCGTTGCGCAGATCCACCAGGATCTTCACGACTTCGAGGATGTCTTCGTTGGACAGCACCATGGGACCGGTCGGGGTGTCGCGGCCGATCTTGGCGTTGAACTTCATACGGCCGACACGCGACAGATCGTAGGTGTCTTCGTTGTAGAACAAACGCTGGAACAGCGCCTGCACGGCGTCCTCGGTGGGAGGCTCACCAGGGCGCATCATGCGGTAGATGGCAACGCGTGCCGCGAACTCGTCAGCGGTTTCATCGGTGCGCAGGGTCTGCGAGATGTAGGCGCCGTGGCTCAGTTCGTTGGTGTAGATGCAAGCCAGATCCTGGATGCCGGCGGAGCGCAGCTTTTTGAGCAGCGCTTCGGTCATCTCTTCGTTGGCCTTGGCGATGATTTCACCGGTGTCAGGGTCAACGATGTTCTTGGCAGCGACGCGGCCGAGCAGGAAGTCTTCAGGCACGCTGATGAACTTGGTGCCCGATTGCTCCATCTCGCGGGTGTGGCGCGCGGTGATGCGCTTGTCCTTGGCCACAACCACCTTGCCCGACTTGTCGGTGATGTCAAAGCGCGCGACTTCACCCTTGAGGCGGTCAGCCACAAATTCCATTTGCGCGCCGCTGTCCATCAGGCGGAAGTTGTCGTTCTCGTAGAACGTCGCCAGGATGGACTCGGGCGTCATGCCGATGGCCTTGAGCAGAATCGACACCGGCATCTTGCGGCGGCGGTCCACACGGAAGAACAGCAGGTCCTTGGGGTCGAACTCGAAGTCCAGCCAGGAGCCGCGGTAAGGGATGATGCGTGCCGAGAACAGCAGCTTGCCCGAGCTGTGCGTCTTGCCCTTGTCGTGTTCAAAGAACACACCTGGCGAGCGGTGCAGCTGCGAGACGATCACACGCTCGGTACCATTGACAATGAATGAACCTTTGTCCGTCATCAGGGGCACTTCGCCCATGTAGACTTCCTGCTCCTTCACTTCCTTGACCACCTTGGACTGGGGCGTGGAGGATTCACGGTCATAGATGATCAACTGCACCTTGGCGCGCACAGCGGACGAGAAGGTCAGACCACGGGTCTGGCATTCGCGCACGTCGAAAGCGGGCCTGGCGAGGTTGTACTCGACAAACTTCATCTCCACAAAACCGTTGTGCGAGACGATGGGGAAAGCCGAGTTGAAGGCAGCTTGCAAGCCTTCATCAGTACGCTTTTTGGGGGCCGAGTCTGCTTGCAAAAATGCGGTGTAAGCATCTTTTTGCATTTGCAGCAGGTAAGGCACTTCGAGCACGCTATCGCGGCTGCCGAAACTTTTGCGGATTCGCTTGCGTTCGGTGTAAGAATAGGCCATGAGATCTCCGGGCAAAGACATGAGTCCTGGGTCTTCGACGACACCCCTGTGACGGGGTTGCAGCTTGGTGGGTTGGCCACTACCAACCATGGCAGACGGTGGTGCATTGCACACCACCCGAACCAAGGGGTTTTCTAGTGTCGGATGTTAGAAAACACTAAAAATCAGCCATCTACGGCCAGTTTTTGGTGTGCTCTAGCGAACGAGATTCCAGAAGCGCCAAAGGCTGGAGCACCTTTTCGGGTACTCCAGCCTTGAAAAAGCCCTCAATTACTTGAGTTCAGCCTTTGCACCAGCTTCGGTCAGCTTCTTGGCAGCTGCGTCAGCGTCAGCCTTAGGCATAGCTTCCTTCAGAACCTTAGGAGCGCCGTCGACCATGTCCTTGGCTTCCTTCAGACCCAGACCAGTGATTTCACGCACGGCCTTGATCACGCCAACCTTGTTAGCGCCGGCTTCCAGCAGCACCAGGTTGAACTCGGTCTTTTCTTCAGCAGCAGCAGCGCCACCGCCACCACCAGCAGCAGGAGCGGCCATAGCAGCAGCGCTCACGCCAAACTTTTCTTCAATTGCCTTGACCAGGTCGTTCAGTTCCAGAACAGTCATGCTGTCCAGGGAGGTCAAGAATGCGTCTTTATCGAATGCCATTTTGATTTCCTAAATATATCGGTTGGTTTTGCCGCGCTTAAGCTGCAGCGGCTTCGGCGACTTCTGCGCCTTCGCCCTTTTTGGCCGCCAGTGCGCCCAGCACAACGGCCGTACGCGAGATTGGCGACATGAGCAAGCCACACAATTGGGCCAGCAGCACTTCCTTGGAAGGCACGCTTGCCAGTTGCTTAACGCTGTTAGCGTCCAACGCCTTTCCTTCGAATGCACCACCGCGAATCACCAACTTATCGTTGGTCTTCGCGAAATCGGCCACCACCTTGGCGGCGGCGATTGCATCTTCAGAGAAACCGTAGATCAGCGGGCCGGTCATCTGGTCAGCCACCACTTCAAAGCTGCTACCAGCAACAGCGCGACGAGCCAGGGTGTTCTTGAGAACACTCAGCGTCACGCCTTGCTTGCGTGCTTCCACACGCAGCTTCGTCATGTCAGCGACCGTGATGCCGCGGTATTCCGCGAACACAAGCGTTTGAGCTTTAGCGGCGAGGCTGGTCACTTCATTGATGACCGCTTCTTTCTCACTGCGATTCAGACTCAAGGTCTACTCCTTCAAATGCGCAAATCGGGGCGAGCCCCTCATGCGCGCTCTTGTTGCAGCGACCAACTGTTTTGGAAATTCATCCATCTGCAGCGGGATCGCCATCTGCGTTGGCAAAAAGATTTAAGTGATCCAATCACACCAACGGTCTTGGATGGCCTGGCATGGCGTTTTTCTCAAAACCCCTTGCCAGCCCACCACACCAGACCGGTGCAAGCACCGGTCTGACGATTTTTTTAGCAATTACGCTGCGATGGACTGTGCATCGACGCGCACGCCGATACCCATCGTCGACGACACCGCCACCTTGCGCAGGTACAGACCCTTGCTGGTAGCTGGCTTTGCCTTGTTCAGAGCGTCGATCAGCGCAGCCAGGTTGCCCTGGAGCTTGTCGTTCTCGAACGAACGGCGGCCGATGGTCGAGTGAACGATACCAGCCTTGTCAACGCGGAACTGCACCTGACCTGCCTTGGCGTTCTTCACAGCCGTAGCGACGTCGGGCGTCACGGTGCCCACCTTGGGGTTAGGCATCAGACCGCGTGGGCCCAGGATTTGACCCAGGGTACCAACGATACGCATGGCGTCAGGCGCAGCGATCACGATGTCGAAAGGCATGTCACCAGCCTTGACCATCGCGGCCAGCTCGTCCATACCCACGATATCGGCACCAGCGGCCTTGGCTTCTTCAGCCTTGGCGCCTTGTGCGAACACGGCCACGCGGGTGGTCTTGCCGGTGCCGTTAGGCAGCACGACAGCGCCACGAACCACTTGGTCCGACTTCTTGGCGTCCACGCCCAGCTGGATAGCCACGTCGATGGATTCATCAAACTTGGCCGTAGCGGCGTCCTTCACGAGCGCCACTGCATCAGCGAATGCGTACAGCTTGGTGGTGTCCACCTTGCCTTGCAGGGCTTTTTGCTTCTTGGTCAACTTTGCCATCTTAGAGGCCCTCCACCGTAACGCCCATCGAACGGGCGGAACCAGCCAGCGTGCGCACAGCGGCGTCAACGTCAGCAGCGTTCATGTCCTTCAGCTTGGTCTTGGCGATCTCTTCCAGCTGAGCGCGGGTGATCTTGCCGACCTTGGTGGCCAGAGGGCTCGAAGAACCCTTGTCCAGCTTGATCGCCTTCTTGATCAGCACCGTTGCGGGTGGGGTCTTGATGACGAACGTGAAGCTCTTGTCCGCGAAAGCGGTGATCACCACAGGCAGTGGCAGACCTGGCTCAACACCTTGGGTCTGGGCGTTGAACGCCTTGCAGAATTCCATGATGTTAAGACCACGTTGACCCAGCGCTGGACCAATGGGTGGCGATGGATTGGCTTTACCAGCTGGCACTTGCAGCTTGATGAAGCCGACAATTTTCTTTGCCATTTATAGCTCCTTACGGGTAAAAACGCCCGCACTGCATAGCGCGGGCTCCCCGAGGTTAAGACTCTGTTTAGGCACCGAGTCCGTAAGTGCATGAAAATCAATCAGGTTTTTTCAACCTGCGCAAATTCCAGCTCAACCGGAGTTGAACGGCCAAAGATCATAACAGAAACGCGAAGTCGACTCTTTTCGTAGTTTACTTCTTCGACCGATCCGTTGAAGTCCGTGAACGGACCTTCCTTGACGCGGATGAATTCGCCGACGGTGAATTCGATCTTGTGGCGTGGCTTGTCCGAGCCCTCTTCCATCTGCAGAACGATCTTCTGAACTTCTGCTTCGGAGATCGGCGCCGGACGGTTCTTGGCGCCGCCGACAAAGCCCGTCACCTTGCTGGTGTGCTTGACCAAGTGCCAGGTGTCGTCGTCCATGACCATCTCGACAAACACATAGCCCGGGAACAGGCGGCGCTCGGTGGTCTTTTTCTGACCATTGCGCACTTCCACCACTTCCTCAGTAGGCACCAGAATGCGGCCGAACTTGCTTTGCATGTCCGAGCGGTGAATGCGCTCCAGGATGTTGCGCTCAACGGCCTTCTCCATGCCCGAGTAGGCATGCACGATGTACCAGCGCAGATCGGGATTAGCAGCACTCATAGGCGCCTCAGCGCCTGTGTTGGTTGTTTCGTCCGTGTTCGACATTACTTCCTCCAGCCCAGAACCAGGTCGTACAAGACCCATTCCAGCGTTTTATCAGTCATCCACAAGAACAAAGACATGATGACCACAAACGCAAACACGTAAGCGGTCATCTGCAGCGTCTCTTTACGCGAAGGCCAGACAACCTTCTTGACTTCACGCCAGGAGTCCTTGGCAAAACCAACAAATTGCTTACCTGGTTCAGACACCAGAAAAACGGTGACCGCCGCAATCAGGGCCACAATCAGCACGGCCCACTGGGCAACCGCACCTTGTTTGGCCAACAGGTAAAAGCCGGCGATACCGGCGATGACCAATGCAGCTACAGCGAACAGCTTGAGCTTGTCCGCACCAGAACTAACAGTTTCAACTTGTGTAGCAGCCATGTCGACAATTCAGAGATGGAAAATAGGCGTCACTCAAGACGCCGAAGCCCGCCTTGTAATCAGGCGGGCTTGGTTGACCACTTATTCAGTGGCAGGGGCAGTAGGAATCGAACCTACAACCTTCGGTTTTGGAGACCGACGCTCTGCCAATTGAGCTATACCCCTACGAAATCAATACTTACGCAATGATCTTGGCAACCACGCCAGCGCCCACGGTACGGCCGCCTTCGCGGATAGCGAAGCGCAGACCTTCTTCCATAGCGATGGGGTTGATCAGCTTGACGGTGATCGACACGTTGTCGCCAGGCATAACCATTTC
>NZ_JBGBDC010000016.1:0-5159 GCF_041107495.1 Comamonas sediminis
CTCAGGTCGGTGTTGCTCTCCTGGTACTCGCCATTGATCCAGTTGATGCGGGGCTCGCCGGCTTTGGCGACTGGGGTAAAGCCCAGCTCGGTGTTGGGGACGAAGGCTCCGATGCCGGAGATGCCTTGGGCGGAGGCCACGCTGGCCAAGCCCAAAGCGGCGACCAGCAGGCTGGTGCGCAGTAGGTGCTTTGCGGGGGCACTCCCATTTGCATTAGCGAGTGCTGCAGTCTTTGCCGCAGCAGCCGCTAATCCTGCTGTGTTTTTCTTTGTCATTGTCATATCTCATTCCCTCATATTGCTTGGCGTGGCATGGGCTGATGCCTGGCCTTGCTGCGGCTTTGTGCGGCAGCAAGGCTTGATGGCCAGTGTTTTTTGATTGGGTTGTTCAGGCGCTGAAGGCTTAGCTACTGCCAGGGCCAGCGGGGCCAGATCCACCACCGCCTCCTCCGCCCCCGCCACCACCGCCAGGGCCTGAACCGGCACCAGCGCAGCACTCACCCCGGCAATGGGGTGTGCACTGTGGCGCCAGAGGCAGTTGGGTGCCGCTTCCTCCACCAGAGCCACCGCCCCAGCCGCCTCCTCCGCCGCCCCAGCCTCCGCCACCTCCACCGCCGCCGCTACACGACGTACCGGTGCCGACCAAGCGGCTGTATTGGGAGAACACCACCCGGTTCTCTCGCTCGCCGTTGACGCATTCAAACGAGCATTCGGCCGTGGCCCACACGCTGTATGACGAGCAGCTCGATGCCTTGCTGCTGAAGGTGTTGGCCAACGCGCGTTGCACAGCGGTAAAGTCGCCCGCCTTGGCACTGGTAAAGCCAATGCCCTTGGGGTGCAGCTTGACGGCAGTCACCCGGTAGGGGATGACTACGCGCTGCTTGGCTGCCAGCACCTTGGGGATGTCGGCCAAGAACTCGTAGCGGTAGTACTCGTCGGACTGGGGCGGCTTGAAGACGACGTCCTCGGCCTGGATCAGGCCGTAGTTGGTCAAGGTCAACTCGCCGGTGTGCTCCTCGCCAATTTGCAGCTCGGGCAGGTTAATGGACAGCGGCTCCAGCAGCACCACAGGTGCGGGCACCTGGGTCTGGAACGTGGCTTCCAGGTTGATGTCGTAAACATCAGGGATGGTGGTTTCCGTGACGCTGAAATCAATGCTGATGGTCTGGTACTGCAGGTGCACCCGCTCTGTGGTGGTGATGCCCGGGCGCACAAAGATGCGGCCGGTCTTGTCAGAATGGCGCGGGCCACTGGCACGGTAGGTGTAGGTGCCTGGTGGCAGGTCCGTCACGACAGCCTTGCCTTCCGCATCGGTGGTGAGTGTGCGCAGATAGGTGAGCACGGCATCGTTTTGCAGGCGGATGCGTGCGCCTGCCACACCCTTGATGGGCTGGTTGTCTGCGCCCAGGGTTCCAGTAAACAGATCGGTGATCTGGAAGCTCACCCCACCCTGCCCGCTTTGGGTCACCGCCACCGACACCGGAATGACGCCATCCCCGCTGTTGCCTGCGGTGACGATCAGCCTGTAGTTGTAGATGCCATCGGCCACGCTCTTGTCGGGGCTGGCCGTCACCTGGATGGGCACTTCGCCGCCCACATCAATGGCCCCGATCTGGTTGCCGCTGGCCAGGAACACCCAGGCAGGCGGCGGGTTGCCGCTGTTGTCTACCAGCTTGACCTGCACATTCTGCGCAGCCACCAGGCCCCGATTGCCGATGACTACGCTCTCGGTGACAGAGCTTTCTTGTTGCACGCCGGTTTCGATGAACGTGGGCTTGGCAAACAGATCAGGGCGGGCTTGCACCAGCTTGTAGTTGATGCTGAATGTGCCGCGCGGCGTATCGCCTGAATCAGCTGCAAAGGCGGTGAGGGCGACCGTGCCCGATTCACCTGCCGTAGCGCTGCCGGTGAACTTGATGACCATGGGCACGGAGGCACCGGCGGCAATATTGACAGGCGGGCCTGCATCCACGCTGATGCCTGGCGGCAGGCTGCCGCTGGGCTGGTTGGTCGGCACAACGGCCCAGCGCACCCCCTCCACGCCCGTGCCGGCACTGGCACGCGCCTGGATGGTGATGTTGCTCGCAAAATCGCGCGCCGCCGTCAGGTTGTAGCTGGAGAGGTTGAAGCTCAGGCGGTTGATCGTGAAGCGCCCTTGCTCAGCGGTTGCGGTTTCATCGGGGTGAACCACCGAGACGACATAGGTGCCGTTGTCATTGGCAGCGGGTACAAACTCATAGCGGTAATTGCCGCTCGCATCGGTTGCGATATTGATGCGGCGCTTGAAGCCTGCGATATCCAGTACGATGCGCAGCGCAGCATTGGGGATTGGCTGCGCGGTATCGCGGGTGACGGCAGCGCCCGTGATAACAATGCTTTGCGCTCCATAGGACAGTGCAGGGCTGATATTGGCCACCGTGCCGGTGTATGGCGTCTTGGGCACCTCCGGCACGACGGGGGCGTTTTGCACCGTCACCACACGGGTGGCCTGCGCGGTCTTGCCTGCGGCTGAGGTAGCCACCGCCTTCAAGGTATAGCTGCCATCGGCTGCTGCGTTGGCAGCCCACTGCGCGCTGTATGGCGCTTGGGTGGGCGATGCCAGCAACACATCGTTGGCGTAGATATCTACCTTGGCAATGCCCGCTGGGGCAGAAGCCACGGCGGTGATGGTGGCCGCGCTGGACAACACCGCATTGGGCGCAGGCGCCACAAAGCTGATGCTGGGTGGTGCGCTGGCATAGGTCACCGTGACCGCTGCGCTCTTGGGGCTGGTGCCGCGCGTGTTGCTGGCCGTCGCCTCGATCTGGTGTGCGCCTTCAGCGGATAAGCTGATGCTGGCCGCAAAGCTGCCATTGCCGCCCACGGCGACAGGCGCACCCGATGCCTGCCCGTTCAAGAACAGCTGCAGCTGCGAGCCCGGCATTGCTGTGCCCGCCACATTCAGCTGCGGCACGGCCACGGTCGTACCCGCCGCTGGCTGGGTAATCACTGGTGCTGCAGGGGCACTCAGATTGAGGGTGAAAGGAATATCGAGCACTGCCGCAATGCCATCGGCATCGGTCGCGGTGATGCTGAAGCTGTGGTTGCCATTGGGTAGCTGGGCAAAGTCCACCATCTGGCTGTGGGTGACGGGGCTGGTCTTGCCATAGCTGCGCTCAAAAATCTGCACGCCGTTGACGGCAGCCTGGAGGCTGGTGACACCCACGGCACTTTCTGCGCTAACCGCCAACGTGCCCGGCTGGGTGATCGTGGGATTGGCTTGCAGCGCCTGGCCGGCAAAGCTGGCGGTGATGGCTGGGCCGTTGCCGCCTTGCTTTTGTACTTGGACGGTGCGGGTGGCGGTGTTGCTCAAGCCGGCGGTATTGGTAGCCTTGGCTTTGAGGGTGTAATTGCCGTTGGGCACACCCACCAGGGACCATTGCACTTGGTAGGGCGCGGCGCTCAGCAGCGCCAGGCGTTTGTCGTTCACCAAGATCTCCACATCCCGCAGGCCCTCAGCATCGCTGGCCGTTACCGCAATGGTGGTGTCTTGCTCCAGCACCGCGTTCGCTGCAGGTTGGCTGAATTGCACCACAGGGCCTTCAGGCGCATAGGCAATAGGCTGGCTAAGCGAGAACTGGTTGGTCTTGTTCTGCACCGTGCGGAACTGCACATACAGCATCTTGTCGCCACCGCCGCTGGACAAGGTGTAGACCACCTTGTTCGGATGGCTTGCCATCGCCTGCCAAGGCAGTGAATCGCCAAACTGGTCCGATTCCTGGATGCGGTACTGCGCTGCCTGCGGGCACTCCAGGACCAACTCAACATTGCGAACCCGGGTGACATAGCCCTGGGTGGGCGCCATCGTGCAGTTCAGCACCGGCTCTGCACCGAGATAACTGCCATAGTCCACCCCGGTGCTGACGGCATTGCCCTGGCCTGCAGGGTTGCCTACCGCATCTTTGGGGCCGCTGGCATGCCCCCACCAGTTGCCACGCGCTTGCACCACGGCGGCGGGCTGGGTGTTGCGCACCCCAAACTGGGTATTGGCGGAAATATCGGATTCAGCGATAGAAGGCGCCGCACCTTGCTCGGCCAACACGCCCACCTCGTTGTGGGTGATGCGGGACGCGCTGATGCTGGGGCTGCCACTCCCGATTACTCGAATGCCGATGGCATTGTGGCTGAGCTGCAAGCGGTTGAAGCTATAGCTACCACCATGCACAACCAGGCCGGCGCCGCCGTTCATATAGCTGGGCAAGCCCGCTGTACCACCGGCATAGCGAATCTGCAGGCCGTCGAGTTTGAGGCTGGCCGCAGGCACATCTGCGTCCACCAGTACGCCTAACCAATCACCTGCTTCTGCAGTGCCTGGCTCTGGGTTGGTGGCTGCAATCGCGCTGTCATCGAACTGGCTGGTAAACAGCACATGGGCGCCCGTTTGCAGCTGGTCACGCACATTGATACCAGCGCCTTCGCCAAATTTAACGACAACACCATCGGCAATACTGAGCTTGGCATTGCCTGCCGCCAGTGCGACGGCGCCGCCTGCCAGCGCGGTGCCTGCCAGTACCACCGTTGCCATGGTTTGGCTGTGCTGTTTACTCACCGTGGCCGTCCTCCGGCATAGCGAGGCCCAGGCCCTGCGGGTGAATAACGAAGTGATGTGGGAGAGTTGCATGGTCTTCTCCTTCTTATGGGTTGACGGTGATCACGCCGCTGGTGGCCGGTACAAAGCCGGGGCTGCTGGCTGTGATTTGGGTGGTACCGGGGGATATAGCGGTGAAGGTGGCCCGGTTAGAGGAGCCCGCCCCCTTGGTCCAAGTGACCGGGCTGGTGATTTTCCCGACGGAGGGTATTGAGCTTGTAAAAGTGACCGGAAAAGAAGCCGAGGGCAGCTGGCTTGTTGAATAGTAAGCACCAGGCACTTCTGCATCCACATATATTGCATTGAAGCCATTTCCAATCACAGCTGAGCTTGGAACATTTCTAACACGTAAAACTGGAAAAATAGTTTCCACATTGAGATAGCTCGCATCATGGTTTATCGCCGCTGCTTCGATTTGTGTCGATCCAATATCAATGCCAGTCGCAATAAAATTAACCGTACTTTGCCCTGCAGGTATCGTCACTGAGGTTGGAGTGGCACACACATCCGCTGCAGCACAGCGCAAGTTGACC
>NZ_JBGBDC010000017.1:0-1843 GCF_041107495.1 Comamonas sediminis
ACTTATCACTCAACACCAAAGCGGTTTCGCAAGAGACTGTTTTGTTGTTGACTCCGGATTCCCGGATCAAACGGCTGTTCTTTAAAAATTCATAGAGTCGAAAATCAGCGTTGCTGGTGGAAAGCAGAAATTCGTAAAGGTTTTACTGCACCGTGCCGCCAGCAACAATTTGATTGCGTCAAAACGAATGAAACTTTGCGATGAGCAATTTTTATTCAGTAATGACGAATATTCTTCAAGAATGTGAATCTGGGAAACTGGGTTTACAGCAAAGATATTCACATTACGGCATAACGCGCGAGGTGAGAGACCTCGCAAAGCAGTTGCTTGCTTCTTGAGCTAAGAGATCTAGCGATAGATATCAAAGTTATAGGGTCAAGTGACTAAGAGCATGTGGTGGATGCCTTGGCGATGATAGGCGACGAAAGACGTGATAGCCTGCGATAAGCTTCGGGGAGTTGGCAAATAAACTTTGATCCGGAGATTTCTGAATGGGGGAACCCACCTAGCAATAGGTATCACTGAGTGAATACATAGCTTAGTGAAGCGAACCTGGAGAACTGAAACATCTAAGTACCCAGAGGAAAAGACATCAACCGAGATTCCGATAGTAGTGGCGAGCGAATTCGGAAGAGCCTTGCAGTGATAGTCAGTGTGTTAACAAAACGGAATGGAAAGTCCGGCCATAGTGGGTGATAGCCCCGTATGTGAAAACGCATTGGTGGTACTAGGCTGCAGACAAGTAGGGCGGGGCACGAGAAACCCTGTCTGAATATGGGGGGACCATCCTCCAAGGCTAAATACTCATCATCGACCGATAGTGAACAAGTACCGTGAGGGAAAGGCGAAAAGAACCCCGGGAGGGGAGTGAAATAGATCCTGAAACCGCATGCTTACAAAAAGTCGGAGCCCTTAGGGGTGACGGCGTACCTTTTGTATAATGGGTCAGCGACTTACATTCAGTGGCAAGCTTAACCGAATAGGGAAGGCGCAGAGAAATCGAGTCCGAATAGGGCGACAAGTCGCTGGGTGTAGACCCGAAACCAAGTGATCTATCCATGGCCAGGATGAAGGTGCCGTAACAGGTACTGGAGGTCCGAACCCACTAGTGTTGCAAAACTAGGGGATGAGCTGTGGATAGGGGTGAAAGGCTAAACAAACTTGGAAATAGCTGGTTCTCTCCGAAAACTATTTAGGTAGTGCCTCAAGTATTACCTGCGGGGGTAGAGCACTGTTTAGGCTAGGGGGTCATGGCGACTTACCAAACCTATGCAAACTCCGAATACCGCAGAGTACAGCTTGGGAGACAGAGCACCGGGTGCTAACGTCCGGACTCAAGAGGGAAACAACCCAGACCGCCAGCTAAGGTCCCTAAAACGGGCTAAGTGGGAAACGAAGTGGGAAGGCTAAAACAGTCAGGATGTTGGCTTAGAAGCAGCCATCATTTAAAGAAAGCGTAATAGCTCACTGATCGAGTCGTCCTGCGCGGAAGATGTAACGGGGCTAAGCCAGTTACCGAAGCTGCGGATGCACAGTTTTGCTGTGCGTGGTAGGAGAGCGTTCTGTAAGCCTGTGAAGGTGTCTGGTAACGGATGCTGGAGGTATCAGAAGTGCGAATGCTGACATGAGTAGCGTTAAAGCGGGTGAAAAGCCCGCTCGCCGTAAGCGCAAGGTTTTCTACGCAACGTTCATCGGCGTAGAGTAAGTCGGCCCCTAAGGTGAGGCAGAGATGCGTAACTGATGGGAAACGGGTCAATATTCCCGTACCGATGTGTAGTGCGATGTGGGGACGAAGAAGGTTAGCTCAGCCAACTGTTGGATATGTTGGTTCAAGCCTGTAGTC
>NZ_JBGBDC010000019.1:0-1556 GCF_041107495.1 Comamonas sediminis
ACCCCAGTCGCCAAAGCCGGCGAGCCCCGCATCAACTGGATCAATGGCGAGTACCAGGAGAGCAACACCGACCTGAGCGTCAAAGTGCTGGGCGGCAGCCTCGACATTGCCCGCTCCTGGAGCCAGGGGCGCTGGTGGCTCAACCCCGCCTGGGCACCGCTCAGCTTTGAGCTCGATCCGCTGGGCAGCGACGCCAAGGTTATCGAGCGGGTAGGAGTGCTCTACGAGCGCAGCGGCCAAAGCGATCTGTACATGGCCAAGAGCAAAGGCAACGCACCCGTTTACATCAAACGACTCAAGGATGCCGCAGGCCAGCACACCGGCTGGCAGTGGTACGACCGCTTTGGCAACACCATCAACTACAGCGCAGACGGCGTCATCCAAAGCTACGCCAACGCCAGCGGCGTCAAAGTCAGCTTCGCCTACGACAGTGCCACCAGCGCCCGCATCCTGGACCACGGGGGCAAAACCATCTACACCGTCACCATGGCGGGGGGCCTGATCACCAAGATAGAAGACCTGGCCGGGCGCAGCGTCAGCTACCAATGGGCAGGCCAGCGCCTGGCCCAGGTCACCGACGTCATGGGCCACGCCTGGAAGTACGAGTACGACGCCAACGGCCAGATCACCAGCCGCACCGACCCGCTGGGCCTCAAGATCACCGCCCAGTACATCCAAAGCATCCCCGCGCCCGAGCCCATGCTGAGCCTGGGCAAGAAGGGCGTCACTATCGACCCCACCGGCACCAGCGGCACAACGCAAAAGCTCGCCAACCTCTGGGGCGGCGGCCGCGTGGGGCAGTTTGACGGGCAAAGCGGCTGCGCATCCACGGGCGCCAACAACTACCTGCGCGAGCGAAGGGTGTTCGAGGTTACCTACACCGACTGCAGAGGCAACGCCACCGTCACCCAGTACGACCTGCAAGGCAATGAGCTCAGCCGTACCTTCAACGGTAAAAAGACCGCCTCCAACCAATGGGATGGCGCTTACAGCCAAAAGTACACCAACGCCCGGGGCTACAGCACCACCACGACCTACGACAGCAACTACCAGCCGCTGCAAATCACCCATCCAGATGGCAGCGTGGAGAAGTACACGTATGAGCCCGTGTTTGGCAGGCAGAGCAGCTACACCAACCAGCTGGGGGTTGTGAGTACCTGGCGCTATGACAGCAAAGGCAATGTCATCGAATGGGTGGAGGCCAAAGGCCTGCCCGAGCAGCGCACCACCCTCTACACCTACGACCAATATAGCCAGCTCATCAGCAGCACCAAAGGTGCCGGGGATGCCACCCAGGCGGATGCGATTACCCAGAGCTGGCAGTACGACAGCGCGGGCAACGTCACAGCACAAACCGATGGCGAGGGGCACACGAGAAAGATGGCGTACGACTTGCGCGGGGCGCCCATCAGCAAGACCGATGCACTGAACCGTAAAACCAATTTGGAAGTTGATGCCGCAGGCAATGTGACCAAGGCCACCAACCCGCTAGGCCACGCCACCCAAATCCGCTATGACGCGAGAGGCAGGCGCACCCATGTCATCAGCCCCATGGG
>NZ_JBGBDC010000020.1:0-1426 GCF_041107495.1 Comamonas sediminis
CGGTAGGCAAATCCGCCGGGCTAAGATGAGGGGTGATAACGGGTCTGCTTGCAGACGAAGTGAGTGATACCCAGCTTCCAGGAAAAGCCACTAAGCTTCAGCTACACACGACCGTACCGCAAACCGACACTGGTGCGCGAGATGAGTATTCTAAGGCGCTTGAGAGAACTCAGGAGAAGGAACTCGGCAAATTGACACCGTAACTTCGGGAGAAGGTGTGCCCCAAGTAAGTGAAGTTGAACAAATGGAGCTAAACGGGGTTGCAAAGAATAGGTGGCTGCGACTGTTTAATAAAAACACAGCACTCTGCAAACACGAAAGTGGACGTATAGGGTGTGACGCCTGCCCGGTGCTGGAAGATTAAATGATGGGGTGCAAGCTCTTGATTGAAGTCCCAGTAAACGGCGGCCGTAACTATAACGGTCCTAAGGTAGCGAAATTCCTTGTCGGGTAAGTTCCGACCTGCACGAATGGCGTAACGATGGCCACACTGTCTCCTCCTGAGACTCAGCGAAGTTGAAATGTTTGTGATGATGCAATCTCCCCGCGGAAAGACGGAAAGACCCCATGAACCTTTACTGTAGCTTTGTATTGGACTTTGAACAGATCTGTGTAGGATAGGTGGGAGGCTTTGAAGTGAGGATGCTAGTTCTCATGGAGCCAACGTTGAAATACCACCCTGGTGTGTTTGAGGTTCTAACCTTGGTCCATGATCTGGATCGGGGACAGTGCATGGTAGGCAGTTTGACTGGGGCGGTCTCCTCCCAAAGCGTAACGGAGGAGTTCGAAGGTACGCTAGTTACGGTCGGACATCGTGACGATAGTGCAATGGCATAAGCGTGCTTAACTGCGAGACTGACAAGTCGAGCAGATGCGAAAGCAGGACATAGTGATCCGGTGGTTCTGTATGGAAGGGCCATCGCTCAACGGATAAAAGGTACTCTGGGGATAACAGGCTGATACCGCCCAAGAGTTCATATCGACGGCGGTGTTTGGCACCTCGATGTCGGCTCATCTCATCCTGGGGCTGTAGTCGGTCCCAAGGGTATGGCTGTTCGCCATTTAAAGAGGTACGTGAGCTGGGTTTAAAACGTCGTGAGACAGTTTGGTCCCTATCTTCCGTGGGCGCTGCAGATTTGAGGAAGCCTGCTCCTAGTACGAGAGGACCGGAGTGGACACACCTCTGGTGTATCGGTTGTCACGCCAGTGGCATTGCCGAGTAGCTATGTGTGGAAGAGATAACCGCTGAAAGCATCTAAGCGGGAAACTCGTTCCAAGATGAGATCTGCCGGGGGCTTGACCCCCCTGAAGAGTCGTTCTAGACCAGGACGTTGATAGGTTGGGTGTGGAAGCGCAGCAATGCGTTAAGCTAACCAATACTAATTGCTCGTGCGGCTTGACCCTATAACTTTGATCGGCCCCTCCC
>NZ_JBGBDC010000021.1:0-1088 GCF_041107495.1 Comamonas sediminis
AACGTGGGCACCATTGGTCACGTGGACCACGGCAAGACCACGCTGACGGCTGCTATCGCAACCGTGCTGTCTGCCAAGTTCGGCGGCGAAGCCAAGAAGTACGACGAAATCGACGCTGCTCCTGAAGAAAAGGCACGCGGCATCACCATCAATACCGCACACGTTGAGTACGAAACGGCTAACCGCCACTACGCTCACGTGGACTGCCCTGGTCACGCCGACTATGTGAAGAACATGATCACCGGCGCTGCTCAGATGGACGGCGCTATTCTGGTTTGCTCGGCTGCTGACGGCCCCATGCCCCAGACCCGTGAACACATCCTGCTGGCTCGCCAGGTGGGCGTGCCTTACATCATCGTGTTCCTGAACAAGTGCGACATGGTGGATGACGAAGAGCTGCTGGAGCTGGTGGAAATGGAAGTCCGCGAACTGCTGGACAAGTACGATTTCCCAGGCGACGACACCCCCATCATCCGCGGCTCGGCCAAGCTGGCTCTGGAAGGCGACCAATCCGACAAGGGTGAGCCTGCCATCCTGCGTCTGGCTGAAGCGCTGGACACCTACATCCCAACGCCAGAGCGCGCTGTGGACGGTGCTTTCCTGATGCCCGTGGAAGACGTGTTCTCCATCTCCGGTCGTGGTACCGTGGTGACCGGCCGTATCGAGCGCGGTATCATCAAGGTCGGCGAAGAAATCGAAATCGTCGGTATCAAGGACACCGTCAAGACCACCGTGACCGGCGTGGAAATGTTCCGCAAGCTGCTGGACCAAGGTCAAGCTGGTGACAACGTTGGCCTGCTGCTGCGCGGCACCAAGCGTGAAGACGTGGAGCGTGGCCAAGTGCTGTGCAAGCCTAACTCGATCAAGCCACACACCCACTTCACCGCTGAAGTGTATGTGCTGAGCAAGGACGAAGGCGGCCGCCACACCCCATTCTTCAACAACTACCGTCCTCAGTTCTACTTCCGTACCACGGACGTGACCGGCGCCATCGAGCTGCCAGCTGACAAGGAAATGGTTATGCCTGGCGACAACGTGTCGATCACCGTCAAGCTGATCAACCCCATCGCTATGGAAGAAGGTCTGCG
>NZ_JBGBDC010000022.1:0-1053 GCF_041107495.1 Comamonas sediminis
CTGGGGCGCGACGATCTTGCCGGTCTGGCCCACTTGCAGGTCGTTGGGCGCGTAGCCCGCATCCACCGCAGCGCGGCTGGCGCCAATGGCTGCGCCCAGCTTGTCGGCCAGCGGGGTCATCACTTCGCTGAACTTCTCGGCGCTGCCCAGCGCGCGGCCACCGGAGACGATGATCTTGGCGGCCGTCAGCTCCGGGCGGTCGTTCTTGGTCACTTCGCGGCCCACAAAGCTGCTCTTGCCGCTGCCCTCAACCGCTGCGGCGTTCTCGACTGGCGCCGAGCCACCGGTGGCCGCGGCGGCATCAAAGCCGGTGCCGCGCACGGTGATGACCTTGGTGGCATCGACCGATTGCACGGTGGCAATGGCATTGCCCGCGTAGATGGGGCGCTCGAACGTGTCGGCGCTCACCACCTTGGTGATGTCGCTGATCTGGGCGACGTCGAGCTTGGCGGCCACGCGCGGGGCGACGTTCTTGCCCGAGGCGGTGGCTGGCGCCAGGATGTGGCTGTAGTTGCCGGCAAGGGCCAGCACTTGCGCTGCCAGGTTTTCAGCCAGGCCATCCTTGAGCGCCGGGCCTTCGGCCAGGATGACTTTGGCTACGCCTGCGATCTGCGCTGCAGCTTGGGCTGCAGCTGCTGCGCCTTCGCCTGCGACGAGCACATGCACATCGCCGCCGCAAGCCAGCGCTGCGGTGACGGTGTTGAGCGTGGCGGTCTTGATCGTTTGGTTGTCGTGTTCTGCAATAACGAGAGCGGTCATTTGTAGGTTTCCTTTTGAGCGGCAGGCTTAGATTACTTTTGCTTCGTTCTTGAGCTTGTCGATCAAGGTGGCCACATCGGGCACCTTCACGCCGGCGCCGCGCTTGGCGGGTTCTTGCACCTTCAGGGTCTTCAGGCGCGGGCTCACGTCCACACCCAGCTCTTCTGGCTTGACGGTGTCGAGCTGCTTTTTCTTGGCCTTCATGATGTTGGGCAAGGTGACGTAGCGCGGCTCGTTCAGGCGCAGGTCGGTGGTGATGACGGCGGGCAGCGACAGAGACAGGGTCTCCAGGCC
>NZ_JBGBDC010000023.1:0-570 GCF_041107495.1 Comamonas sediminis
GGGGTTCGTGACTGGGGTGAAGTCGTAACAAGGTAGCCGTATCGGAAGGTGCGGCTGGATCACCTCCTTTCTGGAAACAAAGCAATCAAGATTGAACGTCCACACTTATCGGTTGTTGGAACAAGCCAAAGCTTTTAAAGGCTGGGTCTGTACAAGACACAGCACTTGCAAAGAATTGGAATGGGTCTGTAGCTCAGCTGGTTAGAGCACTGTGTTGATAACGCAGGGGTCGTTGGTTCGAGCCCAACTAGACCCACCATTACGGTTCCGACGGATGGCATGTTGATTGGCTAGAACCAAGCAGTGCAAGGCGCGAATGACGAAGCATACTTACGTATGTGAGGAAGTAGCAACGCCGCAATGCGCAGGTTATAGACGATCAAAGGGGGATTAGCTCAGCTGGGAGAGCACCTGCTTTGCAAGCAGGGGGTCGTCGGTTCGATCCCGTCATCCTCCACCAATAACCTGGTTGTCATGCCAGGCTCCGATAGACACTTATCACTCAACACCAAAGCGGTTTCGCAAGAGACTGTTTTGTTGTTGACTCCGGATTCCCGGATCAAACGGCTG
>NZ_JBGBDC010000024.1:0-556 GCF_041107495.1 Comamonas sediminis
TAATTTTATTGCTACTGGTTTAGATGTTGGCAGTACAGAGATAGAGGCTACTGCTACGGGAGCTACCGCATCGACGCCATTGCCGGTGGATGTTATTGAGCCGCAGGTGATATTTAGAAATATTGATGGCGCGAGATCTACTGCAAGTGTTAGAGATAATTTTGTAATTCAATTGCAAGTGCCTGGCTCTTATTATTCAAGTAGCCATACCGCAATGCAGGCATTGCCAATAAATTTGGAAATTACGGATAAAAATCCATTAGGAGTCGTAAATGGTTTGTACGATCAGGCGACAGGTGGAAATCTGATAACGCAGGTAACGATTCCAAGAGGTGGCAGCGAATCGGGTTGGGTGTATGTCGCGCAGCCTGCATTGGAAGGTAGTTATCGCGTCAGTGTTGATATTGTGGGGATCACAAAGCAAAAGTCAGACGTTCAAACAGTTATTGCTGCTGCTCAAGGCTTGCGATTGATCCGTGCCTATGGCTCAAAAGCAGTTCTGGGTAAGGGGATGAACACCTATCAGAGTGAGCTGGCAGTTCAGCGTTTAATAAAT